>CAYYWV010000238.1:0-1512 GCA_964475385.1 uncultured Alphaproteobacteria bacterium | reverse complement strand
ACGGCGAGCACAGCTATTTCGCCAACGGATTCCTCGTTCACAACAAGGGCGGCGAGGGCGGCGAAGGCGGTGAAGGCGGCGAGGGGTCGGGCGGCTCGGGCTCTGGCGGTTCGGGCTCGGGCGGCTCGGGCTCTGGCTCCGACGGCGGAGAAGGATCGGACGGCCCGGGCGGCTCCGGGAAATCAGGCGAGACGGGCGATGATTCGGGCCATTCGGGTAAAGGAAACGCAAGCCAGAGCGATGCCGGACCAGAGCCCCCCGGAGAAAGAGGAGGATTCGCCGGCGGGCTCGGCAAGGTCGGCCCCGACCTCTCGAAGGATGAAGAAGCGGCGGCGATAGCGAACGGCTGGCAATGAGGCGCGAACTGGGTTCCGGGGGACTGCGGGCGCTTCCGGCTCTCATTCTTGCGGTTGCGGTTGGGCTTGCGGCGCTGGTTTACGCAGGCGCTGCGGCCGCAAGCCGCGACGAGCCGCTCTACCGTGGCCTCGACGGGGCTGACATCGGGCTCGCGCGCGCCGCCGTTCAGCGCGCGCTCGAAACCCTTGAGAGCAAGCGCTCGCTCGGCTGGACGAGCGCTTCGGGCAGGGTATCGGGCTCGGTGACGCCGCTTGCGACCTTCAAGACGACCACCGGCTATTACTGCCGCCGCTACCGCGAGGCCGTAATCAGCGCCGCGCAGGGATTGGCGAGCGCGGTCCGCATCGCCTGCCGCGACGATGACGGCCTGTGGAAACCCGTCGACTGGTAAGAGCCCGTGATTCACTGCATCCCTGATCTTCTCGACCACGAGGCCCTGGAAACCCTGCGCGCGGGCTTGAGCCGCCTGCCGTTCGTCGACGGCCGGGCGACCGCCGGCTTCTGGGCCAAGACGGTCAAGCGCAACGAGCAGGCGGATCGCTCCGCCGAGGGGCGGGATCGCCTCGACCGCATGATCATCGAGGCCCTGCAAACCTCGGCCGCCTTCCAGCGGATCGCTTTTCCCCGCGCGATCAACCGGCCGCTGTTCAGCCGATACCGCTCGGGCATGGCCTATGGTCTGCATGTCGACGATGCGCTGATGGGCAAGGGCGCGCACCGGATACGGACCGATCTCTCGGTGACGGTCTTTATCAGCCCGCCCGACGCTTATGCGGGCGGCGCGCTCGAGATCCACGGCTCGTACGGCGTCCAGACGGTCAAGCTGCCGGCGGGCGCGGCCGTGGTCTACCCTTCGCATAGTTTGCACCGGGTGACGCCGGTAACCGATGGCGAGCGCCTCGTCGCCGTGACCTGGGTGCAGAGCCGGGTGCGCGGAGCCGCGCAGCGCGAGGTTCTCCACGACCTCGACCGTATTCGCCGGCGTCTCCACGAGACTGACCCGGACAGCGAGGAATGCGCGCTCGCCTTCAAGACCTACGCCAACCTTCTCCGCCAATGGGCGGAGGCGTGACAAGGGGCCCGGGCGAAGGGCGCGCTTTCTCAGAAGGTGCGGATGACCTGAATGATCGCCGGGCCGAGAACGACGAAGAAGAT
>CAYYWV010000237.1:0-1513 GCA_964475385.1 uncultured Alphaproteobacteria bacterium | reverse complement strand
TGGAGCCGGATGAGGGATTCGAACCCACGACCTACTGATTACAAATCAGTTGCTCTACCGCTGAGCTAATCCGGCTCTGGCGGCTCTTTTGGGGCCGACGACGGACGATAGCGCCGGCTCGCGGCGGGGACAAGCGCCGAGCTCTCTTGGGCTTCCTCGCCCAAGCATCACGGGAGCGCTCTTTCGCGGGTCGCGATATAAAGCGCGACGGCGGCGGCGGCGGCGACGTTGAGGCTCTCGACCGCGTCCGAGATCGGCAGCCGGGCGAGGCCGTCGCAGCGCTCGCGCGTGAGCCGCCTGAGCCCCGCCCCCTCGGCGCCGAGGACCAGCGCTGCCGGCCCCCGCGGCAGGGCCTCGGCGAGCGGTTCCGCCGCCCTGGCGTCGAGGCCCGCGCACCAGTAGCCGAGGCGCTTGAGGCGGTCGAGGGCGCGGGCGAGGTTCGGCGCCCGGACCAGGGGGATCAGGTCGAGCGCGCCCGAAGCGGCGCGGGCGAGCGCGCCGCTCTCGCGCGGGCTGTGGCGGTCGGGGACGATCACGGCGCGGGCGCCGAAGGCGGCGGCCGCCCGCAGGCAGGCCCCGAGGTTCTGGGGATCGGTCACCTGGTCGAGGACCACCACGGCTGCGCGCTCCGGGGCCGTCTCTGCGCCCGCCTCAAGGGCGCAGACCGCATCGAGCGCGGGCGAGGGCAAGGGCTCGGCGGCCAGCGCAAGCCCCTGGTGCACCGCGCCGGGCGGCAGCGCGCCCCGCGGCAGATGCTCGGCGAAAGCGGCCCGGGGCGCGCTTTCGATCGCGAGGCCGGGCCGGGCGGGCGAGCGTCCGAGCGCGTCCGCGAGCGCGTCGAGCGCCTCATCGGTCGCCACCAGGCGGCGGCAGCGCCGCTGCGGGTTGGCGAGCGCGGCGGCGACCGCATGGCGGCCGAACAGCCAGACCGTGGAGCCGCCCGCGCGGCGGCCTCGAGAAGGCGCTCCGGCGCGCGCCCGGCGGCCTGCGGATCGGGGCTTGCGTAACGTCATGGCTTGATATAGTGTCCGCCATTCACCGAGAGCAACATAATCGTCTCGACGCATTTCTCCTTTACCGTGATCGATGGGGCGGGAAGTAGGCGCTTGCGCGCGTCAAGGCCATTGACAACGCAGCGGAAAACCCGATAGTGCGCGCTGCTGCGATAACGCGGCGTCGCGTTTCCGCGGAGGGGTGGCCGAGTGGTTAAAGGCAGCAGACTGTAAATCTGCCGACGTACGTCTACGTAGGTTCGAATCCTACCCCCTCCACCAAACGCGTCGCGACGCTTATGGCGCTCGACAGGCGGGTGTAGCTCAGTGGTAGAGCTCCAGCCTTCCAAGCTGGCTACGCGGGTTCGATTCCCGCCACCCGCTCCACCACGAAACCGCCGCCGTCCGGGGCCTGTTCGCCAAGTCCGGGGGTCGGCAAGGGATATCACCAGACGGCACGTGCAGCCGAGGATTGAGAAGGGACGATGTCGAAGGCGAAGTTTGAGCGGACGAAGCCGCAT
>CAYYWV010000236.1:0-1513 GCA_964475385.1 uncultured Alphaproteobacteria bacterium | reverse complement strand
AGATCGCGGCCGAGGGCGGGATCGACGTCGCGCGGCCAGGGCTGCTGGAAGCCAGGCGTAAGGTCATGGCCGAGATTCTTGACCTCGAGCTGAAGCTGGCCAAGGAATCCGAGAAGGGTGATTCCGCGCCGTCTAGCCGCCCACGCAAGAAGGTTCCTGTCATCGAGATCGGGCCGAGCAAGGAGGACTCGGCGAAAGCGCAGAGCATCTTCGAGGAGACGCGCACCGCCGCCGAGCGGTTCGCGGCACGGATCGCTGAGCTCAACAGGCTGCGCGCGAACGGGGCGCTCACGCAAGCGACCTTCCAGCGCGCGGTCGAGAAGGCCTCGCGTGAAGCGATCGCCGCGCAAGAGGCGGAGATCGAGACCACGCTGCGCAACACGGACGCGTTCGAGGGGCTGAGCGATGCTGGCCAGCAGGCCTTCGACGATCTCAAGCAGGCGGTTCAAGGTTTCGGCCGCGAGTTCTCGCGGACCATGGCCGAAGCACTGGTCACTGGCGACTTAACCTTTAAATCTCTCGGTCAGAGCTTCTTGGTCAATTTCGCCGAGAAGGTCATCCAGCAGCGAATCACAGATCCGCTGTTCAATGCGTTCAGCGGCTTCCTCGACAATCTGTTCACGACACCGAGCACAAACCCCGTCGGCGGGCCGATCGCGCCCGGCTTCGAGAATGTCACTCCCGGCTTCATCACAAGCGCGAAGGGAAATGTCTTCGATGCTTCCGGCCTCGTGAGGTTCGCCCGCGGCGGCGTCGTCAACCGGCCGACGCTGTTCAGGCTCGCGTCCGGCGCCGGACTGATGGGTGAGGCGGGGCCCGAGGCCATCCTGCCGCTTGCGCGCCTGCCGGGCGGCGACCTTGGCGTCAAGGCCGCCGGCGGCGGTGCGGACGTCAACGTCACCATCGTCAACAATACCGGCGCGCCTGTCGAGACACGCGAATCGCGCCGCGGCAACCGTGGCCGCGACCTCGAGATCGTGATCGGCCGGCTGGTCTCCCGCGACCTCCGCTCGGGCGGCGAGACCTTCAAGGCCGTGCGCGAGACGTTCAACCTGACGCCGGCGACGGCGCTGCGCTGACATGCCCGCCTGGCCAGGCATTCTTCCTGCGGTGCCGCTTCTCGGTCACCGCGAGACGGCGCCCGACATGGTGGTCCGCACCGAGATGGACGCGGGCCCGGCGAAGCTGCGTCGCAGGTTCACCGCGGGCGTGCGCAAGTTTCAGGTGCCGCTCGTCCTCAGTGATGCGCAGGTTCAGGCGCTCGACAACTTTTTCGTGACCGACACCGCCGGCGGCAGCTTGCGGTTCGACTACATGCACCCGAGGACCGGCGCGGTGATCAAATGCCGGTTCGTCGCGCCCCCGGAATATGACCTCGTGGCGCCGAGCAAGTGGCGGGCGACGCTGAGTCTGGAGGTCTTGCCGTAAATGGCTCGCAGCATCTCGCTCACCGCCAAGCAGGCGATCAACGCGCCCGAGACGGGCGAGGCGTTCATCATCCTGCTCACCATCG
>CAYYWV010000235.1:0-1523 GCA_964475385.1 uncultured Alphaproteobacteria bacterium | reverse complement strand
GCGCCGGCCGCTGAGCCGCATCCCTCGATGAGACCGCCCGCAAAGACGGCGAAGGGAGCCGCCGCCATCGATATCCGCGCGCGGCTCGCCGTCGCCGCCGGCGCGGCGCTTTGGGGCCTGTTCTGGATTCCGCTGCGGGCGCTGGATGCGGCCGGGATCGAGGGCGCCTGGGCGACCTTCGTCTTCTACGCCGTCCCGGCCCTTCTGCTCGTTCCGCTGGGGCTCGCCCGCGCCCCGCAGCTTCGCGCCGGCGGCCGGGGGCTCCTCGCGACGGCGGCGCTCGCCGCCGTCTCCATGGTGCTCTACGCCGAAGCCCTCTTGTTCACCGAGGTGGTTCGGGCGATCCTGCTCTACTATCTGACCCCGGTGTGGTCGACGCTTCTCGCGCGGATCGCCCTGGGCGAGGCGATCACCCGGGCGCGCCTTCTCGGCATCGCCCTTGGCCTTGCCGGGCTCTGGGTCATTCTCGCCGACGAGACCGGGGCGCCGCTGCCGCGCGGGCGCGGCGACTGGATGGCCTTGGCTTCGGGCCTGGTCTGGGCCTTCGCCGCGGTGCGGCTTAAGGGCGAGCGCGCCGGCGCGGCGGAGATCGCCTTTCTCTACTTCGCGCTGGGCGCGGCCCTGGCATTGGCGATGGCCATGCTTGCGGGCGGCCGCGCCGGAGCGCCGCCGACGCTCGCCGCGGTGCTCGCGACGCTGCCGTGGCTGACGCCGGCGCTGCTCCTTATCGTCCTGCCCTCGGCCCTTCTGGTGCTGTGGGGCGCCAGACGGTTGAGCCCGGGGCTGGTCGGGCTCCTGTTCATGACCGAGATCACGGTGGGCGCGGTTTCGGCGGCGCTGCTTTCGGGCGAGCCCTTCGGCGCAGCCGAGCTCGCCGGCAGTGTCCTGGTCTCGGCCGCCGGCCTGGTGGAGACGCTGTGGCGCCGCGGCTGACCGCCGCCGAAGGATGAGCGTCGTCGAAGGACGAGGGCCTCGGTCCCATGGAGTCGTTCAAGGGCGAACCGGTTGTCTAATTCCGGTCTCTCGATTTTAAAAATCGACCAAACACTCAGGAAATGTACATTTCCTTTGTTCGTCAATATCTTGATCGGCGACGCCTTTTGGAACACAGAGCGCGAGCCGCGCCATTTTCGACGGTATTGCCCGACATGGGCGAAAGGTTTAGGGGCGCTCCGCCCAAACCGGCGCCGCAGCTTCAAATGCGGGCGCCTCGCTTGCCGGGCGGCAGCGGGGCGTCTAGGCTGGCGCTGAACGGGCGATCAGCGACAATCAGCCACATTCAGCCACGCACAGGTGCGACGTGACCCGCAATCTTCCCTACGACACCGAGGATCTGCAACGCAAGGACCGCACGCATGTCCTGCACCCTTGGGCGAGCCTCGAGACGCGGCGCAAGACCGAGCCTCTGATCGTCGCCGAGGCGGAGAGCATCTACGTCAGCGACTCGGACGGCGAGCGCTTCATCGACGGCATCGGCGGCATGTGGTGCGTGAACATCGGCTACGGCCGCGACGAGATGGCCG
>CAYYWV010000234.1:0-1536 GCA_964475385.1 uncultured Alphaproteobacteria bacterium | reverse complement strand
GCAGGCGGCCCGTCTTCTCGGCGAGATAGATCAGGATCGCCCCCGATTCGAACAAACTGAGCGGCTTCCCGTCCGGGCCGTCCGGATCGACGATGGCCGGAATCTTGTTGTTGGGGCTGATTTCGAGGAACGCAGGGTCGAACTGCTCGCCCTTGCCGATGTCGACCGGATGCGCAGCGTAGGCGAGGCCGCATTCTTCGAGCATGATCGAAACCTTGCGGCCGTTGGGCGTCGACCAGGTGTAAAGATCAATCATAGGCAAGCCGGTCATAGGGACAAATCATGCGGGAACTTCGTCGAGCGCGCGTTCGAGGTCGGCGATCAGGTCGTCCGCGGCCTCGATCCCGACCGAAAGGCGCAGGAGATCGTCGGGCACCGGGCTGTCAGGCGGCTCGATGCTCGCGCGGTGCTCGATCAGGCTCTCGACCCCGCCGAGCGAGGTCGCCCGCTTGAACACCGCGACCGCGCCCGAGACGGCGAGCGCCGCCTGCGCCCCGCCGCGGACGCGAAGCGACAAAAGCCCGCCGAAGCCGCCCGCCATCTGGCGCGCCGCGATTCCGTGGCCGGGGTGGCGTTCGAGCCCGGGGTAAAGCACCTCTATGAGCCGCGGGTGGTCCGCGAACCGCCGCGCGATGGCCAGCGCGTTCTCGCAAGCCGCGCGCACGCGCAAGTACAGCGTCCGCATCCCGCGCAAGAGAAGCCAAGCCTCGAACGGGCCGAGCACCGCGCCCGCGTCGTGCCGGAGCGCGACGATCCGCCGCCACAACGCGTCGTCCTCGCGGGCGGCGACGAGGGCGCCCGCAAGCACGTCCGAATGGCCGGAGAGGTACTTGGTCGCCGAGTGCATGACGAGATCGGCGCCAAGCGCGAGCGGCCGGGTGAGCGCCGGCGTCGGCACCGTGTTGTCGACCACGAGCGCCGCCCCCGCCGCATGCGCGATCTCGGCCGCGCCCGCGATGTCGGCGATCTCCATCATCGGGTTCGATGGGGTCTCGACCCAGACCAGGCGCGTCTCGCCAGGCCGGACCGCCCGCGCCAAGGCGTCGAGATCGCCGTTGGGAACGAAGCTCAGCGCAAGCCCCCAGCGCGCGCCGTGGACTTGCGCATACTTGCGCACGCCGTGGTAGGTGACCGCGGGCAGGATCACGTGATCGCCCGGCGAGAGCGCCTGGAACACCGTGCTCGCCGCCGCCATTCCGGACGCGAACAATCGCGCCGCCGCGCCGCCCTCGAGAGCGGCGATGAGCGCTTCGGCCTGGTCGTAGGTCGGGTTGGCGTCGCGGGTGTACATGCGCCCCACCCGCCCCTGGGCGTCGGGCGCCTTGGCGTAAGTGGTCGAAAGATGAATCGGCGGCGTGACCTCGCCGAACTGCGGATCGATCCAGCCGAGCCCCTGGGCGGCGAGGGTCTCGGGCCGAAGGTCGCCGGGCTTCGCCGCCATCAGCCGTCTCCGCCCCCGGGCGCGCGGCCGAACTGGCGGGCGCCGAACAGAACCTCGCGCTCTTCGTCGGTCATCGGGCCTTCGCGGCGGCGGTC
>CAYYWV010000233.1:0-1548 GCA_964475385.1 uncultured Alphaproteobacteria bacterium | reverse complement strand
CCGCGCGGGATCATGCGCTCGACCGCCTTCTTGATCACCCGCTCGGGATGGTCGCCGTCAAGCCGCTGGGCGAAGGTCCGCCCCTTGATGCCGCCGGGATAGCCGGTATGCCAGTAGAACACCTCGCGGTCGCGCTTGTTGCCCGTCAGGCGCACCTTCTCGGCGTTGATGACGATGATGTTGTCGCCGCAGTCGACATGCGGCGTGTAAATCGGCTTGTGCTTGCCGCGGAGGCGCCGCGCGATCTCGGAAGCGAGGCGGCCGAGGACGACGCCGTCGGCATCGACCACATACCACTTCCGTTCGACCTCGGACGGCTTGGCGCTGTACGTCTTCATGGCCCCTATCACGATGGCCCCTGCTAGTTGGTTCCGGCCTGTAAGCGGATGGGCGCGGAGTATGCCACAGCCCTTCGCGCTGTCAACCGTGAAAACAGCACAGCTTCCTGGAACCTTTCTTTGGATTCAGTGGATTAAGTTAGCGGTACTATAATACCGTTAGGCTTGCGGCGGGATCGAGTAGGTGCCCGTGACATGGGCCACGGGAGCGTCCTTCGCGGTCCCGTAAAGGACCACCGCGCCGACGGCGAGCCGGCGGCCGAGCTTCAGGATTTCGGCCTCGGCGACCAGGTCGCCGGCGGGCGGGCGGCGCAGAAAGTTGGCCGTGAGGTTGGTGGTGACCGCAAGCTCGACCGGTCCGATCAGGCTGAGCACCGCGGCGTAGAGCGCGACGTCGGCGAGCGCCACGATCGCCGGCCCGCTCACCGTGCCGCCGGGACGCAGGACCGCCTCGTCGCAGGGCATGCGCATGACGGCGCGGCCCGCGGCCAGGCTTTCGAGGCGGATTCTCAAGAGCCCGGCCAAAGGCAACTTCTCGGCCATCAGACGCTCGAAGGCCTCGTTCGTGATCCTCGACGCCTCGCGATCGCTCATTCCCGCCTCCTTCTCGTTTGCGCCGCCATCTTAAACGCGCGGGCGCGCGCGTCCACGGGCGATGCGAAATCTTGCCCCCGCGCGCGCGATCCCGCATAGAATAGAGGCCTCGACCAAATGCCGGGTTCGCCATGACGACCACCGCCGCCAGTTCTCAGCCCTCGCCCCAGGCCGCCGACGCGCCCGTTCTCTTGCGCGCCGATGCGGACGGCGTTTGCACGCTCACCCTCAACCGGCCGGCGCAGTACAACGCGCTGTCGGAGGCGCTGCTCGGCGCGCTCACCGAAGCGCTCGACGCCATCGCCGAGGATTCGTCGGTCCGCGTCGTGGTGCTTGCCGGCGCCGGCAAGGCGTTCTGCGCGGGCCACGACCTCAAGGAGATGCGCGCGCGGCCCGAACGCGCCTACTACGAGGATCTGTTCGCGCGATGCAGCCGCATGATGCAGCGGATCTTGCGCCTTCCCCAGCCGGTGATCGCCCGCGTCCACGGGGTCGCGACCGCGGCCGGTTGCCAGCTCGTCGCGACCTGCGACCTTGCGGTCGCCTCGACCGCGGCGCGCTTCGGCACCTCGGGCATCAACGTCGGGCTGTTCTGCATGACGCCGGGGGTCGCGCT
>CAYYWV010000232.1:0-1567 GCA_964475385.1 uncultured Alphaproteobacteria bacterium | reverse complement strand
TTCAACGCCAAGGCCGACAAGTGGTTCGTCAAGGGCGACGACGGCGACGTCGAGATCGCGCGCCCGACCTTCGTCGCCGACCTCGCCAACATCGCGACCGGCTGGCTGCGCTTCCGCGAGGGCGAGGCGCCCGAGCGAGTGATCGATCCCTCGCTCGACCGCGCCGCGCCCTCGCCCGGCGAGGGCTTCAAGCGCGGCTTCGTGGTCGCGGTCTTCTCGAAGAAGTTCTTCGGCGGCACCGTCGAGCTCTCGAGCGCCTCGATCCACATGGGCAACGCCATCCGCGAGATCTACGCCGATTACGAGGAGAACCGCGCCGCCCATCCCGGCCAGCTGCCGGTGATCGCCTGCACCGGCTCCGAGCCCATGAAGGACCGCTACGGCGTCAACTACCGGCCCAAGCTCGAGATCGTGAAGTGGGTCGACCGCCCGGCCGAGCTCGCCGACGAGAGCCCGGTCGATCCGTCCGAGGTCTGGCGGGGCGAGGCGGAAGCGAAGCCGCGGGCCACGCCTGTGCCGCCGCCACGGCTCGCGCCGCCGGCCCAACCGGCACAAGCCCACGCCACCGACCTCGAGACCGCCGAGTTCTGAGGGCGCTGCCCATAGGCCCCGCCGCAACCCGGCGGGGCCCTTGGAGAGCGCCTTCGCGGATCCCCTCGCCATGACCGAGAGCACCGTCCAGCCCATGATCGACGCGGACCCGGACCAGATGCTCGCCCATCTCGAGCACCTGTTCGGCGGCGACCTCGACGGTTGCCACGAGGGCCGGATCGAGCTCGCCTGGACCGATCGCAAGGACGGCAGGCTCAAGCACGCGGCGATCTTCGGCACCGACGCGATCGACGATCTGGTCGCGCGCGCGGTGCGCGAGAACCGGGTGCCCAACCAGAACGTCTACATCGGCCAGGCGCTGCGCAAGCCCGACATCCCGCCCTTCGACCGCTGCCGGGACGAGGACTTCCTTGCCCTCACCTGCTTCTACGTCGACATCGATGACGACGTGATCGCGACCGCGCGCGAGTCCTACCGCCATCGCGGCTGCCCGCCGACGGCGGTGATCGTCACCGGCCGCCACCCCCATGTCCGCGCCCAGATGCTGTGGCGCCAGGAGACGCCGGAGCGCGACCCGGAGGCCTGCCGCCGTCAGAACCGCGCCCTGGCCCTGGCGCTCGGCGGCGATCCGTCGGTGATCAACCCGGGCCGGGTGATGCGCCTCGGCGGCTCGATCGCCTGGCCGGTCAAGCCCGGGCGCGTCATCGAGCGCACCGAGTTCGTGACCTTCGACGACGGCCGCCCCCGGGTCTACTTCCCGGGCCAGATCGCCAAGGCGTTCCCGCCGGTCGACCCCGAGCCGTCGGCCGCGCAGAGGGAAACGGTGGAGGCCGACCGATCCGCGTCGGTATCCGGACCCGTCGCCAAGACCACGCTCAACATCGGCGCCGAGTTCGACGGCGTCACCGTCGAGGCCTGTCTCGCCGCGATCCGCGCCGGCGATCGCTGGCACGACCACATGGTCAGGCTCACGGGCCACTGGATCGCGCGCGGCTGGTCGGACGCCGAGATCCTC
>CAYYWV010000231.1:0-1654 GCA_964475385.1 uncultured Alphaproteobacteria bacterium | reverse complement strand
GGAAGCTGGGGCGAATCGCTGCGTATCGATGCCCTGCGACACGATAAAAACGACAGCATGTAAGACCTATTTTTCCTGAAGCGACCAATTTCAACCCATTTTGCGGGAGCAGCCCAGGAAATATCGGATTATAAGGTCAGCTTTCATGACCTTTACGCGTTTTTTTGCTCGCCATCGATGGGGCGCTGGGGTAATCAGGATCGAGAGCCGGCCGGAACGAGACTCGGCCGAAAGGGGTGATATGCGCGGAGGACAGGCGTGTCGGTAGAGCTATTGCGCTTTGTTGCGCTCGACCGGGAGCCGCCCGAGAAGCGCGCCGCCGAAGAGAGGCGGCGCGACTTCGGCGAGATTTACGAGGTGTTCGCGCCCGACGAGGCGGCGGCGCAAGCCTCGCGCTGCTCGCAGTGCGGGGTTCCCTTCTGCCAGGTCCACTGCCCGCTGCACAACAACATTCCCGACTGGCTGATGCTCACCGCCGCGGGCCGTCTCGAAGAGGCCTACGAGATGGCGGCGGCGACCAACACCTTTCCCGAGATCTGCGGGCGGATCTGTCCCCAGGACCGGCTCTGCGAGGGCAACTGCGTGATCGAGAAGGGCTTCGGCGGGGTCACCATCGGCGCGGTCGAGACCTTCATCACCGAGACCGCCTTCGCCGCGGGCTGGGTCAAGCCGCCGCGCCCCGACGCTGAGCGCGACGCCTCGGTCGGCATCGTCGGCGCGGGCCCCGCCGGGCTCGCCGCCGCCGAGCGGTTGCGCGCCAAGGGCTACCGGGTCGAGATCTACGACCGCTACGATCGCGTCGGCGGGCTTTTGGTCTATGGCATTCCCAACTTCAAGCTCGACAAGCGGGTGGTGGCGCGGCGCGAAAGGCTGCTCGCCGAAGCCGGCGTGGTGTTTCACAAGGGCTTCGTCCTCGGGCGCGATGCGAGCCTTGGCGATCTGCGCGCCCGCCACGATGCGGTGCTGCTTGCGACCGGCGTTTACAAGGCGCGCGAGATCGCGGCGCCGGGGGTCGGTCTCGACGGCGTGGTTCCGGCGCTCGACTACCTGATCGCGAGCAACCGCAAGGGGCTCGGCGACCCGGTGCCGGCGTTCGATTCCGGCGTTCTCAACGCTTATGGCAAGGACGTGGTGGTGATCGGCGGCGGCGACACCGCGATGGACTGCGTGCGCACCGCCGTGCGCCAGGGGGCGCGCTCGGTCAAATGCCTTTATCGGCGCGATCGGGCCAACATGCCGGGCTCGTTGCGCGAGGTCGCCCACGCCGAGGAGGAGGGCGTCGAGTTCGTCTGGCTCGCCGCGCCCGAGGCCTTCGTCGGCGACGGGGCTGTGCGCGAGGTCCGGGCGGTGCGGATGCGCCTCGGCGCGCCCGATTCGAGCGGCCGCCAAAGCCCTCAGCCGATTCCGGGATCGCGCTTCCGCCTGCCGTGCGATCTCGCGATCACCGCGCTCGGCTTCGACCCCGACGACCTGCCGGCGATGTTCGGCGCGCCCGATCTCGAGACCACCGGCTGGGGCACGGTGAAGATCGACCGCGCGACGGCGATGACCAGCCTCGACGGCGTGTTCGCCGCCGGCGACATCGTGCGCGGGGCCTCGCTCGTGGTCTGGGCGATCAAGGACGGCCGCGACGCCGCCGACGCCATCGACGCCT
>CAYYWV010000230.1:0-1682 GCA_964475385.1 uncultured Alphaproteobacteria bacterium | reverse complement strand
TGTCGTTTTTATCGTGTCGCAGGGCATCGATACGCAGCGATTCGCCCCAGCTTCCGAATCGGTCGAGCGCCGCCGCCGGAGCCCGCTTCTCGGCCCCCGCCGCCTCCGGGCGCGCCTGCCAGGCGAGTTTGCGGGCGTATTCGTCGAGCGCCCAGGCGAGCTGTGCGAGCTTGGCGATCTCGCTTTGGATCAGGAAATCGCGGACCGCCGGCTCAGGCCCGCAAGCGAGCGCCCGGGCGAAATGTTTGACGCAGAGGCCATAGCCCGCCTCGAACCGGCTGCGATGCCGGCCCTCTTCGAGAAGCGCGAACAGAAGCGCGAGCGAACGGTCCCGCGCGGCGGCGAGTCGCGCGCAAAGCGGGCAGCGCTCGGCCCGCGCCACCGCCGCCCGCGCCAGCCGAACGAAGGGCCGGCGTCCTTGGACCGCCGAGACGAGACCGGCAAGCGGCCGCCGCGCTGAGAACGGGGGCGGTTTCCAGGCGAGGAACTTGCACGCCGTCTCGACCTTGTGGCGCGCGACTCGGACCGCGTTTCGGACGACGGCCGCGCGCAGGGCCGGGCCGGCCGCGGACCAGGCGTCCCAGACGTGAACGGCGCAAACGGGCAGAAGATCCTCGATCGTTTCGCCGGCCTCGGCGGCCTCGTCGAGCCAGGCGATCCACTCATCGCGCGCCAGAGCAACGACGCGGCAGACCGAGCAGGCGTCGGTCGCGCCGATGAAAGTCTCCAGACCGGCCTCTCGCCGGGACAGAGACAAGGCCTGAGCGGCGGGCTCGGACGGCGCGGCGTGGCCGACCGCGAGCCGAAGCGCCGCTCGCTGCGTTTGCGCGAGCGCCGCATCCCCGCGCGGCTCACGATTGTCGAGCGCAGTCAGCGCGCGTCCGAGGGCCTCGGCGTGGACCTCCGTGATCCGGTCGAGGGTCGGAGTCCGAAGATGGGGCGCGAGAAGCCCGAGATGGGGCGCGCAGACTATGCCCGGCCGCCCGTAGCCGGCTTCGGTCGCGGGCGATTCGATCAGCTTGGCCAGGAAAAAGGCCGCCCGCGCGCCGGCGGCGTCGCGAACACGGCAGACCGGGCAACGGCCCGGAGCCCCGCCAGCGGCCGCGATCTTCGCCGTCCACGACCGGAGCCGGCGCGCATCGCGCCAGAGCGCCAGAAGGCGTTTGGCGACCACCCCATGCATCAGCGCAACCTGGCTTGCCCCGCCTCCGTTGCGCAGGATCGCTGCGGCGTGGGTTCCGCAGAACCCGAGCGAGACGGTCAGCGCTTCGAAGAGGCTAGGCTCCGCATAGCCCTCGTGCAGAAGCCAGAACAGGTAATCGGGCTCGCTTCTCCTTGCGACCCGGCAGATCGGGCACCCGGCCTCGCGCAAAGCGGCCAGGAGCTCGTGTTCGCAAAATCCGAGAGGACGGTCCCGGCGCGCGAGGCGCATCCCGGGATATCGGTTCAAACAGGCCCGCCGAAGCGCTTGAAAGGTCACGACGCCCCCACCGAAGACGCGCTTTGGCAGGAGTCATCAGCGATCGCGTTTGCGGTGGACTCCATCACCGGACGGCCCGAGCCGGCCGCCAATCGGTTACAGGATAACCGGAATCGGCTCTCGGGGCACCTTAAAGGATCGCGATTGCGCCGTTTCTCGCTGGATCGGCCCGCCCGATCCTGATATCAACGCGCGATTACGC
>CAYYWV010000229.1:0-1709 GCA_964475385.1 uncultured Alphaproteobacteria bacterium | reverse complement strand
GGTCGACGGATTGGCCTGCCCGTTCTGCGCCTACGGCATCGAGAAGCAGCTCACGCGCACCGACGGCGTCAAGGACATCGACATCGACATCAACGCCGGAACCGTGACGGTCACCATGGCCGACGGCGCCAAGATGACCAAGGACCAGGCGAGCCGAATCGTCGAGGACGCCGGCTTCACCTTGCGCGACTTCGCCGAGCTTCCGGCCGAGGACTGAGACGATGGCCCGCCCCGTCGCCCATCGCCGGCGACGTTCGGCCGGCGTTGCGGGCGGACTCGCGTTCGCCGCCCTTATGGGCGGCGCACATGGAGCGCAAGCCGCGCCTGAGACCTTCAACACCGCGCTGCCGGTGCCGAAGGGCGAGTTCATCTTCCGCGAGCAGTTTCTTTACAAGCGCGCGAGCGCCGACCCCAGCCCCGCGAACCGCAAGCTCGAGGTCGCGGGCGGAATCTCGGTCCTCGGCTATGGCGTGAGCGGGGACTTAGCGGTCTTCGGCGCGTTGCCGTACCTGCATAAGTCGCTCGACGTGACGCCGGCGGGCGGCGCGCGGGCGACGCGGACGACCGCGGGGATCGGGGATGCGCGCCTGTTCGCCCGCTACACCGTCTTTCACGACGACGCCCCCGGACGGACCTTTCGCATCGCGCCGTTCGCCGGCGTCGAGCTGCCGACCGGCGACAACGACGACCGCGACTCCCTCGGCGTCCTGCCGGCGACGCTTCAGCTCGGCTCAGGCTCTTGGGATCCCTTCGCAGGCATCGTCGCGACCTATCAGACCCTCGGCTTCGAGGTCGACGTGGCGACCAGCTACAAGGCCAACGCCGAGGCGAACGGCTTCGCCTTCGGCGATGAGGCCCGCTTCGACGCCTCGCTGCAGTACCGCCTGTGGCCGCGGGCGCTCAAAGGCGGCGCGCCCGGCTTCCTTTACGGCGTGATCGAGGCCAACCTTCTCTATCAGGACAAGAACGAGATCGACGGAGCGGATGACCCGAACTCGGGGGGCGTGACGCTGTTCGTCTCTCCCGGCGTCCAGTATGTGACCCGGCGCTGGGTGATTGAGGCCGTCGCGCAGTGGCCGGCGGTCCAGGATCTCAACGGGACCGCGCTCGAGGACGATTTCACCGTCCGGGCCGGCTTCCGGTTCAATTTCTGACATTTTAAAAGGCTGCACCGTGTTGATAAGAAGAATCCGCAAGATCCTTCTGTGGATCGTAGCGATCGCGCTCGTCCTGGCCGGCGCAGGCTGGCTCGCCTTCGTTCCCTCGCCCAAAGAGCCCGGCTACGTCTTCGTCAAGGCCTGGGGAACCAAGGGCGCAGGGCCCGGGCAGTTCAACGACCCCACCGGGCTTGCGATCGCGAACGGCGAGCTGTTCGTGGCCGATTCCCGGAACGGCCGGATTCAGGTGTTCGATCTCGACGGCAACTTCAAACGGCAGTTCGGCAAGCCCGGCAAGAACCCCGGCGAGCTCGGCCGGCCTATGAACCTTACGATCGCGAAGGGCGCGCTCTACGTGCCCGAGTACTTCAACGACCGGATCCAGGTCTTCGACCTCGACGGGAGATTCCAGCGGATCATCGGCGGCCCCGGCGACGGTCCGGGCCAGTTCAACGCCCCCGGCGGGGTCGCGGTCGCCGCGAACGGCGACCTTTTCGTCGCCGACTTCTACAACCACCGCGTCCAGCGCCTGCGCGCCGACGGAACCTTCGT
>CAYYWV010000228.1:0-1721 GCA_964475385.1 uncultured Alphaproteobacteria bacterium | reverse complement strand
TCGAAGGATGAGGGCTTCGGTCGCATGGAGTCGTTCAAAGGCGAAATGGCCTCAGACAGCCTATCCCGCGCCGCCGCGAGGCCGAGGATAGGGCTTTTCGAGCGTTATCTGTCCCTCTGGGTCGCGCTTTGCATCGTCGCCGGCATCGGGCTCGGCCAGCTCGCGCCGCGCGTTTTCCACGCTATCGGGGCGATCGAGGTCGCTCAGGTCAACTTGCCGGTCGCGTTGCTGATCTGGCTGATGATCGTGCCCATGCTGGTGAAGATCGACTTCGGCGCGCTCGCCCGGGTCAAGGAGCACTGGCGCGGCATCGGGGTCACGCTATTCATAAACTGGGCGGTCAAGCCGTTCTCGATGGCGCTGCTCGGCTGGCTGTTCATCGGCTGGCTGTTCCGGGCCTATCTGCCGGCCGAACAGATCGACAGCTACATCGCGGGGCTGATCTTGCTCGCGGCGGCGCCGTGCACGGCGATGGTGTTCGTCTGGAGCAACCTATCCAACGGCGAACCCCATTTCACCCTGACCCAGGTCGCGCTGAACGACTCCATCATGGTGTTCGCTTTCGCGCCCATCGTCGGGCTGCTTCTCGGCCTGTCGGCCATTACGGTGCCGTGGGAGACGCTGCTCCTCTCAGTGGGGCTTTACATCGCGGCCCCGGTCTTCCTCGCCCAATTCATCAGGCGGCAGACGCTTGCGCGCGGCGGCGCGCCTGCGCTCAAACGCCTGCTCGGCCAGCTGCAACCGATCGCCCTCGCGGCCCTTCTGGCCACGTTGGTGCTTCTGTTCGGCTTCCAGGGCGAGCAGATCATCGCCCACCCCCTGATCATCGGCCTGTTGGCGGTGCCGATCCTCATTCAGGTCTACTTCAACGCGACGCTTGCTTATCTGCTCAACCGGGCGAGCGGCGAGGCACACTGCGTCGCAGCGCCGTCGGCGCTGATCGGGGCGAGCAACTTCTTCGAGCTCGCGGTCGCGGCCGCCATCAGCCTGTTCGGGTTTTCATCAGGCGCGGCGCTCGCCACCGTGGTCGGGGTGCTGATCGAAGTTCCGGTCATGCTTTCGGTGGTCAAGATCGTCAACGCGACGCGCTCCTGGTACGAAAGCGGGGCCGCGGTGCGCCGCAACGCCCATAGGCGCGGTTCCGCCGCTTGATCGGCGCGGCGTCTGATGGCGCGCCGCAAAGAGCCTGTCCGACCGTGAAAGAGATCAGGGAACGAGGAGCGTGCAGTCCGTGCGACCGTCGAGGCGGGCGCAAAGATCCGCCGCCGCGACCTTGCTTCCGATCGGCCCCGCGACGAGCTGGTAGCGCACCTCGCCGTCGCCCGCCTTGGCGCGCGTGATCTCGAAGCGCAGTCCGGCGAGTAGATCGACGTTCTCGTCGCGCAGCTCGACCAATAGCTTGGCCGCGCCGACCGGCGTCGGGAAGGTGCCGAGCCGGACCCGGTAGCGTGCGTCCTCGCCTTTCGGGGCCGTCTCTGGGGCGGCTTCGGCGCGCTCGGCGGGCTTGGCCGCCGCCGTTCCA
Organism: uncultured Alphaproteobacteria bacterium; assembly: GCA_964475385.1. Taxonomy (GTDB): domain Bacteria; phylum Pseudomonadota; class Alphaproteobacteria; order JAAXGF01; family JAAXGF01; genus CAYYWV01. The sequence goes on along the minus strand of CAYYWV010000228.1, from coordinate 199 downwards.
GCCGCATTCGCGGGCGCGGGCTTGGCCGCTTCGGTCCCAGACTCCGGCGGCGCGGGCGATGCATTGGCGTCCTGCGGTTCGAGTAGCGCGACTTTGGGCGCGTCCACCGCTGCGTCCTTCGGCGCAGCAACGGCCGCGTCGTTTTCGGACGTCTTCGCCGCAGCCTCGCCCTCGTGGGCGGCCGGGGCGGGCTTCTCGG
>CAYYWV010000227.1:0-1736 GCA_964475385.1 uncultured Alphaproteobacteria bacterium | reverse complement strand
CAACGGGAAGGCCGCGCTCGGCCGCCCGCCCGAGGACGCGCTCGCCATCCTGTGAGCGCCGGGCCCCCAAGCCTCGCCGCGATCGAGGCCGCGATCGAGAGCGCGGGGCTCGTTCTGCGCGGCGCCTTCCACCCGGGGCCGGACGATTCCGTGCCGGCGCTCGGCGACGGCCGCAAAGCGGCGACCCTGGCGCTCGTCGGCAATGCGGGGCCGGGGATGTGGGAAGCGTTCGCGCGCTCGCCCGAACGGGCCGACGGCGCGGACCACGCGCTCGATCGCTGGACCCGGCGGGTGCTCGGCGAGGCGGCCCGGGCGCTCGGGGCGACGGCGCTGTTCCCGTTCGGCGGGCCGCCCTATCTGCCGTTCCAGCGCTGGGCGATGCGCGCCGAGGCGGTCGCGCCCTCGCCGATCGGGCCGCTGATCCACCCCGAGTACGGGCTCTGGCACGCCTACCGCGGCGCGCTCGCTTTCGCCGAGACGATTGCGCTTCCGCCCCGGCCTGCGCTCGCCTCCCCGTGCGAGAGCTGCGCCGAGAAGCCGTGCCTTTCGACCTGCCCGGTGGGCGCGTTCTCGGTCCAAGGCTACGACGTCGCCGCCTGCGCGGCCCATATCGAGACCGCCGCCGGCGCCGACTGCATGGACCTCGGCTGCCGGGCGCGGCGCGCCTGCCCCGTGGGGCGCGCGCATGTCTATGGGCCGGCGCAAGCGCGCTTCCACATGGAGGCCTTCCGCGCCAACCGGCGCAAAGCGCGCGCCCAAAACGCCTAGCCCCCCGGCCGCCGTCCTTCGCGGTAGACCACATAGACCCCGCTCGCGATGATGATGAGCGCGCCCAGGATCGTCGGCGCGTCGGGAAAGTCGCCGAACGCCGCATAGCCCACCAGCGTCGCCCAGACGAGCTGGACATAGGAAAAGGGCGCGAGCGCCGAGGCCGGGGCGCGCTTATAGGCCTGAATGAGCGATAGATGGCCGAGCCCGGCGAACACGCCGCTGCCGACCATCAACGCCCAGCCGACGAGATCGGGCGTTCGCCAGAAAAAGGGGACCGCCGCGCTCGCGACCAGAGTGCCGACGACTCCGGTGTAGAGGAAGGTGGTCACGGGCGGGTCCACCCGGCTCAACTTGCGGGTGGCGATCGAGTACAGCGCGAAGAAGAAGGCCGTGAGCAACGGCAGAAACAGCGCCCAGTGCGCGCCGCCCGTCCCGGGGCGGATGATGATCAGCGCGCCGATGAAACCGACCACCACCGCGGCCCAGCGCCTGGGGCCGACCCGCTCGCCCAGAAGCGGGATCGAAAGCGCGGTCAGCATCAGCGGCCCCACCTTGCCGACCGCCGAGGCGTCGGCCATGGGCACGAAGTGAATGGCGATCACGAAGAACACCGTCGCCAGAAGAAGGAGCAGCGAGCGCAGGATCTGCAAAGGCAGGTTCCGGGTGCGGATCGCGGCCGCCAGGCTCACCCGACCGACGATCGCCGGCACCACGAGCCACTGGAAGGCGTAGCGCGCCCAGACCACCTGGACGATCGCGTAAGCGCCGGTGAGATACTTGTTGCCGGCGTCGAGAAGGGTGAACAGAAAGCCCGCGAGAACGAGGAACAGAATGCCGGCGCGCAACCGCCGCGCGGACGCGCGCGTATCCGCCGCGCCGCGCAAAACCTTCGTCCCCGCCCGGTGGTCTCCGGAATCGGCCGTCATTCTCCCTCCCCGCGGGGCGGACGGGTCCAGGGCCGGTGC
>CAYYWV010000226.1:0-1738 GCA_964475385.1 uncultured Alphaproteobacteria bacterium | reverse complement strand
GTCGAGAGCGTCAAGGAAGGCCCCGACGCCGAGCGCGTCATCCGCCAGATGGCCTCCTCGGGCCACGGGTTGATCTTCACGACCTCGTTCGGCTTCATGAACGCGACGATCAAGGTCGCGCGCCAGTTCCCCAAGGTGAAGTTCTGCCACGCCACGGGCTATAAGCGCGCGCCCAACGTGAGCACCTACATGGCCCGTTTCTACGAAGGGCGCTATGTCGCCGGCAAGGTGGCCGGCAAGCTCACCAAGTCGGGCGTCATCGGCTATATCGGCTCGTTCCCGATCCCCGAGGTGGTGCGCGGAATCAACGCGTTTACGCTTGCGCTTCGCAGCGAGCGGCCCGACGCCAAGGTCAAGGTGGTCTGGGTCAACAGTTGGTACGATCCGGGCCGCGAGGCCGACGCCGCCAAGGCGCTGATCGACCAGGGCGCCGACATCATGATGCAGCACACCGATTCGCCGGCGCCGCTCCAGGTCGCGGAAAGCCGGGGCATCCTCGGCGTCGGCCAGGCGTCCGACATGCGCAAGTTCGCGCCCAACGCCCAGATCACGGCGATCGTCGACAACTGGAACGGCTATTACATCGACCAAGCGAAGGCGGTGCTCGACGGCACCTGGAAGAGCACCGACACCTGGCGCGGCTTCGACGCCGGCATGACCCAGATGGCCCCTTACGGGCCGCGCGTGCCGGCCGAGGTGGCGGCGCTCGGCAAGCGAATCGAAGAGGCGATCCGGACCGGCAAGCTGCATCCCTTCACCGGCCCGGTGAAGGACCGCGACGGCGCGCCGCGCATACCGAGCGGCAGCCGCGCCTCCGACAAGGAGCTTCTCGGCATGAACTGGTTCGTCGAAGGCGTGCAGGGCAGCCTGCCGAGCTAGGCGGCATGCGAAAGGCGGCGGCGCGGCCCCGGTGCGGGCGCGCCGTCGTCATCGCTTCGGGACCGTTTCGGGGGGAGAAGGAGGCGATCATGCGCGACATGAAAGCGTTCATCGAAGGCATGCCCAAGGCCGAGCTTCACCTCCATATCGAGGGCAGCTTCGAGCCCGAGCTTATGTTCGCCATCGCCGAGCGCAACGGCGTGAGGCTGAAGCACGATTCGGTCGAGGCCCTGCGCGCGGCCTACCGGTTCACCCAGCTTCAGGACTTTCTCGACATCTACTACCAGGGCATGTCGGTGCTCTTGCATGAGCGCGACTTCTACGACCTCACCTGGGCCTATCTCGAACGGGCGGCGGCGCAGAACGTGATCCACGCGGAGATCTTCTTCGACCCCCAGGGGCATACCGCGCGCGGCGTCGCCTTCGAGACCGCGCTCGACGGCATCTGGCGGGCGCTGGAGGACGGCGCGCGCAAGCTCGGGATCACCTCGCGGCTGATCATGTGCTTTCTGCGCCACCTCAGCGAGGCGGACGCGCTCGCGACCCTGGAGGCGGCGATGGCGCACCGCGACCGGATCACGGGCGTCGGCCTCGATTCGTCGGAGCGCGGCAACCCGCCGTCGAAGTTCGCGGAAGCCTTCCGCCGCGCCCGCGAAGCGGGTTTCCGGCTCGTCGCCCACGCCGGCGAGGAAGGTCCGGCCGAATACGTGCGCGAGGCGCTCGACGCGCTCCATATCGAGCGCATCGACCACGGCAACCGGGCGCTCGACGACGACGCGCTGGTCGCGCGGATCGCCGCCGAGGGCATCGCGCTCACGGTCTGCCCGCTGTCGAACCTGCGGCTTCGGGTGGTCGAGGA
>CAYYWV010000225.1:0-1779 GCA_964475385.1 uncultured Alphaproteobacteria bacterium | reverse complement strand
TCAAGGGCAAGCAGGGCCGGTTCCGCCAGAACCTGCTCGGCAAGCGCGTCGACTACTCGGGCCGCTCGGTCATCGTGGTCGGGCCGGAGCTCAAGCTGCACCAGTGCGGTCTGCCCAAGAAGATGGCGCTCGAGCTGTTCAAGCCGTTCATCTACTCGAAGCTCGAGCTCTACGGCATGGCGACCACGATCAAGGCCGCCAAGCGCATGGTCGAGAAGGAGCGTCCCGAGGTCTGGGATATTCTCGAGCAGGTGATCCGCGAGCATCCGGTCCTGCTCAACCGGGCGCCGACGCTTCACCGCCTCGGCATCCAGGCCTTCGAGCCGGTGCTCATCGAAGGCAAGGCGATCCAGCTTCACCCGCTGGTCTGCGCCGCCTTCAACGCCGACTTCGACGGCGACCAGATGGCGGTCCATGTGCCGCTGTCGCTCGAGGCCCAGCTCGAGGCCCGGGTGCTCATGATGTCGACCAACAACATCCTGAGCCCGGCCAACGGCAAGCCGATCATCGTGCCGTCCCAGGACATCGTGCTCGGCCTCTACTACCTCTCGATGCAGATCGACGGGGTGCGCGGCGAGGGCATGGCTTTCGCCGATATGGGCGAGATCGAGCACGCGCTCGAGAACGGGACGGTCTCGCTGCACGCCAAGATCGCCTGCCGCTATCACGGCGTCGATTCGGACGGAAACCCGGTCGTCCAGCGGGTCGAGACCACGCCCGGGCGGATGATGATCTCCGAAATTTTGCCGCGCCATCCGTCGGTGCCCTTCGACCTCGTCAACCGGCTGCTGACCAAGAAAGAGATCAGCCAGGTCATCGACGTCGTCTACCGCCACTGCGGCCAGAAGGAGACGGTGCTGTTCTGCGACCGGCTGATGGGGCTCGGCTTCCACCACGCCTGTCGGGCGGGTCTCTCGTTCGGCAAGGACGATATGGTGATCCCCGAGGCCAAGGAAAAGCTGGTCGCGGCCACCCGCGAGCAGGTCAAGGAGTACGAGCAGCAGTACCTCGACGGCCTGATCACCCAGGGCGAAAAGTACAACAAGGTGGTCGACGCTTGGGCGCAGTGCACCGAGCAGGTCGCCGAGGAGATGATGAAGGCGATCCAAGAGACCTCGGGCGTCGACAACAACGGCGAGCCGACGCTGAACTCGATTTATATGATGGCGCACTCGGGCGCCCGCGGCTCGGCCGCCCAGATGAAGCAGCTCGCCGGCATGCGCGGCCTGATGGCCAAGCCCTCGGGCGAGATCATCGAGACCCCGATCATCTCGAACTTCAAGGAAGGGCTCACCGTGCTCGAGTACTTCAACTCGACCCACGGCGCGCGCAAGGGCCTCGCCGACACCGCGCTCAAGACCGCGAACTCGGGCTACCTCACCCGGCGCCTCGTCGACGTCGCGCAGGACTGCACGATCGTCGAGGAGGACTGCGGCACCGAGAAGGGGCTTACGGTCTCGGCGGTGGTCGAAGGCGGCGATATCATCGCCCCGCTCAGCGAGCGCATCCTCGGCCGCTACGCAAGCGTCGACATCACCGACCCGGAAAGCGGCGAGGTCATCGTGCCCGCCGGCGCCATGATCGAGGAGGTCGAGGTCGAAGCGATCGACGCCGCCGGAATCGACCAGGTCAAGATCCGCTCGGTGCTCACCTGCGAGAGCGATGGCGGCGTGTGCAGCAAGTGCTACGGGCGCGATCTCGCCCGGGGCACGCCGGTCAACAACGGCGAGGCGGTCGGCGTCATCGCCGCCCAGTCGATCGGCGAGCCGGGCACCCAGC
>CAYYWV010000224.1:0-1822 GCA_964475385.1 uncultured Alphaproteobacteria bacterium | reverse complement strand
ATATAGACCTCGCGCAGGCCGTGGGGCTTGTCGGCCGCGCCCGCGAGCGCCGCGTATCCGAGCCTGCGCGCGCGGCTTGCGCCGACGCGCTTGTGGCGCGGCGCGGAGCGCGCCATCCTGACCTGCATTCCGCACAGGGGATCGAGGGAGGATCGCGATGACGGTGGTGCTGGAGACCCGCGCCGACATCACGCTCGACGCCTACCGCCGCGTCGCCTGGGAGGGCGAGGGCGTAACGATCGCCGCCGCCGCGCGCGCCCGCATGGCCGAGAGCCGGCGCAATTTCCTCGCCCTGCTCGAAAGCGACCCCGAGATCGTCGTCTACGGCGTCACCACGGGGCCCGGGCATACGGTGAGCAAGCGGCTCTCGCCCGAGGAGAGGCTGCGCCAGGCGCGCCGGCCGCCCTGGGCGGCGGCGGTCGCGTTCGGCGAACCCGCGCCCGAGCGGGTCGCGCGCGGGATCGCGCTCGCCCGGCTCGCCAACTTTCTCGACGGCCACGCCGCGGTCTCGCCCGAGATCGCCGAGGCGGTCGCGGGGCTGCTCGACCGGCCCGCGCTGCCCCGGGTGCCGCTCGAAGGCCTGGGCGGCGCGGGCGAGATCCTGCCGCTCGCCCATCTGTTCGGGGCGCTCGCCGAAGAACGCGAGACCGGACCGAAGGAGGTCATGGCGCTGATCAACGGCGCGCCGGTCGCCGCTGCGCTCCTCGCCGACCAGGCGCTGGCCGCGGCCCGACGGTGCGATCTCGCGCTCGACGTCTTCGCGCTCGCCGCAGAGGCCTTCGCCGCGCCGCTCGACGCTTACGATCCGGCGTTCGCGGCGCTTTGGGGCGACGACCACGAGGCCCGGGCGCTCGCCGGCATCCGCGCCCGCCTCGAAGGCGGGACCGCCGCCCGCCGGCCTTATCAAGCGCCGGTGAGCTACCGCATCCTGCCGCGCATCCTCGGCCAGGCGCTGCGCGCCGCGGCGGACGCGGAGCGCGCGGCCGCGGTCGCGCTTGCGAGCGTGACCGACAACCCGGTCTACCTTGCGCCCGACGACGCTCATCCCTTCGGGCGGGCGCTGTCGAACGGCGGCTTCCAGAACGCGCAGGCCGCGCCCGCGCTCGACGGACTCGCCGGGGCCTGGGCCGATCTCTCTTTGCTCGCCGAACGCCAAGGCGCGGCGCTCGTCGATCCGCGGATTTCGGGGCTTCCGGATGAGCTCCGCGCCGGCGAAGGCTATGTGGGGTGCCTCGGCATGGCCCAGACCGGCGCCGTCGAGGCCGCCCGGCGGGCGGCTCAGCGGACGCTTCTGCCCGCGGGCGCGGCCGGCGGCTTCGGCCAGAACGACGTCGCGACGCCAAGCGTTTTCGCCTGGCGGGCGGCGGTCGCGGCGGGAGACGCCTTCGACGCCGCGCTCGCGATCCTCGCCGCGCTCGCCGGCCAAGCGCTGTTCGTGACCGGGCGGCCCGCGACGCCGGCGCTCGCGCCCCTTCTCGACCTCGTGCATATGCATTTCCCGCCGGTCACCGACGTCCGCCCGCTCGGCCCCGACATCGACCGCTTGGCCGCCGCCTTCAGCGCGCGGATCTATCCCGATAGGCCCGCCACCGGCGGTTGAGGGCGAGGAACGCCCGCCGCCGCAGCCGGCGCAGCCAGGGCGCGTCGTCGGACAGAAGGATGAGCCCGAGGGGCAGCATCCAGAAGCCGAGCACCGGCAAGAAGCCGAGGAGTCCGCCGACCACCAGAAGCGCGCCGATGGCGCGCCGCGCCCAAGGGTTGGGATGGCGACGGATGCCGCGATACCAGCGCGCGAACGCCCGGCGCAGCGCCGCCGCCGGGC
>CAYYWV010000223.1:0-1863 GCA_964475385.1 uncultured Alphaproteobacteria bacterium | reverse complement strand
CCATGCTCTCCGTCCGCTCGTGCGCGGCCTCCTCGCCCCCGTCCAGCCTCGCACGCAAGTCTTAACGCAGGCTTATATAACGAAAGCGTCTCATTTTTCAGAGGATTCAGAGAACCCGGCGCAGCGCGTCCAAGGTCTCGTTGGGGCGTTCGGCCAGAATCATGTGCCCCGCGCCGGGAAGGACCAAAAGCTCCGCCCCCTCAATCGCGGCGGCGAGCTTGCGCGCGCCCCGCACCGGGGTCATCACGTCCTTTTCGCCGGCGATCAACAAGGTCTTGCAGCGCACCCGCGCGGCCGCGTCCAGGCCGCTTCGCCAAGCGTCGCAGGCGGCGAGGTCGGCGGCGAGCACCCCGGGCGCGGCGCGCTCCAACAACCGGCGCGAGGCCCCGAGCACCCAAAGCCCGGGGACCGGCTGGCCGCCGAGATGCCCGGTCGGGCCGTGGCACCAGGCGACCATCAGCGCGATCGCGCGGTCGTCGTTGGCCTCGGAAAGCGCAAGCAGGTCGGGATGCACGGGCATGCGCGGCGCGGCGCCGAGCAGCGCCAGCGCCTCGATCCGTTCGGGCGCGCGCGCCGCCGCTTCGAGCGCCACCGCCGAGCCCATCGAAAACCCGGCGAGCCGCGCTTTGCTCGCCCCGGCGGCGTCGAGGGCGGCGAGAAGCCAGTCGGCCATCGCCCCGATCGAGGCGAGCGGCGGGCCTTCGGAGCGGCCGTGCCCCGGCAGGTCGAGCGCCAGCGCCGCCCGGCCCTCCTGGGCGAACAGGCGCGCCGGAAGCGCCCAGATGCTGTGATCGAGCCCGGCCCCGTGCAAAAAGACGACCGTCGGGCGCGCAGGGTCGAACGGCGCGCCGCCGGTGCTGGCGTGAATCCGCTTGCCCGCGACCGTAAGCTCCATCGACCGTCCCGCTACTCTCGCGCCGCCGCCTTAAGCGCGCGGTCGAGGTCGGCGATCAGGTCTTCGGCGTCCTCGATCCCGATCGAGAGCCGGACCAGATCCTCGCCGACGCCGGCGGCGGCGAGCGCGGCGGCGTCCATCTGCTGATGCGTGGTGCTCGCCGGGTGGATGACCAGCGAGCGCGCATCGCCCACATTGGCGAGATGCGAGAACAGGCCGAGCGCCTCGATGAAGCGCCGCCCGGCCTCGCGTCCGCCGCGAATGCCGAAGCTCAAAATCGCGCCCGCGCCGCGCGGCAAGAGGCGCTTGGCGAGCGCGTGGTCGGGGTGGCTTTCGAGCCCGGGATAGGCGACCCAGGCGACGCCCTCGTGGCCTTCCAGGAAGGCCGCGACCCTTTGCGCGTTCTCGACGTGGCGAGCCATGCGCAAGGGCAGGGTCTCGACCCCCTGGATGAGATGGAAGGCGGTGGTCGGGCTCATGCAAGCGCCGAAGTCGCGCAGGCCCTCGACCCGGGCGCGCATGACGAAGGCCTCGGGGCCGAACTCGTCGGCGAAGTCGAGCCCGTGATAGCCGGCGTAAGGCTCGGTCAGCGTCGGGAACTTGCCCGACGATTCCCAGTCGAAGCGCCCGCCGTCGATCAAGGCCCCGCCGATGGCGACCCCGTGACCGCCCAGGAACTTGGTCGCCGAGTGCATGACGATATCGGCGCCGTGCTCGATCGGCCGGCACAGCCAAGGCGTGGCGAAGGTGTTGTCGACCAGAAGCGGCAGGCCGTGGGCGTGCGCGACCTCGGCGATCGCCGGCACGTCCAGCACCTCGAGCCCCGGGTTGCCCAGAATCTCGGCGAACACCAGCCGGGTCTCGGGCCGGATGGCGGCGGCGAAGGCGTCCGCGTCGCGCACGTCGACGAAGGTGGTCTCGATCCCGAAGCGCGGCAGGGTATGGGCGAACAGGTTGTGGCTGCCGCC
>CAYYWV010000222.1:0-1879 GCA_964475385.1 uncultured Alphaproteobacteria bacterium | reverse complement strand
AACAAGGCGAACTGAGAAGTGTTCTTTGCCGGGCTTTGAAACGGCGGGCGGCTAGCGCGAGGACAGGATATCGGCGATGGCGTCGGCTGCCCGATGCAGCTCGGCCACCACCTCGTCGGCCGGGAACCGGCGCAGGCGCTGGGTGATGCCCACCACCCCGACGCTGTAGATCACACCCGCTCGCGGAAGGTGGATCGGGCAGGCGTAGCTGAATACGCCGGGGTCGAGCTCCTCGTCGCAGATCGCGAAGCCCTCGGCCCGCACGCGGGCGAGCTCGGCTCGGATGGCGTCTTCTTCGGTCTGCGCCTTGTCGGTGAACTTTTCGCGCGGGGCGCGCAGCACCTCGGCGACCAGATCCTCGTCCTGGAAGGCGAAGATCGCCTTGGCCGACGCCGCAGCGTGGATCGGCATCAAGCGCCCGGGCTGAACATAGGACTGGTCCGCGCGCGCAGGCACCGCCATGGCGACCGAGCGGACCTCGTGGCCGATCAGCTTGGCGACGAAGGCGGTCTCGCGGAAGCGGGCGACAAGCTCGTCGAGGACCGGGCGCACCAGCGGCGCGACCGCTTCGGCCGGGGTGCCGAGGTGCAGCATGCGCAAGAGCCGGGCGCCGAGGACATAGATCTTGCGGCCGTCGCTGGGTTCGATATAACCGGCGTTCCGAAGCGCGCCGATCAGCCTGTGCACGGTGCCGCGCGGCAGTCCCGTCGCCTGAACGATCTCTGTCAGCGTCAGCCCGTTGCTCGAGGCGGCGAGCGCGTCGAGCACGCGCGCATAGCGACTGAGGATCCCACTCCCCTGGGTCATAACGCCGTCACCTTTGTTCTGTTCTCGCAACCGAGTCCAAGAACGGCCACAGGGGCCGCGCCGGAGCCTTGACAAGCCCATTATCCTAGGGCAGTGTTTTCATTAAGTAAAATATTATTCCGTTTTGCGGAATTTCATCGCGTTCCGAGGCCTTAGCGCCCAAGGTCGAAGGGAGGAAGGAGCCACCGCGCACGCCGGCCGCAAAAGGCGGGCCTTCCGTGGGAGGGGGAAACGTCCGCCTCGTGATGCGGACGATGCGCCCGCCGCTGCGAGCGGCTTGCGGTCCTACCGGGCTTCGGGCCTGAGCGCGCCAACCAGACAGAGGCTGCCATGACCGTTCCCGTTCAGGCCAACTCGCCCCATGCGCGCGATGTCGCGCATCACTTGCACCCTTTCACCGATCTTGCCAGGCATCTTGAAATCGGACCGCACCTGTTCTCGCGCGGCGAGGGGATCTATGTCTACGACGACAGCGGCAAGCGCTATATCGAAGGGCTGTCGGGTCTGTGGTGCGCCTCGCTCGGCTTCAGCGAGAAGCGTCTGGTCGAGGCGGCGACTCGCCAGCTCGAAACGCTGCCCTACTACCACAATTTCGCGCATAAGGCGGTCGAGCCGGCGATCGAGCTCGCCGATCTTCTGATCGCCAAGGCGCCCGCGCCGATGGCGAAGGTGTTCTTCACCAACTCGGGCTCCGAGGCCAACGACACCCAGGTCAAGCTGGTCTGGTACTACAACAACATCCTCGGCCGGCCCGAAAAGAAGAAGATCATCGCCCGCCGCGGGGCCTATCACGGGATCACGGTGGCGGCGGCGAGCCTGACGGGGCTCGCTTACGCGCATCACGCCTTCGACGTGCCGATCGCGAACATCATTCACACCGACTGCCCGCATCACTACCACTATGCCGAGCCGGGCGAGTCGGAGGAAGCCTTCGCCGCCCGGCTCGCCGACAACCTCGAGAAGCTGATCCACGACGAAGGGCCGGAGACCATCGCCGCCTTCATCGCCGAGCCGTTTCTCGGCGCGGGCGGGGTGATCCCGCCGCCCAAGGGCTATTACGAGCGCATCCAGC
>CAYYWV010000221.1:0-1879 GCA_964475385.1 uncultured Alphaproteobacteria bacterium | reverse complement strand
ATCATGCGTCGATGCGGCGCTCCGCCGAACGTAGGCGCGCGCCGCCAAAACATGAAACGCGCTTGACTCGCGCTCACTCACGCCTCGGCGGCGAAGTCCTGAAAGGCGTCGATGGCGCGCCGGTCGTAGCCCAGGCTCGCGGTCAAAAGCTGGCGGGTGTAGGGGTGGCGGGGCTCGCCCTTGCGGAGCCGGGCGGCGTCGAGCTCCTCGACGATCGCGCCGTGGTTCATCACCGCCAGCCGGTCGCACATGTGCGAGACCACCGCGAGGTTGTGGCTGACCAGGATGTAGGTGAGCCCATGCTCGCGCCTGAGCGCGACCAGCAAGTTCAGCACCTCGGCCTGGACCGAGACGTCGAGCGCCGAGGTCGGCTCGTCGAGCAAGAGGATGCGCGGCTCCAGGATCAGCGCGCGGGCGATGGCCACTCGCTGGCGCTGGCCGCCCGAGAGCTGGTGGGGATAGCGGAAGCGGAAGGCGGAGCCGAGCCCGACCTCGTCGAGCGCCCGGACGATGCGGCGGTCGATGCCGTCGAGGCCGTGGATCGTCGCCGGCTCGGAGAGGATGCGGTCGACCGTGTGCCGCGGGTGCAGCGAGCCGTAAGGGTCTTGAAAGACCATCTGGACGAGCTTGTAGAAGCTCTTCTCGCGGCGCTTGCCTTGCGCGATTCCGGCGACTGCGATGCGCCCGCTCCAGTCCGGGTTGAGCCCCGAGATCGCGCGCAGCACGGTGGACTTTCCCGACCCCGACTCGCCGACCAGGCCGAAGCTCTCGCCCTCGGCGACGCGGAACGAGACGCCGCGCACCGCGCGGACGAGATTGGCGCCGTGGCCGAAGGTGACGGCCAGGTTCTCGACCGCGATCACGGCGCGAGCTCCTCGTCGATCCAGGCCGGATCGCGGACCATGGTCGGCAACGTCCGCTGGCCGCCGTCGATTCGGGGCAGGCAGCCGAGCAGCCCCCGGGTGTAGGGGTGGCGGGCTTCCCCAAGCCGCTTGGCGTCGCAGACCTCCATCACCCGGCCCGCGTACATGATCAGCACCCGGTCGCAGAACGAGGCCACCAGGTTGAGGTCGTGGCTGATGAAGATCAGCCCCATGCCGCGTTGGCTCACCAGGTCGTCGAGGATCGCGAGCACCTGGAGCTGGACCGTCACGTCGAGCGCCGAGGTGGGCTCGTCGGCGATCAAGAGGTCGGGGTCGGGGATCAGCATCATCGCGATCATGATGCGCTGGCCCATGCCGCCCGAAACCTCGTGGGGGTAGGCGTCGTAGACCCGCTCGGGGTCGCGGATGCGCACCGCTTCGAGCATTTCGAGCGCGCGGCGGCGGGCCTCGGCGCGCGAGACGTCGGCGTGGGTGAGATAGGCCTCGGCGATCTGTCGGCCGACGGTCATCACCGGGTTGAGCGAGAACTTGGGATCCTGCATGACCATCGAGATGCGCCGCCCGCGGATCGCGCGCATCTCGCGCTTGCCCGCGCGCAACAGGTCGACGCCGTCGAACTCCAGGCGGTCGGCTTCGACCCGGCCGGGGGGCGGGATCAGGCCCAGGATCGCGCGCCCGGTGACCGACTTGCCCGAGCCCGATTCGCCGACGATTCCGAGCTTCTCGCGGCCGACCGTGAAGCTCACCCCGCGCACCGCGCGGACCAGCCCGGTGTGGCCCGGAAAGGCGACGCGCAGGTTCTCGACCGCGAGAAGAGGGGCGTCGGCGGTCATGACGCGTGCTTGGGGTCCATCACGTCGCGCAGCCCGTCGCCCAAGAGGTTGAAGCCGAGCGAGACGATGAAGATGGCGAGCCCGGGCATGGTCGCGACCCACCAGTGGTCGATCAGGAACTTGCGCCCCGACGAGATCATCGCGCCCCATTCGGGCAGCGGC
>CAYYWV010000220.1:0-1895 GCA_964475385.1 uncultured Alphaproteobacteria bacterium | reverse complement strand
TGCGCACGCGCGCCGTGATCCGGCTCGGCCGTCCGAAGGCGTAGCCGCCGAGCTGGATGACCGAAAGCCCGTTGACCTGGCCGACCGCTGCGCCCGAGGTCTCGACGCGGATGGTTCCGCGCGTGATCTCCTCGCGCATTCGCTCCTCGATCCGATTGGCCCGGCGAACCTGGGCGGCGATCGCGCGGTCGATGTCCTTGGCCTGGATCGTTTTGCGCCGCGCCCTGGCGCACCAAAGATCGGCTTCGCGCAGAAGATCGACGAGGCTTTCGATGCGAAGCGTCAGGCGCTCGGCGTCGCCGGCGAGGCGGGCGCCGCGCTCGATCACCCGGGCGACCGCGCCGGCGTCGAGCGGCCGCAGCCCGTGCTCATGGACCAAACCGGCGATCAGGCGGGCGTAGACCTTCGCGTTTTCGTCGTCGCGGACGAGCCGGTCATCGAAGTCGGCGGCGATCTTGAACAAATCGCCGAACTCGGGATCGACCGCGGACAAGAGGTAATAGAGAAACCGGTCGCCGATCAGCACCACCTTGACCGAAAGGGGCACCGGCTCGGGCTCGAGCGAACGGGTCGAAACCAGGCTCAACGCCTGGCCGAGCGATTCGATCCGAATGCAGCGGGCGCGGAGCGCCTGCTTGAGCGCTTCGTAGGCGAAAGGCTGCTGGACCAGCCTGCGGGCGTCGACGATGAGATAGCCGCCGTTCGCGCGATGGAGCGCGCCCGGCTTGATGAGCGTGAAGTCGGTGGTGAGCGCCCCCATCTGCGCGATGTGCTCGACATCGCCGATCAGGTGCTGATAGGTCGGGCGGTCCTCGTAGACCACGGGCGCGCCGGGCTCGCCGCCGTGATCGACGATCACGTTGACCTTGTAGCGGTTGAGCGGATGGGGCGCGCCCGGGGCGGGCATCGCCGGCGCGCCGGGAACGGGCGCCGCCGGACCCTGGCCGTCCTCGCCCTGGAGGAAGACGCCGGCGTTTTCGATCACGTCCTCGCGCACCGCATCGAGATAGGCGGCCACGGCTTCGTGATCGGCGTAGCTTTCGCGCAGCTCCTCGATCAGATGCTCGACCGCGAACCGCGTGACTTCGCGGTTGAGCTCGCGCAGCCGACGCCGGCTTTCGCGGACCAGCGCGGGCAGCTCGCGCATCACCGCCTGGAGCTCGGCCTGGAGCTTCTCGACGTCGGCCTCGATGCGCTTGCGCTCGTCCTCGTGCATGACGCGGAAAGCCTCGGGGCTGATCACTTCCCCGTTGCGCATCGGCGCGAAGCCGAGCCCCGCCGGCGTGCGGATCAAGGCGATGCCGCGTTCGCGGGCGCGTTCCTGGATCGCTTCGAGCGCCTTTTCGTGGCGCGACTTGAACTCTTCCTCGATCGCCTCGCGCCGCGAGCGATAGTCGTCGCTCTCGAAGGCGGCGGGAATGGCGGCGTGGAGATCCTGGACGAGCCGTTCCATATCGTCGCGCAAGCGCCGGGCGAGCCCCGCCGGCAAGGTCAACGCGCGCGGCTTTTGAGGATCGGCGAAGTTGTTGACGTAACAACGATCGGGAGGCGTCGCCTTCTTCGCCGCGTGGGCTTCGACGATACGGCGCACGACCGCGTGCTTGCCGTAGCCGGGCGGGCCGACGGCGTAGACGTTGTAGGCGTCGCTCGCCATGTCGAGCGCGAAGTCGAGCGCCTCGATGGCGCGCTCCTGCCCCGGAGGCAGAGCAAGGGGTTCGATCTCGGCGGTGGTCTTGAAGTCGAAGACAGAAGCGTCGCAGCGTTGGCGCAGGCGCTCCGGATCGAGCGGCTTGGGCGTCATTCCTTCCCCCGTGCGAGGCGGGCGGGCCGGTCGGCGCCGGAACGCCCGCTGAGCCCGAGGTTTACACACCCCTCAGGCTTCGCGCAACGGCGTG
>CAYYWV010000219.1:0-1916 GCA_964475385.1 uncultured Alphaproteobacteria bacterium | reverse complement strand
TCGAAGATCGGAATGTTGCACGCGACGTAGAAGCCCCAGAACCCGGTGTAGATCAGGAACAGCCCGATCGTCACCAGCCAGGGGTTGTGCGGCACGATGTTGCGCGGCGTCCCGTCGGCGCGGAACTTGCCGATCCGCGGGCCGAGGTGGACCAGAACGCCGAGCGCGAAGCCGCCCGCGATGGCGTGGATCACGCCCGAGGCGTAGGCGTCGTGGTAGCCCAGAAGCTGGACCATCCAGCCGTCCGGCGACCAGCCCCAGGCCGCGTCGATGATCCAAGTGAACGACCCGATCACGACGGCGAGAATCCAGAACGCGCCCGAACGGATGCGCTCGATCACCGCGCCCGAGACGATCGAGGCCGCGGTCCACGAGAACAGCAGGAACGCGGCCCAGAACACGCCGTTGATCCGCGCCCAGCCCATGGTGTCGTCGGCGGTCAATGTGTCGCTCATTGGCTTGCCGCCCATATGCGCGCCCATCAGCTCGCTCCAGGGCGTCGCCCAGGGGGCGTCGATCACGCCGCCGGTGATGCCGGGGCCGTTCGCCCAGCCGAAGTAGATCCACCAGCCGAAGTAGAAGAAGGTCACGGTGACCAGCGGGATCACCATCGTGTTCTTCATCAGGGTGTGCATCATGTGCTTGCGGCGCGAGGCGCCGACCTCGTACATGCAGAACCCGACGTGGATCAGAAACATGAAGACCACCGTGATCCAGTAATAGACCTCGGTGAAAATAGTGGTTAACGATCCGAGTTGATCTGACACTCTCAAGCCTCCTCGTCCTGGCCGCGGCGAAGCCGCACAACCGACGTCCGTCGGCTGGGCTTAACGAACCCCCGGTCGCCCGATGCGACCGGCCGGGCTGTCGCCCGCGAGTGACGCTTTGCCTCCCAAACAACGGGTGCGCGATATCCGGCGGTGCCGTAACCGACGCCCCCGCATAAAGAATTGTCAGGGTTGCGTCGCCTTGGGACAACGTGGCATCCGGGCTATCCCGAAAGGGGGAGGCGATGCCCGGATGCATGAAGAGCGCGGGAATGCGCCTTTTCGGGAGTGGCGTCACGACGCGTTTCGCCGTACCATGACGCAAAAGAGATACCCCGGGCGGCGGGTCGACGACTGGGGTCGGCGGCGCGGCTACGGGGGCGGCTGGGCGGCAACGATAAAGGGAGCGGCGCCCGTCGGGGTGCAGGCGAATGAAGGTTCTGATCGCTGACGATCACGCCCTGTTTCGGCAAGGGCTGCGCCTGGTTCTCGCCGAGTACGACGAGAGCGTCGAGGCGGTCGAGGCCGCGAGCTTTACCGACGCCCTCGCCCGGGCCGAGGATTCGGGGCCTTTCGATCTCGCGCTGGTCGACCTTTCCATGCCCGGGATGCCGTCGTTCGAGGGCGTCGCGGCGCTCAGCGCGCGGCTTCCGGATGTTGCGGTGGTCGTCCTTTCGGCGTCCGAACGGGCCGACGACGTGGCTCGCGCGATCGAGGCCGGCGCGCGCGGCTATGTGGTCAAGTCGGCCCAGCCGCAGGTTCTCTATCACGTGCTGCCGCTGGTGCTTGCGGGCGAGATCTATGTGCCGCCCGTGGTGCTCGAGAACGACGGCGGCGCGAACATCGATTCGCGCAACGGGGAATGCGGCGACGCCGCGGCGATCGAGAGGCTGACCCCGCGCGAGCGCGACGTGCTCAGCCACCTGGTCGCCGGGCTGTCGAACAAAGAGATCGCGCAGGCGCTCGATATCGACGAGGGAACGGTCAAGGCCCATCTCAAGGCGCTTCTGCGCAAGCTCGACGTCGCCAACCGCACCCAGGCGGCGATCCTTGCGGTTCGCCACGGCTGGAGCGCCGCGAGCGGCGGCTGATACCGTTCGCCTATGAGGGGCTCGGGCCTCGCCCTTCGACAGGCCCCCGCTTTCGCGG
>CAYYWV010000218.1:0-1929 GCA_964475385.1 uncultured Alphaproteobacteria bacterium | reverse complement strand
GCCTTCTCCTTGAACTGGGTCATGCGGTTGAGCCAGCCGAGCGGGGTCAGGCAGGCGAGCAGCCAGGCGAGCTCGCTGTGCCCGGGGACCGCGCTCTGGTTGAAGATGATGCAGCGCTCGGCGTCGATCCCGGCGGCGATGAGCCCGGCGGTGACCTCGCGCACGTTGGCGCGCAGCGCATCGGGATCCTGGGGCACCGTGATCGCGTGCAGATCGACGATGCAGTAGATCGATTCGAAGCTCTCCTGCAACGTCACCCAGTTGCGGATCGCGCCGAGATAATTGCCGAGGTGGAGGTTGCCCGTGGGCTGGATGCCCGAGAAAATGCGATTCATGAACGGTATCCCGGTTGCGATTCGGGGCGGAAGCGGTGCGGCGCGTTTATCGCCTTCCCGCCCGCCGGGGTCAAGGGCGGGGGCTCAGCCGCGCCGCCGCAGCATCGCCGCGAGCTCGGAGATCCGCGCCGCGCCGAACGCCTGAGCGGCGAGCGCGAAGACCGCGAGCCCGCCCCCGACCAGGAGCGCGAGCGCGCCGGCGCGCGTCGCTTGCGACCCGGCGAAGGCCCCCGCGAGCGCCTGCGCCGCGGCCCAGAGCGCGAGCGCCATCACAGCGCTCGCGAGCGCCGCCCGGGGAACGCGCCTTCGCAGCCGCGCGTCTAGCGCAAGCTGCCCGCGCCGGCGCAGGATCGCCCACATCAGCCCGGCCTGAAGCCAGGACGCGAGCGCGGTCGCGAGCGCGAGCCCGACATGGGCGAGCGGCCGGAACAGAGCGAGCGCGAGCGCGATGTTGGCCGCCACCGCGGCGATCGAGACGTAGAACGGCGTCACCGTGTCCTCGCGGGCGAAGAAGCCGGGCGAAAGCACCTTGACGAGCACGAAGGCGGGCAGGCCGAAGGCGAAGGCGGCGAGGGCCTGGGCGGTGGCGGCGGCGGCCGCGGCGTCGAACGCGCCGCGCTCGAACAGAACCGCGACGATCGGCCCCGGCGCCACCGCAAGCGCCGCCGCCGCGGGCAAGGTGAGCAACGCCGCGAACTCGATCGCTCGGGCCTGGGCGTCGGCGGCGGCCGCGCGCTCGCCCGCTCTCAGCGCGCGCGAAAGCGTGGGCAGAAGCGCGGTGCCGATGGCGATGCCGACCACGCCGAGGGGAAGCTGATAGACCCGGTCGGCGTAGTAGAGATACGAGACCGCGCCCTCGCGAAGGGTCGCGATCACCGTGCCGACGAGAAGGTTGATCTGCATCACGCCCGCGGTGAGCCCCGCCGGCGCCATCAGCCGCAAAAGCCTGCGCACGCCGGGGGTCAGCCGGGGCCGCGGCAGCTTGAGCGCAAGCCCCGCGCGCCAGCAGGCGAGCGCCAGCCAGACGAACTGCCCGGCGCCGGCGACCGCCACCCCCCAGGCGAGCGCGTGGCCCGGCGTCGGACCCGCATCGGCGAAGAACAGAAGCGCCGCGATCAGCACGACGTTGAGCAGCGCCGGCGCGGCGGCCGCCGCGGCGAAACGATAGACCGCGTTGAGCGCCCCGCCGAGCAGCGCCACCAGCGCCATGAACAGAAGATAGGGAAAGGCGAGGCGGCCGAAGACGACCGCGAGCGCGAAGGTGTCGGGCGCGTCGGCGAAGCCCGGGGCGAGCCCGCGCATCAGCCAGGGCATGGCGATCTCGACCAGGATCGTGAACAGGAGAAGCGCGCTCAAGAGCACCGCGAGCGTTTCCTCGGCGAAGGCGCGGGCGGCGCTCTTTCCTTGTTCTTCGAGGCGGCGGGCGAACAAGGGCACGAAGGCGGCGGCGAACGCCCCTTCGGCGACCAGGCGGCGGAACAGGTTGGGAAAGCGGAAAGCGACGAAGAAGGCGTCGGCGACCGGGCCGGCGCCGAGCACCGCGGCGATCAGGATGTCGCGAACGAAGCCGAGCACCCGGCTCGCCAGCGTGTAT
>CAYYWV010000217.1:0-1935 GCA_964475385.1 uncultured Alphaproteobacteria bacterium | reverse complement strand
CGAGCCCGAGGGCGGCGGCCGCGAGCGCGGCGGAGGTCTTCAACGGAACCTGCATCCGGTGTCTCCCTTTGCGAACGGGCGCTTGTCCGTTCCCGGCGGTTTGTGGACCGGGGCATCCGCCCACTCTTGGGAGAAGGTTATCTGGGAGAGGTGTCAGAACCGGGCGCGTCCCCGGGCGGGGTCCGCGCCGCGCTCAAGCGAACAGGGAGGCGTTTCGCGGGTTGGCCCGGCGGGCGACGATCTCGAGGCGCACGGTCGCGCGCGTCATGCCGGTGAACAGAAGGCGCAGATCGCGCCCCTCCGCGCGGCCCTCCGGGTCGACATCGACGAGGATCACTGCCGGCGCCTGCTGGCCCTTGAAGCGGTAGATGGTCTCAAACCGGATCTGGCCGTCGGTCAGGATCTGATTGCCCTGGGCGTCGTAGTCACCGGTGAAGTGGGCAAGGGTGAGGTTGCCGAGCCGCTCGCATCCGCTCAGCGCCGAATGGCCAGTGCCGCGCGTTGACAGGATCACGATGTCGCCGTGCGCGAAGCCCATGCGCAGCAGGCGATCGATCAGGCGGGCGACGATCGCCGCCTGCTCGGCCGGATCGTCATAGCCCGCAACGCCCACGCCGAGCCCCGGCAGATCGTTCGCGCTTTCGAAGCGGAAGGGCAGGGTCCGATGGATGAAGCGCGCGATGGTCTCGGGCGTGCGGTAGTTCGTATCCGTCCGAAAGCCGATGAAGCCCGGCATCTCGGGCGCGGCCGCGCCGCGCAGGTTTTGGTCCGGGTCCTCGAGCCAAAGGACGTCCGAATCCGCGCGCCAGAACAGGCGCAGGATCTCGAACCATTCGGGTGCGAAGTCCTGGCCCTCGTCGATGATCACCGTATCGAAGCGCCAGTCCTCGGGTATCTCCTCGACGACGACCCTCTCCTCGATCCGCCGCCAGAAGTCGGGCTCCTTGCTCATGTGTTTGAAATCGATCGCATGGCCCCGATCCTGGAGAAAGCGCACGCACAGGCCGTTCCAGGTCTCGACCAGGCCGTCCTCCGGCGCGAGCGCGGACAGCCTTTCCTTGAGCGGGCGGTTGTAGCAGACGAGCAGTGGCCGCCGGCCGCGCTCGACCGCGTCCACGAAGAAGCGCAGCGCGACCACCGACTTGCCGCAGCCCGCCGTGCCCCGCACCCGCAGACGCAAGGGCGTCATCTCGATGCTCTCGAGGGTGCGCGCAAGCCCGCCGCTGAGCCGCGTATAGGCGCGCATTTGCGCGGCCGCATGGGCGTGGATGTCGGGCGCGACCTCGAAGGTCTGGGCGAAGAAGGCGAGCACGCGCTCGCAATATTCGCCGTCCTCTTCGGCGCCGGGGCCGAGCAGCGCGGCGATGCGCTCGGCGAGATCGCCGTCGCCCGCATCGACGATTCGGTTGCGATCGAGCGCGGCGGCGTTCAGCGCCCTGATCCGATAATCGGGGCAATAGACCAGGTAGTCGAGGCGCAGCGGGCGGATATCCGCATTCTGCCACTTGAACTTCTCGCGCAAGTTCTCGAGCGCGCGGCGGACCTGATCGCCTACGTTCTTGGCGCCATCGTCGTAGCGCTTGACGAGCCCGTCCTCGGTCTCGTCGAGGGCGCCGTTCTTCTGCTCGATCACGAGCGCGTCGCCCGAGCGGTTGACGACGATGAAGTCGGCCTCGCCGAACACGGTATGGCCCCGATAGGCGCGCGACCAGTGAACCCCGTGGAAGACGGTGTACTCGGGACCAAGATCGCGGCGGAGCGCGGCAAGCGTTTCGAGCTCGCGCCCGTGCCGTTTCGCGAACGCGACCTGGGTGAGATCGGAGGGGACGAGATAGGCCATTATCGCGCCACCCGTCCCGTGCCGGGGGTGTTCACGGCAGAAGCCCCCAGGATTGGCGGTGGTCCCGGGTCATGTCGCGGAGCGCCTTGGGCGCG
>CAYYWV010000216.1:0-1985 GCA_964475385.1 uncultured Alphaproteobacteria bacterium | reverse complement strand
CCGCAAGGCGCAGCGGTTGCCGGAGCCGTATCGGAAGCCCATAATCAAGATTGCGCGATTTTCCTCTTTCGGCGCGAGGTCAGGCCAGGCCATGCAGTTCGACAGCCGCTTCATCGACGATCTCGCCCGCGTCGCCTCGGGCGCGCTCGGCGTCGCCGCCGGCGTCCGCGAGGAGGTCGAGGCCCGTCTACGCCAGCAGTTCGAGCGTCTGCTCGAAGGCCTGGATCTCGTTCCCCGCGACGAGTTCGAGGCGGTCAAGGCGATGGCCGTCGAGGCCCGGGCCGAGAACGAGCGCTTGGCGGAGCGCCTCGCCGCGCTCGAAGCGGCGCTCGGCGCTGACGATGCGGCCGAAGCGCGAAAAAGCGGAAAGAAGCCCGCCAAGACCAAGAAGGGCAAGCCCAAGAGCGCGAAAACCCATCCCTCCAAGAACGCGCCCAAGGACGAGCCCGGCCCGGCCCGATAGGCCCCCATCGCCCGCCCGCGCCGTCTGCGAAACGGCGGTTGCGTTGCGGCGATCTCTCTGGCAACCTACATCCTGTTGGGTGTCGTTAGGGTGTGGCCCACAAAATATGGCAAACACGCGGGCGAAATGGCGCCCATCGCTGGCCCGGTCCTGCGCCGGGTCCGATTGATCGGGGAGTATACGCGCATGGCCCAACTGGCGCTCGATAGACAAGCGCGGCGCGCGCATCCGCTCGACGTGGTCGAGCAGGTGGTGGCGGCCGAGGGCTGGACCTTCGACCGGCCGGGCGACGACGAGGTCGCCGCCGAGGTCACGGGAAGCGGGGCGGTCTACCGGCTGTGGTTCTCCTGGTCGCCCGAGCGGGAGACGCTGCATTTTTCTTGCGGCTTCGAGATCAAGCTCGGCCAAGCGCGAAGCCAGGCCCTGTTCGAGCTTCTCGCCCGGATCAACGAGCGGCTCTGGATGGGGCATTTCGACCTTTGGTCCGAGCAGGGGCTGGTCACCTTCCGCCAGGCGCTGCCGCTCTGCGGGGGGCCCGGCATTCTGCCCGCCCAGGTCAAGGAGCTGGTCGAGGTCGCGCTCGGCGAGTGCGAACGCTTCATGCCCGCCTTCCAATACGTGGTCTGGGGCGGGGCGAGCGCGCGCGAGGCGGTCGAGATCGCGGCGCTCGATACGGTGGGCGAAGCGTGAGCGCGTTCGACGGCCCGATCCTTCTGATCGGCTGCGGCAAGATGGGGGGCGCGCTGCTCGAAGGCTGGCTCGCCCGCGGCGCGGCCGCGCCCGCGGACATCCGCATCGTTGAGCCCGATGCGCAGCGGGCCGCCGACCTTCGCGCCCGCCATCGCGTCGAGACCGTGGCCGCGGTCGATGCGCTCGATCCCGCTTTCGCGCCCGCGGTCGTGGCGCTCGCCGTCAAGCCCCAGGTCATGGATGCGGCGCTTGCGCCGTGCCGGCGCTTCGTCGGCCCGGAGGTCGTGTTCCTCTCGATCGCGGCCGGCAAGACCCTCGCCTACTTCGCCCGCGTCCTCGGGGCGGATGCGGCGATCGTGCGCGCCATGCCCAACACCCCGGCCGCGGTCGGCTGCGGGATCACCGTGCTCGCCGCCAACGCGAACGCGAGCGCCGCCCAGCGCGCGCGCTGCCAGGCGCTTCTCGAAGCGGTGGGCGAGACGGTCTGGGCCGAGGGCGACGATCTGTTCGACGCGGTGACCGCGGTCTCGGGCAGCGGGCCGGCCTATGTGTTCCTGCTGATCGAGTGCCTGGCCCGAGCGGGCGTCGCCGCGGGGCTCCCCGAGAGCCTTGCGATGCGGCTCGCGCGGGCGACCGTCTACGGGGCGGGCGTGCTCGCGGCGCGCTCGGACGAGCCGGCGGCCGCGCTGCGCCGGAACGTCACCAGCCCCGGCGGCACGACCGAGGCCGCGCTCGGCGTGCTGATGGCCGACGACGGGCTCGAAGCCCTGATGGTCCGCGCCGTCGCCGCCGCCGCCCGGCGCTCGCGCGAGCTCGCCGACTGAGCCGCCTC
>CAYYWV010000215.1:0-1987 GCA_964475385.1 uncultured Alphaproteobacteria bacterium | reverse complement strand
TCGACGAGGGCGGCGAATGGGAGGGCTGCGGCACCGCCTGGCATCTCGCCGAGCAAGGCCACGCCGTGACCCTCGTGACGCCCAAGCCGATGGTCGGCTGGGGGCTGCAACGGACCGCGGCCGACGGACCGTTGCGCCGCCGGCTCAAGGCGCTCGGCGTCGAGGCGATCACCGAAGCGGCGATCTCGGCCTGGCGCGGCGATGGCGCGACGATCGTCGATCTCCGCGACGGCGAGACGCGCGAGGTGGCGGCGGACGCGCTGATTCTCGCCACCTGCAACGCGCCCGAGACCTGGCTCGGCGCGGCGCTCGCGGGCGACGGGATCGAGGTCCACGCGATCGGCGACTGCGTGGCCCCCCGCCGCGCCCAGGCCGCGATATACGAGGGCCGAAAGCTGGGGCGCGCGCTCTGATCCGGCCGCGCCCGCCTTCCCGATTGCGCTTCCGCCGCGCGGTCTGTATGTCTAGCCGCAGGCGATCCGACGGCGAGCGAAACCGCGCCGCGCCCGACCGGGAACGCCCCCCTGAACGTTCACGTCAAAACATTCAAACGTCGAGGACAGCCATGAGCGCACGGGCCAACTCTCCCCGCGGCAGGGACATCGCCTATCACCTGCACCCCTACACCAACTTGGTCCAACACGAAAAGCAGGGGCCGCACATCATCACCGAAGGCGATGGCATCTATGTCATCGACGACCAGGGCAAACGCTATATCGAGGGGCTCGCCGGGCTGTGGTGCGCCTCGCTCGGCTTCAGCGAGCGCCGGCTCGCCGAGGCGGCGATGCGCCAGCTCACGACCCTGCCCTACTATCAGAGCTTCGCCCACCGCGCGACCCTGCCGGTGATCGAGCTCGCCGAGCGGCTGATCGAGATGGCGCCCGCGCCGATGTCGAAGGTCTTTTTCACCAACTCGGGCTCCGAGGCCAACGACACCCAGATCAAGATCGCCTGGTACTACCACAACGCCATCGGCAAGCCCGAGAAGAAGAAGATCATCTCGCGCCGCCAGGGCTACCACGGGGTGACGGTCGCCGCCGGCAGCCTGACCGGCATGGCCTATGTGCAGGACTCCTTCGACCTGCCGATCGACCGGATCATTCACGCCGACTGCCCGCATTATTGGCTGAACGCCGAGCCCGGCGAGTCGGAGGAGGACTTCGCCACCCGCATGGCGGACAACCTGGAGAAGCTGATCCTCGCCGAAGGCCCCGACACCGTCGCCGCCTTCATCGCCGAGCCGGTGCAAGGCGCGGGCGGCGTGATCCTGCCGCCGGCGACCTACTTCGCCAAGGTCCAGGAGGTGCTGCGCCGCTACGACGTTCTGTTCATCGCCGACGAGGTGATCTGCGGCTTCGGGCGCACGGGCAACATGTTCGGTTGCGAGACCTACGATCTCAAGCCCGACATGATCACGGTCGCCAAGGCGCTGTCGTCGGCCTATCTGCCGATCGCGGGCGCCATGGTCTCGGAGAAGGTCTACGAGGCGATCCGCGACGAAAGCGGCCGGCTCGGCGTGTTCGGCACCGGCTACACCTACTCGGGCCATCCGGTCTGCGCCGCGGTCGCGGTCGAGACCCTCAAGATTTACGAGGAGCGCGACATCCTCGGCCATGTCCGCGAGGTCGCGCCACGGATGCAAGCCCGTCTCGCCGAGCTTGCGGCGCACCCGCTGGTGGGCGAGGCCCGCGGGATCGGGCTGATCGGCGCGGTCCAGCTTGTCGAAGACAAGGATAACCGCAAGCTGTTCGATCCCGCCCGCAAGATCGGCGCGCTGTGCATGAACAAGGCGGTCGAGCACGGCCTGATGGTGCGCGCCCTGCCGGGCGACTCGGTCGCCGTCTGCCCGCCGCTGATCATCACCGAGGACGAGATCGACCTTCTGTTCGAGCGCCTGGCCAAGGCCCTCGACGACACGCTGGCAGCGGTTAACGAAGGCGCCTAAAGGAGCGAACGCGCAGAAACTGGCCCCATAGCCGGCGGCGTT
>CAYYWV010000214.1:0-2020 GCA_964475385.1 uncultured Alphaproteobacteria bacterium | reverse complement strand
GTCTCCTCATAGGCGAACGGATATCAGACCGGCCCCGGGCCCGCCGGTCGCCATCGGGCTTGCGCTGCGACATGATACAACCTTGTTCCGCGATGCCGAAACGCTTGCCGGGTCCGGCCGCCGCAAGGGCGGAGAGCGTCCGAAATACGGGCGATAAGGGGCCGCCCTTTCCCCGCAGTTAACCCGGAAGGCAATGGGACGGAGCGTCGCGCCGATTCCGCGCAGTGGAATTCCGAATTTATGTTGCAGCGCAATATATTCACTGCCGTATACTTGATGTTGGATGCATTGCAGCGTGATTGTCAGGCGATTCTGTGAACTACGCCGCGATTTAGTGTTGCAAAAGACGGAGGGGATCGTCTAGTTTTGCATTGCGGTATGAGCCTCCCTCCCCGATTGGGTTTATGCCGTATAGCCCGTCTTGGGCTTTCCTCCCTTTGACTTGGGCCTCGCCGCTTCGCGCGGCGAGGCCCACTTTTTCCTGCGCCGAGAGCGCGCCGCCGAGCAAATGGCCCGGCTGGGAGAATAATTGTTTCATGTCATGAAAATCTGCGCGCGACCTCCGCCGCCAGGCCTATTCGGCGGCGCGGGCGAACGGCGACAGCCGAGCAAGGGTCTCGAGAAGGGCAGCCATGTCGGCCGCGACGCGCGCGAAAGCGGGGGTTGGCGCATACCGCGCTTCGTCCATGTAGAGCGCTCGGTTGATCTCGATCTGGAGGGCGTGGACGCCGGCCTCGGGGCGGCCGTAATGGCGGGTGATGAAGCCGCCGGCATAGGGCGTGTTGCGCCGGACCGCATAGCCGAGGTCGGCGAGCGTCGCCTCGGCGGCGTCGGTGATCGCCGCATGGCAGCTCGTTCCGTGACGATCGCCGAGCACAATGTCGATTCCCATGCGCCCGTCGGCGCGCGCGGCCTCGCCGCCCATCGAAGGCATCGAATGGCAGTCGAGCAGAACGACGAAACCGAACCGTCGCCGCCGTTCAGCGACGAGCCGCGCGAGCGCCGCGTGATAGGGCCGATAGCAACGCCGGATGCGGTCTTCGGCCTCGGCGAAGCGGAGCTTGCCGGCGTAGATCTCGGTCCCATTGGCGACGGTGCGGGCGATCGTGCCGAGACCGGCGCGGACATGGGGGGTGTCGGTCTCGACGAAGGCGGGCAGCGGGTCGGCGAACATGGCCGGGTCGAGTTCGTAGGCCGCCCGGTTGGGGTCGACGTAGGCGCGCGGAAACAGCGCCTTCAAAAGCGGCGCGCCGTGCGCGGGCGCGGCCGCGAAAAGCTCGTCGACGAAACAGTCTTCCGACCGCCTCAGCGCCGTCGCGTCGAGCCGCGCCCGAGCGATGAAAGCGGCCGGGTAGGCGCGCCCCGAGTGGGGCGAGCTGACCACGAGCGGCCGCCCTGGCCCGTTGGGAGGCCGAATCTCGATGACCGGGTCGTCGGCGTTTCGAAGCACGGGGCAGGACATTTAGATTCGCTTTACAGGCAGCCTTTAGACTAATTTGCAAGGGTTGTCATCCGCACGGCCCAAGGACGCTGTGGGGGTGATGCGGGTTTTCTTTGGGAGGCGATGCTTCCGGGCCGGAACGCGCGCAGCGGACGCGGTCTGGACCGTCCGGAAGCCAGGTCGGCGATGGCGCGCATTCTTCTTGCTGAGGACGACGACTCCATGCGCAGCTTTCTGGCTCGCGCCTTGGCCCGCGCCGGCCACGAGGTGACCGCGGTGGCCGACGGCCTCGACGCGGTGCCGCTTCTCGAGCAGATGGACTTCGACCTTCTGCTCGCCGACATCGTTATGCCGGGCATGGACGGGATCGACCTCGCCAAGCGCGCGAGCCGTGAGATCCCGGGTCTCAAGGTCATGCTGATCACCGGTTTCGCCGCCGTGGCGGTCGAGGCCGAAAGCATGGTGCGCCCGCGCGCCAAGGTGCTCTCGAAGCCCTTTCACCTGCGCACGCTCGTCAACGAGATCGACAAGCTCCTGGCCGCTTGAAAGCGCTCTCGTCGTTTAGGACAGAGCCGCGCG
>CAYYWV010000213.1:0-2026 GCA_964475385.1 uncultured Alphaproteobacteria bacterium | reverse complement strand
ACCGTGAAACGGAATCGCGATCGGGGAAAGAAGCGGCGAAGCCGGCGCGGTTCAACCGAACAGCTCGTCGCGGCTTGGGGTGCGCGCGCCGATCCGCATGCGCAGCTTGCCCAGGGCCTTGGCCTCGATCTGACGAATGCGCTCCTTGCTCACGCCCATTCGGGCGCCGAGCTCGGCAAGCGTCGAGGGCTCGTCGTCGAGAAAGCGCTTGGCGATGATCTCGCGTTCGCGTGGGGTGAGCTCGGCAAGCGCTTCATCGATCCAGCCTGCGCGAACCGAGGCGTCGTGATGCGCGGTCGCAATCTCTTCGGGCGACGGTCCGCTGTCGACGAGGAAGTCCTGGAAGGCGTCGCCCTCGTCTTGGCCGATGCTCGCGTTGAGCGATTGATCGGGGCGCGCAAGATGGGCCTCCATGCGCTCGACCGCGGCCACCGGGACCGAAAGCTCGTCGGCGATGCGATGGCGGTCGGCCTCGCTCATCGGCCCGTCCGGGTTCTCGGCGAGCTGGGCGCGCAGGCGACGAAGGTTGAAGAACAGGCTCTTCTGGGCCGCGGTGGTGCCGATCCGCACGATCGAGGCGTTGCGCAGGATGTACTCCTGAATCGCCGCGATCACCCACCAACTCGCATAAGTCGAGAAGCGCACATGGCGGTCGGGGTCGAAGCGCGCGGCCGCCTCCATCAGGCCGACGTTGCCTTCCTGGACGAGGTCGGCGAGCGGCAGCCCGTAACCCCGAAACCGCGAGGCGATCTTGATCACGAAGCGGGCGTAAGCGAACACCAGCTCGTGCAACGCCTCGGCGTCGCCCTCCTCGCGCCACCGCCGGGCAAGCGCGAACTCGTGCTCGCGCTCGAGGTACGGCGCATCCATCGCCGCGGAGATGTATCGACGGCTGCCCTCATCGAGGGGCGGTTGTGAAACCTGCGCCATCCCGGTCCCTGATCCTCTCTCTTCTGTCCTCGTCGGTTCCGCCCGATCCGCCGGCGCTGGAGCCTGTCGGGCCATGTCCTTGTGGTGCTTAACCGTCACCTTCCGCATAACGCACACGCAACGCGTACTCTTAAGAACTCAGTACGAACTCAGGCGCGGCGCGCAGGCGCACGCTCCTTCGCCCGTCTCCGCGCCCCGCATGGCGCGGCGCGCAAGACAACCCTGTTTCCCAGCCACCGTTTCCGGCGAAGCAGGATGACAGGGCCGGCGAAAGATAGTATCGTGCCGATACTTTTATAGCGGCAAACCCATGTCCTTGCAAGGGTAATATCGAGTCACTATTATTTCGCCATGACCGCAGACAGGCTGCCGGACGGTATCGCCGTTCTGATCGATCGCGCGGGGCGCGCGACGCGCGGCCTCCAGTTCATGGGCGGTCTCAGCCCGGCGCAGTGGGAGGCGTTGCGTTATGTGGCGCGCGCCAATCGATATTCGCGACATCCCAGCGCGCTCGCCGCCTTTCTCGGAGCCACCAAGGGCACGGTTTCGCAGACCCTGATCGCGCTCGAGGGCAAGGGCTATCTTCGCCGCGAGCGCGCCGGGCACGACCGGCGCGCGGTCCGGCTCGAGATCACGCCTGCGGGCAGAAAGCTTCTCGAGAACGATCCGTTGCGTTGGGTCGACGCGGTGGCGGCGGATGTGCTGTCGCCGCGAGCGCGGGCGGTCCTCGCCGACAGCCTCCACCGCCTGCTCGAAGACTTTCAGAAGCGGATCGAGGGGCGGGCCTTCGGTGTCTGCGTCGAATGCGGCCTGTTCCGCGCCGCGGATCGCACCGACGAAGGGGAGCCTCGTTGCGGGCTCACCGGGGAGCCGATCGCCGACGGCGAGGCGCATTGCCTCTGCGCGAACTATCGGGCGGGGAACGAGGCCGAGTAGACGCAGGCGCAGGCGGCGCGCGGACGCCTTCCCCTGCGCGCCAAGGGAGGCGAGAGCGAAGAGCGGAAAAAAACGCTGTCCAAGAGGCGATTGCGCGCGCGTTGCTATTGACACCTGGGGCTATAGGACTTAAGTAGGTCGGCGGATTTGGGGCGCGCGG
>CAYYWV010000212.1:0-2031 GCA_964475385.1 uncultured Alphaproteobacteria bacterium | reverse complement strand
AACTTCGTGGTCGAGGACCGGGGCGAGCGCTTCGTGGTCCGGATCGGCGACGACATCCCGGTCCACGGCGTGATGCGCTTCAACGAGCGCGCGGCCTCGATCGCCGCCCATCGCGCCGGGGTCTCGCCCGAGGTCGTGCACGCCGAGCCGGGCGCGCTGGTGGTGCGCTTCATCGAGGGACGGAGCTTTACGGAAGACGACGTGCGCCGGCCCGAGAACCGCGACCGCATCGTCGCGCTGGTGCGCCGCGTGCACCACGAGATTCCGAAGCATTTCCGCGGGCCTGCGCTGGTGTTCTGGGTCTTCCAGGTGATCCGCGACTACGCCAACACCCTGATCGAAGGCGAAAGCCGCCTGGCGGGCGAGGTTCCGCGCTATCTCGCGACCGCCGCCGCGCTCGAAGAGGCGGTCGGGCCGGTGCGCATCGTCTTCGGCCACAACGACCTTCTGCCCGCCAACTTCATCGACGATGGAGCGCGGCTATGGCTGGTCGACTGGGATTACGCCGGCTTCAACACGCCCTTGTTCGATCTCGCCAACCTCGCGTCCAACAGCCAGTTCTCGGCGGCGGACGAGGATGCGCTTCTCGAAGCCTACTTCGAGGCCCCGGCGACGGACGCGCTGCGCCGCCGGCTCGCGGCCATGAAGTGCGCCTCGCTCCTGCGCGAGGCCATGTGGAGCATGGTCTCGGAGATCCACCTCGACATCGACTTCGACTACGTCGCCTACACCGACGAGAATCTGGCGCGGTTCGAGCGCGCCTATGCGGACTTCAAGCAAAGTTAACGGGACGGGACGGACCATGGCATCCTTTCCGACACAGGCGCGCGCGGTCGTCATCGGCGGCGGCATCGTGGGCTGTTCGACCGCCTATCATCTCGCCGGGCTGGGCTGGCGCGACGTGGTGCTCGTCGAGCGCAAGGCGCTGACCTCGGGCTCGACCTTTCACGCCGCCGGCCTCGTCGGCCAGCTCCGCACCTCGGCCAACATCACCCAGCTTTTGAAGTACTCGGTCGAGCTCTACGACCGGCTCGAGGCCGAGACCGGCCAAGCCACGGGGTGGAAGCGCAACGGCGGGCTCAGGCTCGCCTGCACCGAAGCGCGGATGACCGAGATCAAGCGTCAAGCGACCATGGCGCGGAGCTTCGGGCTCGAGATGCACCTCCTGACCCCGAAGGAGGCGGGCGCGCTCTGGCCGTTGATGGAGACCGACGATCTGGTGGGGGCGGCCTTCCTGCCGACCGACGGCCAGGCCAACCCCTCCGACATCACCCAGGCGCTGGCCAAGGGCGCGCGGATGCGCGGCGCGCGGATCTTCGAGAACACCGCCGTGACCGCGATCCGGGTCAAGGACGGGCGCGTCGCCGGCGTCGTCACCGAGCGCGGCGAGATCGCCTGCGAGGTCGTGGTCAACTGCGCCGGCCAATGGGCGCGCGAGGTCGGGCGGCTCGCGGGCGTCAACGTGCCGCTGCAATCGGTCCAGCACCAGTACATGGTGAGCGAGCCCATCGACGGGGTGAGCGCCGATCTGCCGACGCTGCGCGACCCCGACCGGCTGATCTACTTCAAGGAGGAGGTCGGCGGCCTGGTCATGGGCGGTTACGAGCCCAACCCGATCCCCTGGGCGCTCGACGGGATTCCCGAGGACTTCCACTTCACGCTTCTGGAATCGGACTGGGACCATTTCGAGCCCCTGATGGAGCAGGCGCTCGCCCGGGTGCCGGCGCTCGAGACCGCGGGCGTGCGCGAGCTCGTCAACGGGCCCGAGAGCTTCACCCCCGACGGCAACTTCATCCTCGGCGAAGCGCCCGAGGTCGCGGGCTTCTTCGTCGGCGCGGGCTTCAACGCCTTCGGCATCGCGGGCGCGGGCGGCGCGGGCCGCGCGCTCGCCGAGTGGATCGTCGGCGGCGAAGCGCCGATGGACCTCTGGGTGGTCGATATCCGCCGCTTCGGCGCGCCGCACCGCGACCCCGACTGGGTGCGCGCGCGCACGCTCGAGCTCTACGGCAAGCACTACACCATCGCCTGGCC
>CAYYWV010000211.1:0-2057 GCA_964475385.1 uncultured Alphaproteobacteria bacterium | reverse complement strand
CTCAGAAGGTGCGGATGACCTGAATGATCGCCGGGCCGAGAACGACGAAGAAGATCACCGGCAGGAAGAAGATGATCATCGGCACGGTGAGCTTGGCCGGCAGCGAGGCCGCCTTCTCCTCGGCCTTGGACAGCCGGTGATCGCGGCTTTCCTGGGCGAGCACGCGCAAGCTCACGCTGACAGGGGTGCCGTAGCGCTCGGACTGGATGAGCGCGGTGGCGAGCGACTTCATGCCCTCGATGCCGGTGCGCCGGGCGAGATTTTCGAGCGCCTGGCGGCGGTCGCCGAGGAAGGCGAGCTCGGCGGTGGTCAGGCCGAACTCCTCGGTGATGACGGGCGCGGCCTCGGCGGTCTCATCGGCGACGCGCGAGAAGGCCGCCTCGATCGAAAGCCCTGACTCGACGCAGATGACCAGAAGATCGAGCGCGTCGGGGAACGCCTTGTTCAGAGCGTGCTGGCGCTTCTGGATCATGTTCTGAAGCAGAAGGTTGGGGAGGTAGAACCCCGCCACGCCGGCGCCGAGCGTAATCAGGATCTTGAGCCCTGCGCCAAGCTCGAAGCGATTGCCGAGAAACAGGACGACGGCTGCGACGATCGCGAAGACGAACGGAAGGGCGAGCCGCGTGAATGCGAAGATGATCATCGGCGTCTGACCGCGCAGGCCCGCCTGGTGCATCTTGTTGCGCAGCGCCTCCGAGCCCATGAGGTTTTGGAGCCTGAGGCGTTCGAGGATCGCCTTCATCGCGCCGACGTGCGATTCGCGCAGGATCGGCCGCTTCTGCTGGAACTTGGCCCGTTGCTGCTGGCTCAGCTCTTCGCGCCGCTTGGCCACCGCCTTGAGCCGCGACGAAAGCGGGTCGCGCTGGAGGTACGGCAGGCCGACCGCGATCACCGTCATGAAGGTGGCGGTGGAAGCGAGAACGAGAATGATCGTTTGCGGATCTGTAGCGAGTTCGATCATATCTCGAAGCTGATCATTTTCTTCATGATAAACGCGCCTATGGCCATCAACGAGATGCCGGCGACGATCAGCATGTGCCCGATCGGATCGGTGAACAGGTACATGATGTAATCCGGGCTGGTCAGGTACAGAAGCCCGGCCATAATGAACGGCAATGAGCCGATGATCATGGCTGTGGTCCGCGCCTCGGACGACATAGCGCGGATCTTGTCGGCCATCTTCTTGCGATCGCGAAGCACGCCCGAAAGGTTGCTCAACGTCTCGGCGAGGTTGCCGCCGGTCTGCTGCTGGATATTGAGGACGATCGCGAAGAACTTGAGCTCGGCCGTCGGCATCCGTTCGAGGGTGCGCTGCAAGGCCTCATCCATGGTCAGGCCGAGGCGCTGGGCCTCGGTTAGCAGGCGAAACTCTTGACCGACGGGATCGGGCGATTCGCGCGCGATGATGTTGAGGCACTCGCCCACCGGCAGCCCCGACTGGATGCCGCGCACAATGATGTCGATCGCGTCGGCGAATTGCTTGGTGAAAGCGCGCTTCCGGCGCACGGCAAGGTAGTTGAGCACCCAGCGCGGCAACAGAAGCCCGGACGGGATCGCGACCAGGATGGCGCCGGCGGGCAAGAAGCCGGTCATGAGATAAAGACCCGCGCCCATGAGCCCGGCGAAAGCGCTGAGGAGATAGAACTTCTGGACCGAGAGGTTGAGCCCCGCTTCGAGGATCTGCTGGCGAATCTCGTTGCGACGGCGTTTGTTCTTCTGGGACTCCTCGATCTCCTTGAGCTTGGCTTGGATCAGCTTGCGTTTGGTCGAGGACGAGCGGTCGCTGCGGTCGACGACGCCGCTGCTGCCCGAATCGGTAATCGAGGCCACGCGCCGGCGAAGACGGGCGCGGGGGCTGAACTTGAGCGCATAGACCGCGCCGCCGAACACCGAAAGCCCGATCAGGAGCGCCGAGAGCACGCCTCCGACAATCATCAATATCCGGAGATCGAGAACCATCTCAGGCCGCGTTCCGTTCGTCGAGGCACTCGCTCAGCACGCTTTCGAGCCCGAAGTAGCGGGCGCGGTCCCAGAACGCCGGGCGCAGGCCCGAGGGC
>CAYYWV010000210.1:0-2066 GCA_964475385.1 uncultured Alphaproteobacteria bacterium | reverse complement strand
CCCGCGCCTGGTTCGGCCGGCTCGGGCTGGCGCTCGCCCTTGTCTTCGGTCTGATTGTCGCAATCGTCGCCCTTTACCTGCGCATCCGCTCAGGCGCTTTTTGATAGGGGCTGACATAGATACGCTCGAAGTCATAACAACTTAGCCCGTCTGAGAGAGGGCGATAGAGATTGGCCGTTGGTCGTCGAAGCGCCATTCGCGGTCCCTTGAGGTCTCGGGACCAATGGCATATGCTTAGACATATGCCTTAAAGGAGAGACCCTGAATGGCCGCCCCTGAGCGTCACGTGCGTCTTTTTCGTAATGGCCGCAACCAGGCGCTGCGCATTCCCCGCGAGTTCGAACTCGAAGGGAACGAGGCGATCATTCGCAAGGAAGGCGATCGTCTGATCGTGGAACCGATCCGCAAGGGCCGGCTTCTGGCGCTGTTGGCTGCCCTCGATCCCATCGAACAGGCTTTTCCCGACGTGGACGAGGATTTGCCGCTTCCGGACGAACCGAGCCTGTGAGCGCATCGCCAAGCTATTTGCTGGACACCAACATCCTTTCCGACCTGGTCCGCCATCCGCAAGGCGCGGTCGCCGAACGGATCGCGAAAGTCGGGGAGGATGCGGTCTGCACCAGCATCATCGTCGCTGCGGAACTCCGCTATGACGCGGCCAAGTCGGGATCGAAAAAGCTTTCGGACCGGGTCGATCTTCTGCTCTCCGCCTTGGAGATTCTTTCCCTGGAAGCGCCGGCCGACCGCGCGTACGCCACGCTGCGCGATCACTTGTCCCGCCAAGGGACTCCCATCGGACCCAATGACCTGCTGATCGCCGCCCATGCCCTTGCGATGGATCTGGCGCTCGTCACCGTGAACACCCGAGAGTTTTCCCGCGTACCGGGCTTGAAGATCGAAAACTGGTTGAGCGGGGTTCGGTAGCGATCAACGGCCGGCCAGCGAAGCGACGACGACGGCGCTTTTCAATCATTGGACCCACCCGGCCCACTCTAAACGCCGCGGCACCGCGCGCGGTGGAGCGCGCCGCCGGTCAGCGGCCGCGGCGCGCCCGTCGTCTCCGGCAAGGTGAGCGCGAGCCCGTCGCAGGCCCGCACGGCGAGATAGGCGAAGGCTTGGGCCTCCAGCATATCGCCGTCCCAGCCCACCGATTCGACCGCCGCCACCGGCGCGTCGAGCGCGTCCGCGATCGCGGCGACGAGCGCCGGGTTGCGCCGCCCGCCGCCGGTCAGCAGCCAGCGCCGCGGCGGGGCCGGAAGATGGTCGCGCCCACGCGCGATCGCCTCGGCCGTGAAGGCGACGAGCGTCGCCGCCCCGTCTTCCGCGCTAAGCCCGTCGGCCGCGCCCGCGAAGGCGTTGCGATCGAGCGACTTGGGCGGCGGCCGGTCGAAATAGGGATCGGCGAGGAGGTCCGCGAGCCGGCCCCGGTCCACCGCGCCCTTGGCGGCGAGCCTGCCTTCGGCGTCATAAGCGCCCGCCCCGCAAGCCGCGGCGAGATCGTCGAGGAGCGCGCAGCCCGGCCCGGTGTCGAAGGCCCGAAGCGCGCCATCCGGCCCGATCCAGGTGAGATTGGCGACGCCGCCGAGGTTGACCACCGCGAGCGGACGTTCGAGCGAACGCGCGAGCGCCGCGTGATAGAGCGGCGCCAAAGGGGCCCCTTCGCCGCCCGCCGCCGCGTCGCGGCTTCGGAAGTCGCAGACCACGTCGATTCCGGTGCGCTCGGCGAGAAGCGCGCCGTCGCCGATCTGCCAGGTCAGGCGCTCGGCCGGACGGTGGGCGATGGTGTGGCCGGGAAAGCCGATCACGTCGACGGCGGCCGCATCGAGCCCGGCCTTGGCGAGAAGGGCGCTGACCGCCTCGGCGTGGGCCAGGGTGAGCGCGCGCGCGATCGCGGGAGCGTCGCCGCGCCCGTCGAGAAGCCCGCGCAGGCGCGCGCGCAGCGCCGGATCGTAAGGGACGGTCAGCGCCGGACCGGGCCTGATCGCCATTCGCCCGTCGGTCTCGAGAAGGGCGGCGTCGACGCCGTCGAGCGAGGTGCCGCTCATCAGTCCGATTGCGCGCCGAAC
>CAYYWV010000209.1:0-2100 GCA_964475385.1 uncultured Alphaproteobacteria bacterium | reverse complement strand
GTAGAGCCGTCGCCAGTCGGGCGCCTCGCCGGTCTCGACCCAGGTCTCGCCGAGCTCGGTGTTCTTGAACGACTTGATCGCCGCGTCCGAGCCCTGGGCCGCCTCCCAGGCGGCCGCGATCTCGGCCCAGCTCCGCCAACCGACGGGACTGTAAAGGCTCGAGATATGAAAACCCGCCGTCCTGGGCCCATGGCTCGCGGTCGCGCGCCAGACCCCGTTCTCGAGCATCCAGGTCTTGTGGTGCTCGTCGATCCGGGCCTCGCAGTGCTCGCAGCGGTAATGCGCGGTCTCCGGCTTGCCCTTCTCCCACCGGAGGCGCTCGAACTTGAGCCATTGCGGCGCGCGGCAGACCGGGCAGGGCACGAAGTAGCGCCGTCGGTCGGTGGCGTCGAACTCGCGCTCGATCCGCGACAATCCCCTGATCGTCGGCGTCGAGACGATCAGCACCTTGCGCCGCGAGAAGGTCCGCGCCCGGGCCTCGGCGAGCGCCACCGGATCGCCCTCGCCGTCGACGTCGCCGGGATAGCCGTCGACCTCGTCGAGGAACAGGTAGCGCACCGGCATCGAGCGCAGGCCCACGGCCGAGTTGGCGCCGGTCATGACCAGCACGCCGCCGGGGAACTCCTTGGCCAGCATCGTGTTGCCCGAATCCCGCGAGCGCGCCGGCTTCACCAGCCGCGCGAGAGCCGGGCTTTCCTCGATCAGCGGCTCGATCCGCTGCTTCGAGTTGCGCTTGGCCATCTCGACGGTCGGCAACACCGCCAGCATCGGCCCCGGCGCGTGATGGATGCAAAAGCCGATCCAGTTGTTGCCGCATTCGCTGACGCCGATCTGCGCGCCCTTCATCACCACCACCCGCTCGATCGGTGAGGCCGGCGAGAGGCAGTCCATGATCTCGCGCAGGTACGGCGTCCGGCTCGTCCGCCACGGCCCCGGCTCGGCGGCCGCCCGTCCCGACAGCCGCCGGTGCCGGTCGGCCCATTCGGAGACCGTCAGCGGCGGATCGGGGCGCAGGCCCTGGTCGAAGGCCGCGCCGTAGGCCTCAGCCGCGCGCCCGCTCACCGCTCAACTCCTCCAGCGCCGTCCGGATCTCGGCCGAGAGCAACGCGTGCACCTTGCCGGCGTCGGTCTCGGCGGCCAGCACCGCCGCCAGGCGATCGGGGATGTTCAACAGCGCATCGCGCGCGATGCGCGCCTTGTTGAACGCGGCGACCTCGACCTCGTCGGCGTCGAGATAGCGCCCGGCCTCGACCTTGGCCTTGATCTCGAGGAGCCGCGCGCGCTCGACCTCGCTCTTGATGCGGGTCTTGAGCAGCAGCGTCGGCAGGTCGCCGCCCGAGGTCGGGTCGAACGGATCGGGGCGCGCCCCCGCCGGCGGCCGGATATCGTCCCGCTCACCGGCGGCCGGAGCCCGGACCGGTTCCTTCCTTCCGCCCGCCCGCCGACGAGGCGGTCGCGCCGGTTCGCGCAGCGCCGCCAGCGCCGCGTCGGCCTGGGCCGGATCGATCCTGCCGTCCGTGAGCCGCACCACGCCGCGCTTCACCAGACGGTGAACGTACTGCCTCGAGAAGCCCCGTCGACGGGCCCATTCCGCTTGACTGATCAGCATCCCGCGAAAGCGCCCAAAAACCCGGGCGCCCGTTCAAAAAGCCCTTCTATTCCAACGAATTGACTTGATGTTCCTCGCGAGCGGAGCGTTCATGCGGACCATGAACGGAGCGACGAGAACCCAAGCCAAGGACCAAGCCATGAACGACATCCTCGAGGCGATCGCCCGCAAGCACCTCGGCATCGAGACCCTGAAAGAGCGCTTCATGGACGATCTCGACTTCCACGAAGTCCACGTCGGCTCGCTTCGCGAGGCGCTCCTCGAAGCCTATCGCGCGGGCCAATCCCGGAACGAGTAGCGACGGGGACACGAACCCCGCCCCACCCATCGCCGAGGAGGCGCTCATGCCCGGTACCCAAAACCGCCCCATCGAGTCCTACGTCGCCCGCGACGGCCACTGGTACCGCATCGACGATCTCAGGGCGGCCTTCGATGCGGTCTGCGATCCAGACGACTGGAAAGCGCCGATCGCCGCCTGGGTCACCGGCGAG
>CAYYWV010000208.1:0-2155 GCA_964475385.1 uncultured Alphaproteobacteria bacterium | reverse complement strand
CGAAGGCGGATGCGGCAACGCCCCCACACCGTCCCCTCCCCCTCGATGGGGGAGGGTCAGGGAGGGGGTGGGGCGTAAATAGCCATGCCTAAGCGGACCGACATCGAATCGATTCTGATCATCGGCGCAGGCCCGATCGTGATCGGCCAGGCCTGCGAGTTCGACTACTCGGGCACCCAGGCCTGCAAGGCGCTGAAGGCCGAGGGTTACCGGATCGTGCTCGTCAACTCGAACCCGGCGACGATCATGACCGATCCCGACCTCGCCGACGCCACCTACATCGAGCCGATCACGCCCGAGATGGTGGCCAAGGTGATCGCGCGCGAGCGCCCCGACGCCCTGCTCGCGACCATGGGCGGGCAGACCGCGCTCAACGTCGCCTGCGGCCTCGCCCGCGAGGGCGTGCTCGAGGCTCATGGGGTCGAGCTGATCGGGGCCGATGCGGACGTCATCGAGAAGGCCGAGGACCGCGAGAAGTTCCGCGCCGCGATGGAGCGCATCGGCCTCGCCTGTCCGCGGAGCCGGCTCGCCGGCGACCGCGAAGAGGCCCGCGCCGCCCTCGACTACGTGGGCCTGCCCGCAATCATCCGGCCGAGCTTCACCCTCGGCGGGACCGGCGCGGGCGTGGCGTATAACCGCGAGGAGTTCGAGCACGCGGTCGCCGCCGGGCTCGACCTTTCGCCGACCAACGAGGTGCTGATCGAGGAATCGGTCCTGGGCTGGAAGGAGTACGAGCTCGAGGTGGTCCGCGACCGGGCCGACAACTGCATCGTCGTCTGCTCGATCGAGAACGTCGACCCCATGGGCGTGCATACCGGCGACAGCGTCACGGTCGCGCCCGCGCTCACCCTGACCGACAAGGAGTACCAGGGCCTGCGCAACGCGGCGATCGCGGTCCTGCGCGAGATCGGCGTGGATACCGGGGGCTCGAACGTGCAGTTCGCGGTCAACCCCGCCGACGGCCGCGTGGTGGTGATCGAGATGAACCCCCGGGTCTCGCGCTCGTCCGCGCTGGCCTCCAAGGCGACCGGCTTCCCGATCGCCAAGGTCGCGGCCAAGCTCGCCGTCGGCTACACCCTCGACGAGATCGACAACGACATCACCGGCGTCACCCCGGCCTCGTTCGAGCCGACCATCGACTACGTCGTCACCAAGGTGCCCCGCTTCACCTTCGAGAAGTTCCCGGGGACCGAGCCCCTGCTCACCACCTCGATGAAATCGGTGGGCGAGGTGATGGCGATCGGGCGCACCTTCGCCGAATCGATCCAGAAGGCGCTGTGCTCTCTGGAAACCGGATTGACCGGCTTCGATGCGCCCGAGATCGCGGGCTACGCGCCGGGCGGCGATCCGGCGCCGTTGCGGGCGGCGCTCGCCAAGCCGACGCCCGACCGTCTGCTCGTGGTCGCCGAGGCGCTGCGCGCCGGAATCGACGCCGACGAGATCCACGCGCTCACCCGGATCGATCCCTGGTTCATCGCCCGGATCGGCGAGATCGTCGCCGCCGAGGCGCGAATCGCCGCCCGCGGCCTGCCCGAGGACGCGGCCGGGCTTCTCGCGCTCAAGGCGATGGGCTTCTCCGACGCGCGCCTGGCCGTACTTGCGGGGCTTTCGGAAGCGGCGGTCGCGGAGCGGCGGGCGCGTCTCGACGTGCGGCCGGTGTTCAAGCGGGTCGACACCTGCGCCGCCGAGTTCGAAGCCCAGACCCCTTACATGTACTCGACCTACGAGTCCTCGGTCTCCGAGGGCGACGGCGCGCAAGCCCCGGAGTGCGAATCGCGGCCGTCCGATCGGCGCAAGGTGATCATCCTCGGCGGCGGGCCGAACCGGATCGGCCAGGGAATCGAGTTCGACTACTGCTGCGTGCACGCGGCCTACGGGCTCGCCGAGGCGGGGATCGAGACCATCATGGTCAACTGCAACCCCGAGACCGTCTCGACCGACTACGACACCTCCGACCGCCTGTACTTCGAGCCTTTGACCGCCGAGCACGTGATCGCGATCGCGCAAACGGAAGCGGCGCGCGGAAGCCTGCTCGGCGTCATCGTCCAGTTCGGGGGCCAGACCCCGCTCAAGCTCGCCCGCGCGCTCGAAGCGGCGGGGGTGCCGATCATCGGCACCTCGCCCGACGCCATCGACCTCGCCGAGGACCGCGAGC
>CAYYWV010000207.1:0-2160 GCA_964475385.1 uncultured Alphaproteobacteria bacterium | reverse complement strand
CCGAAGGCCATGGCGATGGGCACACAGAGCCTCCGGGCGTCGAGCTCATGGACCGCGATGTCCTGCCTGGTCAGGACGAGCCTGTCGCATCGTTTCGGGTGGTCGTTGCACACGGCCACGAACCGGCCGTTGCCGTGATCGACGATACGACGCGGGCACCCGACGCCACCGGGACTGGGGCACGGGTAAGCTTCGGCGCGCCGGTTGGTCAGCCGCAGGAGTTCCCGACCGGCGTCGAAATCCTCTCCGAGCCTGTCCTTCCACTCTTGCGTGATCGCCGCGAGCCCGGGCAGCGCCTCAAGAGCCGGCCACAGCCTGCGCAGGCGCCGCATCGGGCTCTTTCTCTCGCTCGATAATGAAGCCGCGCGCCGAGAGCCACTTCTCGACCAGCAGGCTGTCGTCGTCGCGCGTGTACATGGCAACGTTCGGTGGCCGGATCTTCACCGCCCTGGGGCTCTTCCCGTCCTCGAACTTGACGGCGAAGGACGCCATGATGAGGTTCGCGTGCTGCGGAATACGCTGGCCACGCGCCGCCAGAGAGGCGAGGCAGTCCTTGGACTTGCGAATCTCGATGTCGCCGTATTCCCCGCCCCACAGGCGATGGACCTCGGTGAGCTTCACCTCCTCGATCCCCTCGATGTCGCCGCAGGCGAGGCAGTGCGGGTCGCCGGATTTCAGTGGATCGAGGGTGTACTTCCCCTCATCGGGAAAGTACGCGGCGTCGCCGAACAGGTGTCTCCCGAAGGCGGCGACGTAGAGTGTCAACTCCCCCTTGGTTCCGACGTGCACCGCGAGCTCGTTCACGACCCGGTCGTAGACGAGGACATCGTGGATTTCGGGGCGGTAGAACACGGTCTCGGAGCGGCCTTCCCTTAGGCTGCCCTCGCGCTTGAACGGCATGCCGTGGCGGACCAGAAAGCCGATCTTGTCGCCGTGATCGAAGCAGCGAACCCTGCTGCCCGTCCCCCTCTTGTGCGCGTCGAACCACGCATCGAGCTCTGCCTCGAGGGCGCTCAGCGCCGCCTCACTGGGCGGGGTGAATATCTTGGGGCCCGGCTCCTTGCTCTTGAAGTGGGTGAATGACCTCGGCTTCGTCACCAGGACCTCGGCGTGCATGCTCTCGAGGAGATCGGGCGCCTTCAGCCAGACCTGGGCCGCGATGTCCGCCGGCGTCGTGTCGGGGTCGTGGTCGAGTTCGATCCCCTCCGCCCTCGCCGCCGTGATCAGCGAATCCATCTCCTCGGGCGTAGCCATCTCATGAACGAAGTAAAGGGCATCAACCATCCGGGTGGGCATCCGGTCATCGGGCTTCATCAGGATGCCCGCCAACGTCTCGTAGTCGATGGCCGGCGGCCTGCTCGCGGGCCAGACCATTCCTCGGCCGGTAAGGTAGTCCTTGTAGGAAGCAAGGAACTCCAAGAGGCGGGCCGGATTGATCGCCTTCAAGCTATCGGGCTGCGCGAAACGGCGCGGGTTGAGCGTGGCCATCTACATCTCCTCAACGATCAAACCTCCATGACGACCCTTCCCTGGTTCCCGTCCCTGTTCATCGGTCGGCAAAGCCACTGACGACGAGCCGTCAATCACTCGGCGCGGCGAAGATAATCGATCGTCTGCAACTTTGGGAGTCAGAATGTTCTTGCTGTGTTCTCCGACGGTTTTCGGCCTCGCACGGTAGGTATCGGGTAGGAGCCGGGGGCGGCTCAAACCTGACAGCGGAAGCGAGCCTGCGATGCCGAATGCCGTTCATCCCGATCGCTTGACCACGGCGGAACGTCTCGACGAGGTCGGAGCGATCCTCGCCTCAGGGGTTCTGCGGCTGCGCGGGAAAGTGAATAAACGCAGCGCGTTCGGAGACATTTGCCTGGACTTGGGCGGCGGGCAGAGCCTGCATGGTCGTGAGCCCGACGACCATGGAGAGTGACCATGACATCCAGTGTAACGGCCCAGGTGGCCGCCCTCCCGGACAAGCCCACGGATGAGTTGAAGCGGATGTGGCGCGATCTCTTCGGTACCAACCCGCCGCCCTACAACCGGGCCTTCCTGGTCAAGCGCCTCGCCTACCGGATACAGGAACTCGCCTTCGGCGGCCTGTCGGAAAAGACCGAGGAGCGACTCGATGCGCTCGCCCGCGACGCGGCTTGCGCCGATCCCGCCAGG
>CAYYWV010000206.1:0-2269 GCA_964475385.1 uncultured Alphaproteobacteria bacterium | reverse complement strand
CGCCCGCTCTAATCCGAAATAATATCCGTTCGCTTATGAGGAGGCTCGGGCCTCGGTCCCATAGGTCGTTCAAAGGCGAAATGGCATAAGGAGGGGGCTGGCCTCGGCGAAGACCTTCCGCGCGACCGGTCCGTCGGCTTGTGGCCTCGATCGTCGCGCTCGGGGCGATCCTGGCGCCGCTCACCCTCGCCGCGCGAACAGGACGACCACGGTCACGTTGTCGACGCCGCCGGCGGCGAGCGCGCCGTCGATGAGGCCCCGCGCCGCGGCTTCGGCGTCGGGGGCGGCGTCGCGCAGCGCCTTGGCGATCGCGCGGTCGTCGAGCATGTCGGTCAACCCGTCGGTGCACAGAAGAAAGCCCTCCGCGGCCGCGCAATCGAAGGCCGCGGCGTCGACCGCGAGCGAATCGAAAAGCCCGACGGCGCGGGTCAGGCGGTGCCAGCCCGGGCCGAGCCGCGCCGCCTCGGCGTCGATCAGGCCGGCGCGCGCCCGCTCCATCGCCACCGTGTGGTCGTCGGTGATCTGGCGCAGGCCGTCCGCATCGAGCCGGTAGATGCGGCTGTCGCCGACATGGGCGAAAGCGCCGCGCGCGCCGGCCGCGTCGAGCCACAGGACCGACAGCGTCGTCCCCATCCCGTGAAGGGCGGGCTCGCGCGCGGCGGCGGCGCGGACCGCGCGGTTGGCCGCGTCGACGGCGCGGGCGAGCGCGGCCTCGGCGCGCTCCGCATCCGGCGCGCCCTCGGCGCGCAAGCGGTTGAGCGCGGCGTCCCGCGCCGTTCGGCTCGCCACGTCGCCGGCCGCGTGGCCCCCGAGGCCGTCGGCGACCAGGAAGACGCCGAGCGCCGGCTCGACCGCGAAGGCGTCCTCGTTGCGGCGGCGGACCCAGCCGGTCTCGCTCGCCGCGGCGACGGCCCAGATCCCGGCGTCCGCGCCCATCGCGTTCATGAAGGCGCAGGAATCGCGACCGAATCGCCAAGCCCGAGGCCGAGCATGGCGGCCGCGCTCGCCTGGTTGGCGGCGATCTCGACCAGGCCGTTCGCGTTCTCGTACCAGAAAACCGCGCCCGGGGCGGCGTCCGCGAAGGTGCGCGCGAAGACGAGCCGCCGCCCGCCCGCCTCGATCTCCGCATCGCGGGCGAGCGCGCCCGCGCGGAACCCGGTCGCGGCGTTGCCGAAGCGGTCGATATAGGCGATGCGGGCGAGGTCGTCGGGCCAGTCGCGGCCCACAACCGTTCCGGGGTCGAGGACGGGGCCGGCGGGCGGCGCGCCCCGGGCGATGGCGGCCGCCACAGGCGCGAACAGATCGCGGCCGTGGAAGCTCGCCGACAGCGGGCGGCCGCCGTCCTCGATCGCGCGCCAGACGCCGCCGCCCGCCCGCCGCACGGCGATCGCGAACAGCCCGTTGTCGGGGCCGACGAACCAGCGCCCGCCGGCCTCGACCGCGATCGCCCGGCGCGGGCCGCCGACTCCGGGATCGACCACGCCGAGGATGACGGCGCCCCGCGGCGCGACAGAGAGCCAAGCGGCGAGAAGATAGGCGGCGAGATCGGGGCGATGGGCGGGCGCGTCGTGGCAAAGGTCGATCACCGGCGTCTCCGGCGCTTCGCGCAGAAGCGCCGCTTTGACCTGCCCGACGTAAGGGCCTTCGAGCCCGAAGTCGGTGAACAGCACGATCATCGGCGCGGCCATGCCGCCTTTCCCTTACCGCTCCGCGCCCGCCGGGCGGGCGCTTGGGGCCGCGCCGATCAGATGAAGGGCGAGGCGGCGCTCGCGCGGGGCGGCGCGGTGCTCGAAGACGTAGATCCCCTGCCAGGT
The DNA here is from genome assembly GCA_964475385.1 of uncultured Alphaproteobacteria bacterium. GTDB lineage: Bacteria > Pseudomonadota > Alphaproteobacteria > JAAXGF01 > JAAXGF01 > CAYYWV01. Next base: position 455 of record CAYYWV010000206.1, on the reverse strand, counting down.
TCCGAGCGCCATCCGGCCCGCGCGCACCGGCACCGAAAGATGGCTTTGGGTGAGCGCGGCGCGGATATGGGCCGGCATGTCGTCGGGGCCTTCGCTTTCGTGGCGGTAGCGGCCAGGCGCTTCGGGCGCGAGGCGGGCGAAGAAATCCTCGAGGTCGCGGAGCACATCGGGATCGGCGTTCTCCTGCACGATCAGCGAGGCCGAGGTGTGGCGCAGGAACAGGGTCAGAAGCCCGTCGCCCACCCGCTGGGCCGCGAGCCAGGCGCCGACCGGCCCGGTGACGTCGTAGAGCCCGCGCCCCCGGGTCGGCACCGCGATCTCGCCGCTCGCCTGCACGATCATCGACCGGCCCTCCGCATGATTCGACCCTACACCCGACGGCCCGGAGAGCCAACCGGGGCCGAAGCCCGGGACGCGCACGGCGGGCTCCCTCACGGCTTCTCACATGCGCGTGC
>CAYYWV010000205.1:0-2270 GCA_964475385.1 uncultured Alphaproteobacteria bacterium | reverse complement strand
GGCTGGCGGCGATACCTCGAATGCCACCCTGACGCTCAACCCGCCGTTCGTCGAGGCTCTGATGGGCTGGCCCATCGGGTGGACCGGCTTCGGCTCTGTGGCAACGGAGTGGTGCCGCTGGTCGCGGCGCATGCGTGGCGAACTCTCGCGGCTCGCTTCGGCATCGGCGGAGGCCGAGGCCGCATGACGGTTCGCATTCTCGACGGCGAATGCCGAGAGCGGCTTCGCGAACAGACCGAAGGCTCGGACCGGTACATGGTCGCGAGCCCGGCCAAGGCCTGGATGGCGCGGGACCGCATCGCCGGCGACGCTCCCGCGGAGGATATCTGATGGAGCTGCGGATCGAGCACTGGCCGCTCGACCGGCTGGTCGCCTACGCCAGGAACCCGCGCCGGAACGACGGCGCGGTCGAGCGCATGTGCGGCGCGATCCGGGAGTTCGGGTTCCGCATTCCGATCGTGGCGCGGAGCGACGGCACGGTCGTCGATGGGCATCTGCGGCTCAAGGCGGCGCGCCGGCTCGGGCTCGAGACCGTCCCGGTGGTCCTGGCCGATGACTTGAGCGAAACGCAGATCAAGGCGTTCCGGCTGCTCGCCAACCGTTCGGCGAGTTGGGCCGAATGGGACGAGGAGCTGCTTCGCCTGGAGCTGGCCGATCTGCGCGCCGAGGACTTCGACCTCGATCTGACCGGCTTCGATCTCGACGAGATCGACCGCCTGCTCGCCGAGCCCGAGGCGGACCAGGCGGGCCTCGTCGACGACGATGACGTGCCGGAGCCGGCCGAGGAGGCGGTCACCCGCCCGGGCGACGTCTGGGTCCTCGGCGACCATCGGCTGCTGTGCGGCGACGCCACGGTGCTCGCGGATGTGGAGAGGGTGCTCGCGGGCGCGGCGCCGCATCTCATGGTCACCGATCCTCCTTATGGGGTCGCCTACGATCCGACGTGGCGTAACGAGGCTGGCATCTCGGCGACGGAGCGTACGGGCAAGGTCACGAACGACGACCGCGCCGACTGGCGCGAGGCGTGGGCATTGTTTTCGGGCGATGTCGCCTATGTCTGGCATGCCGGTGTCCATGCGTGCACGGTCGCCGAGAGCCTCGATGCGTGCGGCTTTGCGATCCGAGCCCAGATCATTTGGGCGAAGACGCACTTCGCCCTCGGTCGCGGCCACTATCATTGGCAGCACGAGCCATGCTTCTACGCGATCCGTAAGGGCGCGAACGGCCACTGGCAGGGTGCACGCGATCAGTCGACCCTATGGTCGGTCGGCTTGGCGGTCGAAGAGGACGCCGCGACCGCTCACGGCACGCAGAAGCCAGTCGAATGCATGCGTCGGCCGATCTTGAACAACAGCGCCAGGGGCGATTGCGTGTACGATCCATTCGCCGGCAGCGGCACGACCCTCATCGCTGCCGAGACCACCGCTCGGTCCTGTCTCGCCATCGAGATCGATCCCCGCTATTGCGACGTTGCCGTGCAGCGCTGGCAGCTCTTTACTGGCAACTGTGCGCGGCTTGAAGCCGACGACAGATCCTTTGAAGAGATCGCTCGCGCGCGTCGTTCTCTGGCTGCCTAGGGTCGTGGTGTCGTCTCCTCTGTTCAATGCGGCAGGTGTGCCGCTTCCGGTTCGGGCCAAGCCGAGCGGGCGTCCGTCGAGCCGCAGGGTCAAGGTCAGTCCCCAACTGGAGATCGGGAAAGCGGCGGAGCATCTCGTCTGTGCCGATCTTCTGCTCAATGGTTGGACGGCTTACCTGAGCGGGCAAGGACTGCCCTACGATATCGTTGTCGATACCGCTGACCGGATGGTTCGTATACAGGTCAAATCGACCTTGTGTCCCAAGAACCCCTCGCCGAGCGCACGGGTTACGCCCGCATACTTCTTCCATGTCAGACGGGCCGGCCGGGGAGGCAAACGACTGTACGCGGCCAGCGAGTTCGACGTGTATGCCCTGGTGGCCCTCGATCGTCGGGCAGTGGCTTATTTCGCCGTCGCCGAAATGAGCATCCAATGCGTCTCGCTGAGGATACCGGGCACCCGTTATGGCCCCGGTGGGAGAATGTCTCGCGATTTCGACGGAGCGAGCTTTGAACGTGCATTGAGCGTCGTGTGCGCACTCGCCTCGAAAACGGGCATGGCCGCCACCCGTATGGATGGCGGCCGGTCTATTGACGAGGAGGTGCGCGCCGAGGCGTCGGCGGCGCGCGCTGATCATTCCTCCAGTTTGTAGGCCCGACCCCGCCCCTCGACCTTCTCGGAGACGACCGTCAG
>CAYYWV010000204.1:0-2307 GCA_964475385.1 uncultured Alphaproteobacteria bacterium | reverse complement strand
CGGCCTCGAACACGTCCTCGCCCTTGACGATCGCCTCGTAGACCTTGGTCCGGCCGGAGACGTCGTCGGACTTGACCGTGAGCATTTCCTGGAGCGTGTAGGCCGCGCCGTAAGCCTCGAGCGCCCAGACCTCCATCTCGCCGAACCGCTGGCCGCCGAACTGGGCCTTGCCGCCCAGCGGCTGCTGGGTGACCAGGCTGTAAGGACCGATCGAGCGGGCGTGGATCTTGTCGTCGACCAGGTGATGGAGCTTCATCATATAGATGTAGCCCACGGTCACCTTACGGTCGAAGGGCAGCCCGGTGCGGCCGTCGATCAGCGTGACCTGGCCCGAAGCGTCGTAGCCCGCGAGCTCGAGCATCTTCACGATGTCGTCCTCGTGCGCCCCGTCGAACACGGGCGTCGCGATCGGCACCCCGCCGCGCAGTTTCTCGCCGATCTCGATGACCTCCTCGTCGGCGAGCGCCGAGAACGCGCCCTTGGTCTGGGGTTCGTCGTAGACCTCGGACAGGAACTTGCGCAACGGCTTGGTCGAGCCGCCGTTGCGCGCCGCCTCGACCATCTCGCCGATCTTGAGGCCGAGGCCGTGCGACGCCCAGCCGAGATGGGTCTCGAGGATCTGGCCCACGTTCATCCGCGACGGCACGCCGAGCGGGTTGAGCACGATGTCGACCGGGGTGCCGTCTTCGAGATGCGGCATGTCCTCGACCGGCACGATGTACGAGATCACGCCCTTGTTGCCGTGCCGGCCCGCCATCTTGTCGCCGGCCTGAAGCTTGCGCTTCACGGCGACGAAGACCTTGACCATCTTGAGCACGCCCGGCGGCAGCTCGTCGCCCCTTTGCAGCTTCTCGACCTTGTCCTGGAACCGCTTCTCGAGCGCGGCCACGGCGTCGTCGAGCTGCTTCTTGAGGTTCTCGATCTCGGCCATGGTCTTGGCGTTCTTGAGACCGATCTGCCACCACTGGCCGCGGCTGAACTGGGCGAGCACCTCCTCGGTGATCTTGGTGTTGGCCTTAAGGCCCTTGGGTCCGCTCGCCGCCACCTTGCCGAGAAGCAGCGACTTGAGGTCGTCGTAGATGTGGCGCTCGATGATCGCGCGCTCGTCGTCGCGGTCCTTGGCGAGATGCTCGATCTTCTCGCGTTCGATGGCGAGCGCGCGCTCGTCCTTCTCGACGCCGCGGCGCGAGAACACGCGGACCTCGACCACCGTGCCCGACACCCCCGGCGGCAGGCGCAGGCTGGTGTCGCGCACGTCGGACGCCTTCTCGCCGAAGATCGCCCGCAAGAGCTTCTCCTCGGGCGTCATCGGGCTCTCGCCCTTGGGCGTGATCTTGCCGACCAGGATATCGCCCGGCTTGACCTCGGCGCCGATGTAGACGACCCCCGCCTCGTCGAGGTTCTTGAGGCCCTCTTCGCCGACGTTCGGGATGTCGCGGGTGATCTCCTCCTGGCCGAGCTTGGTGTCGCGGGCCATCACCTCGAACTCCTCGATGTGGATCGAGGTGAAGACGTCGTCCTTGACGATGCGCTCGGAGATCAGGATCGAGTCCTCGAAGTTGTACCCGCCCCAAGCCATGAAGGCGACCAGCACGTTGCGGCCGAGCGCGAGCTCGCCGGTGTCCACGCTGGGGCCGTCGGCGAGGATATCGCCGGCCTCGACCCGCTCGCCCACCTTGACCAGCGGACGCTGGTTGATGCAGGTGTTCTGGTTCGAGCGTTGGAACTTCAACAGGTTGTAGATATCCACGCCGAGCGCGCCGTCGGCGCCCTCTTCGGCGCGCACGACGATGCGGGTCGCGTCGACCTGATCGACGACGCCGGCGCGCCGGGCGATGATGGTGGCGCCCGAATCGCGGGCCACCACCTCCTCCATTCCGGTCCCGACCAGCGGGGCCTCGGTCCGGATCAAGGGCACCGCCTGGCGCTGCATGTTCGAGCCCATCAGCGCGCGGTTGGCGTCGTCGTTCTCGAGGAACGGGATCAGCGCCGCCGCGACCGAGACGAGCTGCTTGGGCGAGACGTCGATGAAGTCGATGGTCTCGGGCGGGGCCATCACGAAGTCGCCGCGCCGGCGGCAGCTCACGAGATCGCTCACGAAGCGGCCCTTGTCGTCGAGCTTCGCGTTGGCCTGGGCGATGGTGTACTTGCCCTCCTCCATCGCCGACAGATAGACGACCTCGTCGGTCACCCGGCCGTCGATCACCCGTCGATACGGGCTTTCGATGAAGCCGTAGGGGTTGACCCGGGCGTAGGTCGCGAGGCTGTTGATCAGCCCGATGTTCGGCCCTTCCGGGGTCTCGATCG
>CAYYWV010000203.1:0-2311 GCA_964475385.1 uncultured Alphaproteobacteria bacterium | reverse complement strand
AGCCGGGTGGCGATGTGGTGAAGCGCCGCGAGGTGCCAAGCGCGGCAGGTGTTGGGAGATTTCCCAGATCCTTGAGCGATCCGTCGCCAGGAAAGCCCGCTCGCCCGCGCCCAGACGATCCGCTGGGCCGGACGCGGCAGCCAGCGCAGCCAGTCGAGCGTCTCGTCCATGCGGCTGATGGCGTCGGGCGACGCCGGGGCGAGGCGCAGACGGGCCGAGGCCCAGCCGTAGGCCTCGCGGCTGTCGCGCACGAAGTCGGGCCAGCGCGTGGTCCGGGCTTGGATTCGCGGCGTCGGAAGACGCTTCAAGGTATCGACCGCTTCGACGAGGCGCGCCTCGACGCGCTCGAGCGTCCAGCGGGCGCGAGGGCAACGATTATGGGGGGCCGGGTTCTCCATCCGATGCCCAGGAGCCGTTTTCATCGCTTCTCCTTCCGGCAGAGGTGATCGAGGACAGGGGAACGGGGCAGGCCGCGCTTCGCGCCTGGCGTCATCGCCGCAAAAGCCGCCGGCAAAAGGCCGGCAAAAGGTAAAGACCCGCGGCTACAGGATCGTGCTGGTGAACGGCCCTTCCTCGAGGCAAGTGGCGCAAATCCGATTGCCGATATGGCTCGACGCGAACATCTGGCCGCAGTGAAGGCAGCGCCGCCGGGCGAAGGCGGCGCGCGCGCCGCGCTCGTCCCTGCGGCGGGGAAGGTCGATCCCTGCGACCCGGAGCTTGCGAACCTTGCTGTCGATCGCGCGCGTCGTCATCCCGAGACGGGCCGCGATCTCGGGCGTGGACAGCCCCTGACGCCAGAGCCGGACGAGCGTTTCGGCGGTTCCCGCCGGCCAGCGCGGAGTCGGTCGGATGGTCGGCCCGCGCCGGCGCGCGATGGGCGCGTCCGTCTTGACGGCTTCCGACCCGTTGGCGGCGGACGCCTTCGCCGCGGCGGGGCGGTCCAGAGCCGTGGCGCGCCCCCGCGCGCCGTCGTCCCCACCGAAGCGCGGCCGGAATTGATCGTTTTTGGGATTAATCCCACACCTTGGCGCAGGCTTGCGCCCTTCGGCGAAGGCCCGGCGGCCCTCCGGCATGGAAAAGCGAGGCGCGCGCGGCCACGGGCTTTCTTTGGCGAATCCGTTCATTTGAGCAAATGTTCCCGAAATGTTCTATTTTTTCCATCTAAACGAGTGGACAAGGGAATGTCAATGGGATAATTCCTATATCCGCAGGGATGAAACCGGAGAAGGCGACCCGCCAAAGGTCGGAAGTCGATGACGGAACCGCAAACGACGCCGCTGGTCGCCGAGCTGCGCCGCCGCATGGCCGCGGCCGGGTTCAGCCAAAAGGCGCTCGCCCGCGCGGCGGGGCTGAACGAGACCGCCGTGCGCGACATCCTGATCGGCAAGTCGCGCCATCCCCGCCACGACACGGTGCAGAAGCTCGCCGCGGCGCTCGGATGCAGCGCTGGCGAACTGATCGATCCGTCCTCGGCCGCTTCGGGCGGCGAACAGAGGGCCGCCCCCGGAAGGCCGCAACCCGCGACCGGGGCTGGGGGCCGGCCCGCGCGCTCGCCGGAAGGCCGCAAGCCGGAAGCCGGCCCTTTCGACGACGAGCTCGTCTTCGTCCCTACTTACGGCGTCTCGGCCGCCGCCGGCGAGGGGATCGTGATCGACGTCGAGCACGAGACCGGCCGGCTCGCCTTTCGCCGCGATTGGCTGCGGACCGTGACCTCGGCCGGCGTCGACCAGCTCGCCGTGATCACGGTGCGCGGCGATTCGATGCACCCGACGCTCGCCGACGGCGACACCATCCTGGTCGATCTGAGCCAGCGCGCGCCGGCGCGCGACGGAGTCTACATCATCCGCTTCGGCGAGTTCCTTCTGGTGAAGCGGCTGAGCATCGACCCGGTGCGCCGCCTCGTGATCGTCTCTTGCGACAACGAGAACTACCCGCCGCTCGCGCCGGTCGCGCCCGAAGACATCGACGTCGCCGGCCGGGTGATCTGGGTCGGCCGCCGGATCTGAGCGTTCGCGGCAGGGCTCGGCCGCGTCGGCGCGCCTCAATTCTCGGCGAAGATCTCGACGGCAAGCGCCCGCCACCGCCGGTAAAGGGGGCCGACGCGCGCGGGCCGGCCCGCGGCGCCGTTTGCCCATTTTCCGATCCCCTTTCTCCTCTCCGGAAAGCTCAGAATGGAAGCCGCGGTTTTCATTGTCCGTAGATGAACGCCGCCCCCGATCGGCGTTCACCGCCTGTTCATTCTAAAGGCGTAGGATCGCGCCGGCGTTCGCGGACCGTTGCGAGCGCGCCTTCCTGGAAAGCTTGTTTTTGC
>CAYYWV010000202.1:0-2327 GCA_964475385.1 uncultured Alphaproteobacteria bacterium | reverse complement strand
TCGGCACCTCGGGCATCAACGTCGGGCTGTTCTGCATGACGCCGGGGGTCGCGCTTTCGCGCAACGTCGCGCGCAAGCACGCCGCCGAGATGCTGTTCACCGGCGAGATCATCGACGCCGAGACCGCGGCCCGCATCGGGCTCGTCAATCGGGCGGTCGCGCCCGAAGAGCTCGACGACGCGGTCGCCGCCCTCGCCCGCTCGGTCGCGGCCAAATCGCGGGCCGCGATCGCCGCCGGCAAACGCGTCTTCTACCGCCAGCTCGAGATGGGGATCGAGGAGGCCTACGCCTTCGCGGCATCCGAGATGGCGTGCAACATGATGTTCCGCGACGCGGGCGAAGGCATCGACGCCTTCATCGCCAAGCGCAAGCCCGTCTGGCGCGACGCTTGAGCGCGCCGTCCTCTCGCACAGTCCGCAAGCCATGAACCACGACCATTACCCGGATGCGCTTCTGCGCGGCATTCTGGGCCGCTGCCGGACCATCGCCATGGTCGGCGCGAGCGCGAATTGGAACCGGCCGAGCTACTTCGCCATGAAGTACCTGCAAGCCAAGGGCTACCGCGTGATCCCGGTCAACCCGGGCAAGGCGGGCGAGGAAATTCTGGGCGAGCGGGTCTACGCTCGGCTTTCCGACATCCCCGAGCCTTTCGATCTCGTCGACATCTTCCGCAACGCGGAGGCCGCAGGCCCCATCGTCGACGAGGCCATCGCGCTCGCGCCCGAGAAGGGCATCAAGGTGATCTGGATGCAGCTCGGCGTGCGCAACGACGAAGCCGCCGCCCGGGCCGAGGCCGCCGGGCTTACGGTCATCATGAACCGCTGCCCCAAGATCGAGTACGGCCGCTTGTCCGGCGAGCTGAGCTGGGGCGGCATCAACTCTCGCATCATCTCCGCCAAACGTCCGCGCCCGATCCGCCCATGACCGAATCCAAGCCCGAGACCCCGCCCCCGTTCCCCGGCGCCGAAGAGGCGGAGGACGCGCCTTACGCCTTCGGCTTCGAGACCCGGGCGATCCACGCCGGCGCCCGCCCCGACGCCACCACCGGCGCGCGCGCGACGCCGATCTACCAGACCACGTCCTTCGTGTTCGACGACGTCGACCACGCGGCCTCGCTGTTCAACCTCCAGACCTTCGGCTACATCTACTCGCGGCTGACCAACCCGACGGTCTCGGTGCTCGAGGAGCGGATCGCCAACCTCGAGGACGGGCGCGGCGCGGTCGCGGTCGCCTCGGGCCACGCCGCCCAGTTCATCGCTTTCTATACGCTGCTCGAGCCGGGCGACGAGTTCGTCGCCTCGCGCAATCTTTACGGCGGCTCGATGACCCAGTTCGGGATCACCTTCAAGCGGCTGGGCTGGACCTGCCACTTCGTCGACCCGACCGAGCCCGAGAACTTCGCCCGCGCGATGACGCCCAAGTGCAAGGCGATCTTCGTCGAAGCCCTCGCCAACCCGGGCGGGATCGTAGTCGACCTCGAAGCGGTCGCCGAGATCGCCCGCGCGCACGACGTGCCCCTGATCGTCGACAACACGTTGGCGACGCCCTATCTCTGCCGTCCCTTCGAGTGGGGGGCCGACATCGTGATCCACTCGATGACCAAGTTCATCGGCGGCCACGGCAACTCGATGGGGGGCGCGGTGGTCGAATCGGGGCGCTTCGACTGGGGCCGCGCGGGCAAGTTCCCCTCGCTCACCGCGCCCGACCCGGCTTATCACGGGCTCACCTTCGCCGAGACCTTCGGCGACTTCGGCTTCACCATGAAGGCGCGCGCGGTGGCCTTGCGCGACTTCGGGCCGGCGCTGTCGCCGATGAACGCGTTCTTGATCCTCCAGGGCGTGGAGACCCTGCCCTTGCGGATGGAGCGCCATTCGGCCAACGCGCTCGCGGTCGCGCGCTGGCTCGAAGCCCACCCCAAGATCGCTTGGGTCTCTTACGCCGGGCTCGAATCGAGCCCCTATCACGCGCTCGCCAAGAAGTACCTGCCGCGGGGCGCGGGTTCGGTCTTCACCTTCGGGGTCAAAGGCGGGTTCGAGGCCGGCGTGCGGCTGGTCGAGGCCTGCGAGCTGTTCTCGCACCTCGCCAACATCGGCGATACCCGAAGCCTGATCCTGCATCCGGCGTCCACCACCCACCGTCAGCTTACCGACGAGCAGCGCGTCGCCGCCGGCGCGGGCGACGATGTGATCCGACTGTCGATCGGGCTCGAGACCGTCGACGACCTGATCGCCGACCTCGACCGCGCGCTCGCGCAAGCGTAGAGCGGGCGGGCTCCGCACCCGACGAGAGCCCTGTTCCGGGTTCATACCATTTCGCCTTTGAACGAC
>CAYYWV010000201.1:0-2358 GCA_964475385.1 uncultured Alphaproteobacteria bacterium | reverse complement strand
TCATGCGCTATCCTGGTCCGGGGGGTGCGCGCGCGAGCGCGCAAAAGCATCGTCACCATAAGGAGAGATCCATGCGCGCCATCGCTCTTGCCGCCGTTCTTTTCGTTCTCGCCGCAGGCGCGGTCCGGGCCGACCCGCCGACGGTCGTGATCGCGACCGACTACGACTATGCGACCCTCGTCAAGCGGCTCGACGCCGCGGTCAAGGCCAACGGCATGTTCGTCGTGACCCGGGCGAGCGCCAGCGCCGGCGCGGCCCGGCGCGGGATCAAGATCCCCGGCAACATGGTCGTCGGCGTTTACCGCAACGACTTCGCCGTGCGCATGCTGCAAGCGAGCGTGCCCGCCGGCATCGAGGCCCCGATCCGCTTCTACATCACCGAAGAGAAGAACGGCGCGGCGAGCCTGCGTTACCGCAAGCCGTCGGCGCTGTTCGGCGCTTATGACGGCGGCGCGAAGCTCAAAGCGCTGGCGAGCGAGCTCGATCGCATCTTCGCCAAGATCGCCGCCGACGCGACCGCCGAGTGAGCGGACCTGTCATCGCAAAACCGTGAATAGGCGAGGAAAACCCGCATCCTTATACTGATCCCAGGGGATGCGGGACTCGCTTCGCTCGCGACGACAAAACGAGAAGGGGCGAAAAAGCCCCCCGCAATAACTTCTTCGAGCGCAACATCCGGAAAACAAGGCGCCTAGCGGTCGCCGCTTCCCCGCATTGCCTTTCCGATCGGCCGCCCCATGTGACTCGTCATCCATCCACTGGGTGCGAAGCGTCTGGCAATGGCCATTCGCACGGCTTCACGACCCGGAACGGGGGAACCGACATGGCGAAATACCTTCTCATCGAATCGCGCGACCCGTTCGACTCGAACGATGTCGCCAACTTTTACGACCTTGCCGAAGGGCTGATCCGCGAGGGCAACGCGGTCACGCTCTTTCTGGTCCAGAACGGCGTTCTCCCGGCCCGGCCGGGGACGCGCTCCGAGGCGCTCAGCGCCCTCGCGACGGCCGGGGTCGAGGTGTTGGCCGACGACTTCTCGTTGCGCGAGCGCGGCATTCCGGCCGACGGCCTTGCGCGCGGGGTGACGGCGGCGCCGCTCGACGTGGTGATCGATGGCCTGGTCGAAGGCCGCAAGACGCTCTGGCACTGACCGGCGCACAGAAAAGGAAGAACGCCATGAGCGACAAACCGACACTCACCTTCGCCCTGATGGACCCGCCTTACGAGAACGCGCGCTCGACCACGGCGCTGCGGCTGATCGATATCGCCGCCCGGCGGGGCTACAACGTCAACGTCTTCGCTTACGAAGGCGCGGTCTGCCTGCCCTTCGCGCGGCAGGCGGCGCATCCGAACGCGGTCCACGGCCGCGACGTCGAGGAGGAGGACCACCCGCTGCCGCGCGAATGGGTGGCCGCGGTCATGGCCGCCGCCGAACGGAACGGCGGCCGCGTCGACTGGGTGAACTGCGGGCTCTGCGTCGACGAGCGCGGGGTCGCCGAAGCGATCGAAGGGGTGCGCCGCGGCGCGCCGGCGGACTTCTGGACGATGGCGAGCGAGTCCGACAACACCCTCGTCATCCCGACCCGATAAGGCGGCGATAGGAGGAAACGATGAAAGCGCTCAACATCATCGAGACCGCCTACCGCGCGACCCTCGAGGAGCAGGACGACCCCGTGGTCTGGCTCACCCACGCCATGGCCGGCGCGGGCGCCGACCTCGACGTGCTTTTGCGCGGCAACGCGGTCAACTACGCGGTTCGCGGCCAGGACGCCTCGGGCCTCGCCTTCGGCGCGCGCCGGCAGAAGAACGCGCCGCGGCTCGCCGACGACATCGAGGGCCTGATCGGCAAAGGGGTTCAGGTCTTCGTGGTCGAGGACGACCTCGCCGAGCGCGGACTCGAAGCGGAGATGCTGATCGACGGGCTCCGCCCGCTGCCCCGCAGCGCGGTCGCCCGGCTCGTCGACGCCTACGACCAGGTCTGGCACTGGTAGGCGCGGGCGAGCCTTTCCGTTCCCTAGTCGCGCTCGTCGCGATAGCCCTCGATCACCCACTCGACCGCCGGAACCAAGGCCCGCGGGACGAGCACGGCGGCGAGGAGCACGGCCGCCATCACCCCCCACCAGAGAGGGTTGTAAGGCGTTCCGTAGACCACCAGAACCGCCGCCATCGCGAGCGCGCAAAGCCCCCCGCTGGTCGCGCTCAACAGAAGGGCGAGACGGCGCCGGCCTTCGCTCCGGTTTTCGGCCACGAAGCACCTCCTTGCAGGCGCGCACGGGGCCGCGCGGGCGCGTGCGCGCTGTTCTCTTCGCTTCTACTGTGACAACATCCGCCCCATATGAAAAGGGCCGAGCGAACACC
>CAYYWV010000200.1:0-2391 GCA_964475385.1 uncultured Alphaproteobacteria bacterium | reverse complement strand
GAACGTAGTTCGCCTCGTTCCGCCCCAGCCCCGCCTCGTATGGATGGGTCGCGTCCCCATTGGACGACATCGACGGCTCTCCTCTACTTCCCGATCCTCATAGCATGATCGCCGGCCGGCCGGACGAGGGCCAGGCCATGCGGGTCCATAGTTAACCGCTTCTTAGGCGGCTTCGAAATACCTTATCGCGTCCAACAGCTTCGAGAGCCCTTCCGATGACACAGCACGCCCGCATCGCCCTCATCGACCAGGACGAGACCACGGCCGCGGCGCTCGCCGCCACGCTGGATGCGCATGGCTGTACGGTTTTCGCGCTCAAGCCTGAGCGGCGCGAAGACCCCTTGCCCACCCTTCGGCCCGACGTGATCGTCGTCAACGCCGCGCGCGCGCCAGAGCCCGCGATCGCGCTCGCCCGCCGGCTCGGCGCCGACGAAAGGCGCCTGCCCACGCCCATCCTGGTTCTCGGCCAAGCGCCGGACGATGTCCCCGAGGCCGCCACGCTCGAGGCCGGCGTCGAGAGCGTGCTCGATCCCCCTTTCGCTGAGGCGGCGCTGGTCAGCCGGGTCCGCGGGCTTGCGCGGATCAGCGTGATGCAGACCGAGCTGCGCCGCCGCCGCGCGATCGAGCATCGCTTCGGCATCGAAGAGAGGTTCGAAACCGACGATTCCTCGGCGGAGCTGCCCGCCAACATCCTCGCCGTCGGCGATTTCGGCGCGACGACGGCGAAGACGCTCGCACAGGCCGCCAGCGCCCCTCTGCGCGTGGAATTCATCGCCGAGCCCCAGGCTGCGCTCGAAGCGCTGTACGGCGGCGGCTACGATCTCGCCGTGGTCGCGGTCGGGCCCGAGCCCGCCGAAACGCTCGCCTGGTGCGATGCGGTCCGCGACAACCCGCGGCTGTTCAACCTTCCGATCCTGATGCTCGGCGAGACGGACGCCTTCGCCGGAGCGGGCGAGCCGTATCGCCGCGGCTTCGTCGATGTCCTGCCGACGCCGGTGGACGCTCCCAACCTGGCGGCGCACCTTCGCATGCTTCTCAGCCAGCAGCGTTACCGCCGTCTTCTTCAGGAATCCTACCGCTGCCCGCTCAGGCGCGAGACCGCCGACGGGCTGACCGGGCTTTACAGCTACGGCTTCCTGCACGAGTACCTCGCGAGCCTGATCGCCGAGACCGAAGCGAACGCAGGCGCCTTCACGGTCGCGCTCTTCGATCTCGACCGTTTCGCGGACATCAACGCCCGCTTCGGCTACGCCGCGGGCGATTCCGTCCTTCGCCAAGTGGGCGGGCTGTTCAGCCGCCTCGTCCGCGGCGAGGATCTCACCGCGCGCTATGGCGGCGACGCCTTCTGCGTGGTCATGGCGGCGACGCCGCTCGAGACCGCGCGCGATGCGCTCGCGCGGATTCGCCATATCATCGGTCTGACCGAGTTCGGCCTGCCGTCGGGCGAAGGCGCGGTCACCGTGTCCGCCCGCATGGGCTGCGCGGGCTTTCGGCCCGGCGATACGCCCGAGAGCCTGCTCGCCCGCGCGACTCCTCGGGCCAAGGACGGGAAAAATCCCGACTGAGCGCAGGGGCCTGGGCCGATTTCTTGTCCTGGCGCAGAAGGGCAAGGACGGTTAGACTGACCGAGTGATCATCGACATCGTCTCCGACGTGGTCTGCCCGTGGTGCTTCATCGGCAAGCGCCGGCTCGAACGCGCGCTCGCCGTCCGCGGCCGCGATGACGTGCAGATCGTCTGGCGCGCCTTTCAGCTCAACCCCGACATGCCGCGCGAAGGCATGGACCGGGCGCACTATCTCGCCGCCAAGTTCGGCTCGGCGGCCCAGGCGCGGCGAATCTACGACGAGATCGCGGAAACCGGCGCGGCCGAAGGGATCGCCTTCGCTTTCTCGCGAATCGCGCGCACGCCTAATACGCTCGATGCGCATCGGTTGATCCGGCTCGCCGCCGCCGAGGGGCGCCAGGACGCTGTGGTCGAGGCCCTGTTCCGCGCCTACTTTCTCGACGGCATCGATATCGGCGCGCGGGAAGCGCTGATCGCGATTGCCGAGCGCGCGGGCATCGCCCGCGAGATCGCCGAAACCTATCTCGCCAGCCAGGATGCGCTCGACGCCGTCAGGCGCGAGGATCTCGGCGCGCGGCGACTGGGCATCACCGGGGTGCCCTGCTTCATCGTCAACGGCCGTTATGCGATCTCCGGCGCCCAGGCGCCCGAGATTTTCCTACGGGTTTTCGAAACCGTCGAGCAAACCGAAGACGACGCGAACCCCCGGCCTAATTTTGATATATAAGTTTATCTCACTTATTTATCTGCTTATTTTAAAGCACATTATATCCGTTCGCCTATGAGGAGACTCGGGCCTCGCCCTTCGACAGGCCCCCGCTTTCGC
>CAYYWV010000199.1:0-2399 GCA_964475385.1 uncultured Alphaproteobacteria bacterium | reverse complement strand
GTCGATCAGGAACTTGCGCCCCGACGAGATCATCGCGCCCCATTCGGGCAGCGGCGGCTGGGCGCCGAGGCCGAGGAAGCCGAGCCCGGCCGCGGTCAGGATGATGCCCGCCATGTCGAGCGTCACCCGGATGATGACCGAGGACGAGCACAAGGGCACCACGTGGCCCCAGATGATCCGTCCCGGCGACGCCCCTTGGAGCCGGACCGCGGCGAGGAAGTCGCTCGAGCGGATGGTGATCGTCTCGGCCCGGGCGATGCGGGCGTAGGGCGGCCAGGCGGTGATCGCGATGGCGAGGATCGCGTTCTCGATCCCCGGCCCCAGCGCGGCGACGAAGGCGAGCGCCAGGATCAGCCGCGGAAAGGCGAGGAAGATGTCGGTGATCCGCATGAGCACGGTGTCGACCCAGCCCCCGAAGTAGCCCGCGACCGTGCCCATGAACAGCCCCACCGGCGCCGCCGTGATGGCGACCAGGATGACGATGTAGAGCGTGATCCGCGCGCCGTAGACCAAGCGGCTGAAGATGTCGCGGCCGAGCTCGTCGGTGCCCAAGAGATACGCGCCGCCCGGCGGCAGAAGCCGCTTGGCGAGGTCTTGGTCGATCGGCGAGTGGGTCGCGATCGCGGGCGCGAAGGCGGCGACCGCGATCAGCGCCAGCACGATCCCGAGCCCGAGCATCGCGAGCGGGTTGGCGGTGAAGTTGCGCCAGCCGAGATAGGCCTGGACGCAGCGCGACTGGAAGCGCGAGGCCGGGGTGTCGGTGACCAGCCAGGCGCGGAGCCTGGCGCGGCGCGAAGGCGGCGAAGCCTGTCGTCCGGTCGCGGTCATCGGGCGCGCGGGTCGACCAGCCGGTAAAGGAGGTCGGAGAACAGGTTGAGGCCGATGAACATGGCGCCCACCACGATGGTTCCGCCGAGCACCGCGTTCATGTCGGCGCTCAAGAGCGAGAGCGTGATGTACTGGCCGAGCCCCGGCCAGGCGAAGACGGTCTCGGTCAGCACCGAGCCTTCGAGCAGGTTGGCGTAGGAGAGCACGATCACCGTGATCAGCGGCACCAGGATGTTGCCGAGCGCGTGGCGCCAAATCACCCGCGCCTCCGAGACGCCCTTGACCCGCGCGGTGACGATGTACTCCTGCCGGAGCTGTTCGAGCATGAAGGAGCGCGTCATCCGACTGATGTAGGCGAGCGAGTAGTAGCCGAGCACCGAGGCCGGCAGAACCAGGTGCGAGATCGCGTTGCGGAAGATCTCCCATTCGCCGGCGAGCGCGCTGTCGATCAAAATGACGCCGGTGACCGGCTCGACGAGGCCGTCGTAGAAGATGTCGAGACGCCCCGGCCCGGCGACCCAGCCGAGCTTGCCGTAGAACAGCAAAAGCCCCATCAGGCCGAGCCAGAACACCGGCATCGAATAGCCGAACAGGCCGAGAAGCCGGGCGATGTGGTCGACCCAGCGCCCCTGGTGGACGGCCGCGACCACGCCGAGCGGAACGCCGAGCGCGACCCCGAGCGCGGTGGCGACGGTGGCGAGCTCGAGGGTCGCGGGAAACACGCGGCGGATGTCGTCGAGCACCAGGTTGGCGGTCAGCATCGACTTGCCGAAATCGCCGTCGAGCACGTTCTCGATGTAGATCAGGAACTGGACGTAGAGCGGCTGGTCGAGGCCGAGACGGATGCGCGCCGCTTCGTAGACCTCGGCCGAGGCCCGGTCGCCGACCACCGCGAGCACCGGGTCGATCGGCATCACCCGCCCGATCAGGAAAGTGACCAGAAGCAGGCCGAGAAAGGTCACGGCGACGCTGACGAGAAGGCGCAGCGTCGCGAGAAGACGGCGCGACAGGGGCGATTTGAGGACCGCCCCTGCCGCGCGACTGGTTTCGGTCGTGGTCTTGACCGACGGAGACACTTACTTGGTTGTGATCCAGTAATACGTGTTGGCGATCGCGCCGCCGGTCACGAAGTGATCGACGTTCTTGCGCATCGCCGTCTGGATGATCTGCTGGAACATGATGCCGAACGGCGCCTCCATCTGGTGGCGGCGCTGGCTCGCCTCGTACATCGCCCGGCGCTTCTCGGTGTCGCGCTCAAGGACCGCGGCCTGGGTGAGCTTGTTCATCTCGGGGTCGAAGTACGAGTTGCGCCACGCGAGCTTGCCGGTCAGCTTGGCCTCGTCCCGGTTGTCCGGGTTGTCGGCGAAGGTGTCGGCGTTGGTGTGCGGGTCGGGATAGTCCGGCCCCCACAGGCCCATGTACATGTCGTGCTTGCGCGCCCGATAGGCCGCGAGCGTCTGCTTGCCGGTGCCGGTGATCAGCTTGATCTTGATCCCCGCCTTGGCGAAGGTCGCCTGCATGGCCTGGGCGACCTCGAGCCGCTCGCTCGCGTTGCGCACGTGCATGGTGGT
>CAYYWV010000198.1:0-2414 GCA_964475385.1 uncultured Alphaproteobacteria bacterium | reverse complement strand
CGCCACCGGGTGGCCAAGGTGCTGGAGCGCTCGCACTTCCCGCCCAACAGCCACAATCGCAAGGCGCTGGTCAATATCCTGCACACCTATCCGCGGGACGAGCTGTTCCAGATTTCGGACGACGAGTTGTTCGAGTTCGCCCACGGCATCCTGCACCTCGAGGAACGCCAGCGCATCCGCCTGTTCATCCGCCGCGACAGCTATGCGCGGTTCTACTCCTGTCTGATCTACGTTCCGCGCGAGCGCTACAACACGGCGCTGCGCGAACGCATTCAGGCGATTCTCATGGAGGCGCTCAACGGCACCTCGGTCGAGTTCTCGGCCCAGGTGTCGGAAGCGGTGATGGCGCGGCTCCACTTCATCGTCCACACGCCCCAGGGAGTCTCGCCCGATCTCGACGCCGAGGAGATCGAGAACCGGCTCGTCCAAGCGACCCGGCTGTGGGTCGACGACCTGCGCGACGCCTGCGTCGAGCACTGGGGCGAGGCCAAGGGCGCGGCCCTCTATCACACCTACGAAAAGGCGTTCCCGCCCAACTACTGCGAGGACTTCTCGGCCCAGAGCGCGGTCACCGACATCGCGCGCATGGAGGAGATCGCCGCCGGCGCCGGGATCGCGCTCAACCTCTACAACCGGATCGACGCGCCCGAGGGCGAGATCCACTTCAAGATCTACAACCCGGCCCGTCCGGTGCCGCTCTCCGACATCCTGCCGATGCTCGAGCACATGGGCCTCCGGGTGATCGAAGAGACCCCGTACCGCATCGAGCCCAAGGGCAACGCGGACGGCTACTGGATTCACGACTTCAGCATGCGCAGCCGGCGCGGCGAGGAGATCGACGTCGGCGCGGTCAAAGAGCTGTTTCAGACCGCCTTCGCCAAGGTCTGGTTCAACGAGGTCGAGGACGACCGCTTCAACGCGCTCGTGCTCGAAGCCGGGCTCACCTGGCGCGAGGTCGCGGTTCTGCGCGCGTTCTGCAAGTACCTGCGCCAGATCGGGATCACCTTCAGCCAAGCCTATATGGAGGAGACGCTCGCCCGTAACCCGGCGCTCGCGCGCGCGTTGGTCGAGCTGTTCCTCGCCCGCTTCGATCCCAAGGCCGCCGCGGGACGGGAAAAACGGGTGGCCGCCATCGAGGCGCGCATCCTCAAGGGGTTGGATGCGGTCGCCAACCTCGATGAAGACCGCATCATTCGCCGCTTCCTCAACCTGGTGCAGGCGATGCTGCGCACCAACTACTTCCAGACCGGAGCGGACGGGAAGCCCAAGCCCTATCTCTCGTTCAAGTTCCGCTCCGGCGAGATCGCCGAGCTGCCGCTGCCCCGGCCTTGGGTCGAGGTCTTCGTCTACTCGCCGCGCATGGAAGGCGTGCATCTGCGCGGCGGCCGGGTCGCGCGCGGCGGCATCCGCTGGTCGGACCGGCGCGAGGACTTCCGGACCGAGATCCTCGGCCTGATGAAGGCCCAGATGGTCAAGAACGCGGTCATCGTGCCCGTCGGCGCCAAGGGCGGCTTCGTGGTCAAGCGTCCGCCGACCGAAGGCGGCCGCGAGGCGCTGATGGACGAGGTCGTGGCCTGCTACAAGACCTTGATGCGCGGTCTTCTCGACCTCACCGACAACTTGGTCGGCGGCCAGGTCGCGCCGCCGGCCGAGGTGGTGCGCTACGACGACGACGATCCTTATCTGGTGGTCGCCGCCGACAAGGGCACGGCGACGTTCTCGGACATCGCCAACGGCATCGCCGCCGAGTACGGGTTCTGGCTCGGCGACGCCTTCGCGAGCGGCGGCTCCAGCGGCTACGACCACAAGAAGATGGGGATCACCGCCCGCGGGGCCTGGGAATCGGTCAAGCGCCATTTCCGCGAGTTCGGGCTCGACATCCACGCCGCCGACTTCACCTGCGTCGGGATCGGCGACATGTCGGGCGACGTGTTCGGCAACGGCATGCTGTTGTCGACCCATATCCGGCTGATCGGCGCCTTCAACCACTTGCACATCTTCGTCGATCCCGACCCCGACGCCGCCACCAGCTACGCCGAGCGCAAGCGCCTGTTCGAGCTGCCGCGGTCGAGCTGGGCCGATTACGACCCCAAGCTGATCTCGAAGGGGGGCGGCGTGTTCGACCGCAAGGCGAAGTCGGTCCCGATCTCGCCCGAGATGAAGCGCGCGCTCCAGATCGAGGACGACAAGCTTACGCCCAACGAGCTGATCCGGGCGCTTTTGCGCGCGCCGGTCGATCTGTTGTGGAACGGCGGCATCGGCACCTATGTCAAGGCCAGCGACGAGAGCCACGCCGAGGTCGGCGACCGGACCAACGACGCGGTGCGGATCGACGCGCGCGAACTGCGTTGCCGGGTCGTCGGCGAGGGCGGCAACCTCGGCTTCACCCAGCGCGGGCGGATCGAGTACGCGCT
>CAYYWV010000197.1:0-2441 GCA_964475385.1 uncultured Alphaproteobacteria bacterium | reverse complement strand
CCGCGGCGCGGCGAACCCAAGGGCGCGCCCCGCCCCGGCCTTGCGCCGCCAAAAGGCTCAACCCTCGCCGCCGCCGGGCGCGGGATCGAACTGGTCCATCTTGTCCTTCACCTCGGCCCATTCGTCGGCGTCCGGCGGCGGGGTTCCCTTGCGGGTGATGTTCGGCCACTGTTCCGAGTAGGTGCGGTTGAACTCGACCCATTTCGACAAGTCGCCCTCGGTGTCGGGAAGGATCGCTTCGACCGGGCACTCGGGCTCGCAGACGCCGCAGTCGATGCACTCGTCGGGGTGGATGACGAGCATGTTCGCCCCTTCGTAGAAGCAATCGACGGGGCAGACCTCGACACAGTCCATGTACTTGCACTTGATGCAGGGCTCGGTGACGACGTAGGTCATGGGGCTCTCCACTCGTGAACACGCGCGGTCCCGCGCGGGGGCGAATCAGTCGGCGGTTTCGTTCCGACGCAGGCGTTCGAGGACCCGCTTCCGCGCGGCGCCGCGGTCGCGGTCGGAGACGTAAATCAGACCGGCGATCCGACGCAAGAGAGAATCCTCGTAGTCGTGCAAAACGCCGTCGGCGTAGACCACCTCCCAGATCATCTCGATCAGGTCGATCCGTTCCTCGGGCGAAAAGTTGTCCTTGATCGCGCGGGTGAAGCGCAACAGATGGGTCGAATCGGCGGCCAGCCGCTCGCCGCGGGAAAGAAGCGCCTTGGCGTCCGCCGCATCGAGGCCGAAGCGCTCGCTCAGCAGCCGTTCGACCGCCGCGTGCTCGGTCGCATCGAAGCTGTTGTCGGCCCGCGCGACCTCGGCCAGCAGCGCGGCCGCCGCGATCTGCTTCTCTTCGACGCCGGCGGCGAGCGACGGCGCGGGCTCCGGCATCCCGGCGGCGGCGAAGAGCTTTTTGATCCTCTCGATCATGTCCATCACCTAAAAATGGTGGCCCCGACAATCAAAGCCGCCCGAATACAGCGACGCTCCGCGCGCGCCTGCTGTAGCACGGCGGCGAAAGCGGCGACAAGCCCGGGCCGGAGGGCCTCAACCGCCGGTCAGCCGTTCGATCGCCCGCCGTTCGGCCTTGGTCGGACGTCCCGCGCCCCGCGGTCGCATCGCGGGCGGCGGGCCGGGCGCGGCCGGGCCGGGCTGGCGTTCGGGCGGATCGAGATCCTCATAGAGCGTTCGCGCCTCCGCCGCCGGGCCCCGCCGGGTTCCCAGCGCGACCACCCGCACCACCCGGATCAGGCCGCTCTGGGGGAAGGTGAGCACGTCGCCGGGACGGACCATGGCGTGCGCCTTCGCCACCACCCGCCGGTTGATGCGGACCCGGCCGGCGGCGCAGAGCCGGCTCGCCAGCGTGCGGCTCTTGAAGAAGCGCGCCCGCCACAACCACTTGTCGAGGCGGAGTTGGGCTTCGCTCATGGCGCGGATCTCAGCGTCGCGAGCTTGGCGAAGGGCGAGGCGGGATCGATCCGCCGCGCGCGCGACGCTTTGCGGGCTCCGGCCTGTTCGGGTGAATCGACCGATTTCGCCTTCGCCCTTTTTCCGCCTTTGGCTTTCCGCGATCTTGGGCAGGCCGGGGTGAAAAGGGGCGCGCCGTCATCGGCCGTTCCCTTGCGCCGGTAGCCGAGGCCGACGAGGATCGCGGCCACCGCCTCGGCCGAACAGCCGGCGAGCGCGCCCAGCGTCGGGGTCGCGCCGAAAGGCCCCCGACGGGCGAGCCGGCGGGCTTCGGCGGCGATGCGCTCGACGATGTCGATGCGGACCGCGCGGTCTCCGAACACGCGATAGCCGATGGCGTCGTAGAAGGCCGCGGGCGTCTCCGCCGCCACCGGAACCGAGACCCGGCCCTCGGGCGGCGTCGGCGGAACGCGCCCCCGCCCGGCATGGACCGTCCACAGAAGGGCGCGGGCGGCGACCTGGCGCGGCCGCAACATGTCGCGCTGAAAGACGCTCTCGCGGCCCAAACGGATTCCGAGCCGGGCGAGCGCTTTGCGGTCGGCGGCGTCGAGCGTGGCGAGCAGCCCTTCGACCGCGCGCCTCGGCGCGGTCCCGAGCGATTCGGCGATCTGATAAGCGATCCCGCGCGCCGGCCCCTTGAGCTCGGCCGCCGCGACCGCTCTGAGCGGCGCAAGCCGATCGGCGAGCCAGCGCGCAAGCCAGCCCGCGAGCCGGGCCTCGATCCGCTCGCGGTCCGCCGCCCCGAGAAGGTCGCTCGGCGCAAGCGCGATCCGCGGCGCAAGCGGGCTCGCGCCTGCGATCAGGCGGGCGATCGCCGCCCCTCGCCAGCGCACCCGCGCGGTCTCGTCGACCGTGAAGGCGTCGTCCGAATCGGCGACCAGCGCCTCGGCGCGGGCGCGGATGACCCCGGCGAGCGCCCGCTTGGCCGCGGTCCACAGCGCCCGGTCGGCGTAACGCGCCTCGGCCGCGTCGGCGACGAAGCG
>CAYYWV010000196.1:0-2442 GCA_964475385.1 uncultured Alphaproteobacteria bacterium | reverse complement strand
CCGAGACCGACGCGGGCGCGGCCGCGCGAAGGGCGCGGGCGCGGGCGGATGCGCTTATGGCAAGCCTCGGCGGAGACGGCGAGGAAGATCCGGCCGCGCCGCTTCCGCCGGCTTCGGCGTCGCCGTGGCGCGCCGACTTCGACCGCCGGGGCTACGAGCGCGCGGTGCGGCGGGTCATCGACTACATCTACGCCGGCGATATCTTTCAGGCCAACCTCTCCCAGCGGTTCGCGGCCGCGCTTCCCGCGGGCATGACGCCGTTCGACCTTTACCGGCGGCTGAGGGCCTTCAACCCGGCCCCGTTCGCGAGCTACGTCAAGCACGGCGAGGTGGCGCTCGCCTCGGCCTCGCCCGAACGGTTCCTCAAGGTCGAAGGAGACCGCGTCGAGACCCGGCCGATTAAGGGCACCCGCAAACGCGCGCCCGATCCCGAAAGCGACGCGCGCGCGGCCCGCGCCCTTCTCGAAAGCGAGAAGGACCGGGCCGAGAACGTGATGATCGTCGACGTGCTGCGCAACGACCTCTCGCGCGTGTGCCGCCCGCACAGCGTGAAGACGCCCGAGATTTGCGTCCTCGAAAGCTTCGCCACCGTCCATCATCTGGTCTCGACCGTCACCGGCGCGCTCGAGCCCGGGGCCGGACCGGTCGAGCTGTTGCGGGCCGCCTTCCCCGGCGGCTCGATCACGGGCGCGCCCAAGATCCGGGCGATGGAGATCATCGCCGAGCTCGAGCCCGTCCGCCGCGGTCCCTACTGCGGCGCGATCGGCTATATCGGGTTCGACGGGACGATGGACAGCGCGATCACGATCCGCACCTTCGCCATTAAGGGCCGGACGGTCACCTTTCACGCCGGCGGCGGGATCGTCGCCGATTCGGACCCGGCCGACGAGTACGAAGAGACCCTGGCCAAGGCGCGCGCGCTTTTCGCCTGCCTCGGCCCGGAGGGGCCGCGCGCATGATCCTCGTCATCGACAACTACGATTCCTTCGTTCACAACCTCGCCCGTTACGTCCGCGAGCTCGGGCGGACGTGCCGGGTTCTGCGCAACGACGCCGTCGATATCGACGCCATCGAACGGCTTGCGCCCTCGCATATCATCATCTCGCCGGGGCCGTGCACGCCCAACGAGGCCGGGATCTCGTGCGCGGTCATTGCGCGGCTTGGCGCGCGCGTTCCCATTCTCGGCGTCTGCCTCGGGCACCAGTGCATCGGACAGGTCTATGGCGGGCGCATCCGACGCGCCGCCAGGCCCGTCCACGGCAAGACCGCGCTGATCCGCCACGACCGCCGCGGCGTCTTCGCGGGCTTGCCCGAGCCCTTGCGGGTGACGCGCTATCATTCCCTCGTGGTCGAGCGCGAAAGCCTGCCCGCGAGCCTCGTCGTGACCGCCGAGACCGAGGACGGCGCGATCATGGGGCTCGCCCATCGCGCCCATCCGGTGGTCGGCGTCCAATTCCACCCCGAGGCGGCGCTGACCGAGCACGGACACGCGCTGTTGCGCAACTTCCTGACCGGGTTTGCGAAGGAGGAGGCCCCGTGTCGGTGATCTTTCTGAATGGGGCCTTCGTCCGCGCCGAGGACGCGCGGATCGACCCCTTCGACCGCGGACTCACGCTCGGCGACGGGCTGTTCGAGACCCTGCGCGCCGAGCGCGGGCGGCCTGTCTGGTTGGAAGCGCATCTTGCGCGCCTTCGGTCCGGCGCCGAGACGCTCGCGATCCCGGTCCCGTTCTCGGCCCAAGAGATCGCGGCCGTCCTGGCGCGCCTTCTTGAAGCGAACGGGCTCGACCAGGAGAGCGCGGCCTTGCGGCTGACGCTGACGCGAGGGCCGGGGCCGCGGGGGCTTCTCGCGCCGGAAGCGCCGCGGCCCACCGTGATCGCGACCGCCGCGCCGCTTGGGCGCACCCCTCTCGGCCCGGCGCGGGCCTGCGTCGCCGAGACCCGCCGCAACGAGCGTTCGCCGCTCGCCGCGGTCAAGTCCCTCAACATGCTCGACAGCGTGCTCGCCCGCGCCGAGGCGGCCCGCCGGGGCTTCGACGAGGCCTTGATGCGCAACACCGCAGGCCGGCTCGCCGAGGCGAGCAGCGCCAATGTCTTCGCCGTCATCGACGGCCAAGTGACGACCCCGCCGGTGAGCGAAGGCGCGCTGCCGGGAATCGCGCGCGCCCGCGTCCTTCGCCTGCTCGCCGCGGCGGGCGAACCCGTGGCCGAGGCCCCGATCGCCCTTTCCGCGCTCGCCCGCGCGCGCGAGGCGTTCCTCACCAACAGCCTGATCGGGGTCCGCCCTCTCGTCGCCATCGACGGGCGCGCGGTGGGCGATGGCGCGCCCGGGCCGCTGACGGCGCGCATCCGCGCGGACCTCGCGGCCGAGATCGCGGCCGAGGGGCCGCGCGACGCCTGATACCCGTTCGCCTATGAGGAGGCTCGGGCCTCGCCCTTCGAC
>CAYYWV010000195.1:0-2469 GCA_964475385.1 uncultured Alphaproteobacteria bacterium | reverse complement strand
GAAGGAGTGTAGCTCAATTGGTAGAGCACCGGTCTCCAAAACCGGGGGCTGGGGGTTCGAGTCCCTCCACTCCTGCCACCGCCCGGCCCGCGGCCCGGCGGGCGGGAGCCCGGGGGCGATGCGGCGCGCGCTCCGGGAGCGCCGGCATGGCGTCTAAGGTCTCGCCGGCCGAGTTCATTCGCCAGGTCCGCCGCGAGGCGGCCAAGGTGACCTGGCCGAGCCGCAAGGAGACGGCGGTAACCACGGGCATGGTGTTTTTGATGGTGGCGTTCATGGCCGTGTTCTTTCTGATCGTCGATCAGATCATCGCATTCGGCGTTCGCGTGCTGCTCGGCATCGGAGGCTGAACGATGGTCAAGCGCTGGTACATCGTCCACGTCTACTCGGGCTTCGAGAAGAAGGTCGCCCAATCGATCCGCGAGCAGGCCCAGATCATGGGGCTCGCCGACGACATCGACGAGGTCATGGTGCCCTCGGAGGAGGTCGTCGAGATGCGCAAGGGCCGGCGGGTCTCGACCGAGCGCAAGTTCTTCCCGGGCTATGTGCTCGTGCACATGGAGCTCAACGACGCGACCTGGCACCTGGTCAAGAACACGCCCAAGGTGACCGGCTTCCTGGGCGGCGGCGGCAAGCCGATGCCGATCTCGGAGGCCGAAGCCGAACGCATCCTTCATCAGGTCAAGGAGGGCGTGGAGCGGCCCAAGCCCTCGATCACCTTCGAGGTCGGCGAGACGGTGCGGGTTTGCGACGGACCGTTTACGTCGTTCAACGGGCTCGTCGAGGAAGTCGACGAAGAGCGCGCGCGGCTCAAGGTCGCGGTGTCGATCTTCGGCCGCGCCACGCCCGTCGAACTCGAGTACTCCCAGGTCGAAAAGACCTGACCGCCGGCATTCGCCGGCTTCGCGGGAGGCCCGCCACGGCCGGACCGCGGCCCCGTAATACGTGAGGGACAGAGATGGCGAAGAAGATCGAGGGTTACATCAAGCTGGAGGTGCCGGCCGGCAAGGCCAATCCGTCGCCGCCGATCGGTCCGGCGCTGGGTCAGCGCGGGCTCAATATCATGGAGTTCTGCAAGGCGTTCAACGCCGAGACTCAGAATCTGGAGCCGGGCATGCCGATCCCGGTGGTGATCACGGTCTACGCCGATCGCACGTTCAGCTTCGTCACCAAGACGCCGCCGGCGAGCTATCTTCTCAAGAAGGCCGCGGGCATCGAGAAGGGCGGGCAGACCCCGGGCCGCGAGACCCGAGGCACGGTGACCAAGGCGCAGATTCGCGAGATCGCCGAGAAGAAGATGGTCGATCTCAACGCCAACGACCTCGACGCGGCCTGCCGGATCATCGCCGGCTCGGCGCGGTCGATGGGTCTCGAGGTCGTGGAGTAGGGCGATGGCGAAGCGAGGAAAGCGGCTGGCCAAGGCGCTCGAAGGGATCGACCGCAACCGGACCTATCCGCTCGACGACGCGGTGCGCATGGTCAAGGAGCGCGCGGTCGCCAAGTTCGACGAGACGGTCGAGATCGCGCTCAACCTGGGCGTCGATCCGCGCCACGCCGACCAGATGGTGCGCGGCGTCGTCCAGCTCCCTCACGGGACCGGCAAGACCGTGAGAGTCGCGGTTTTCGCCCGCGGCGCCAAGGCCGACGAGGCCAGGGAAGCGGGCGCCGACGTGGTCGGCGCCGAGGATCTGGCCGAGCGCGTGCAGAACGGCGAGATCGAGTTCGAGCGCTGCATCGCCACCCCCGACATGATGCCGGTGGTGGGACGTTTGGGTAAGATCCTGGGGCCGCGCGGGCTGATGCCGAACCCCAAGCTCGGCACGGTCACCCAGGACGTCGCCGCGGCGGTCAAGGCGGCCAAGGGCGGCCAGATCCAGTTTCGCGTCGAGAAGGCGGGGATCGTTCACGCCGGCGTCGGCAAGGCGAGCTTCTCGGAAGACCAGCTCGTCGAGAACGTGCGCGCCTTCGTCGACGCCATCAATCGGGCC
The DNA here is from genome assembly GCA_964475385.1 of uncultured Alphaproteobacteria bacterium. GTDB lineage: Bacteria > Pseudomonadota > Alphaproteobacteria > JAAXGF01 > JAAXGF01 > CAYYWV01. The sequence continues at coordinate 484 of CAYYWV010000195.1, read as the reverse complement.
AAGCCGTCGGGCGCGAAGGGCGTGTACCTGCGCAAGGCGGCCCTGAGCTCGACCATGGGACCGGGTATTAAGGTGGACGTTGGCAGCCTCGTTCGTGCGTGAGGCGCGCCGCGAACAAGGAATTCCGCCGCTGTCGGGCCAAAGTCCGGGGGCGGCGGCATTCGGAGGAGAGGTGGAACCGCATCCTCCAACCTGTCCGAGACTGCGGGTGCCGCGCGGGCCTGGCCGGCGCGGCTCAAAGGGCGCGTTCCGCCCGCATAGACGGGGGTCGGCTCCGACGATCCGGGCGCGAAAGCGCCCGCGGTCGGGGTTTGAGCTTCTGGGACAGGCGGACCGGGACCCGCCGGCCTTCCGGCCGGGTCCGTGTGCAACCGGGACCGGTCGACGCGCCTGCGCGTCGCGCCCGTCCCAGTCAGTGGAGTAGAGCAGTGGACCGATCGCAGAAGGAGCAAGTCGTTGCGGCCCTGCGCCAGGTCTTCGCCGA
>CAYYWV010000194.1:0-2513 GCA_964475385.1 uncultured Alphaproteobacteria bacterium | reverse complement strand
TCCTCATAGGCGAACGGGTATAAGGAGCGGCGCTCGCGCCGCCGGCTTCAACCCGCGGCGCGAAGGCTTGCTTGCGGGGGCGCGCCTTCGCCGCGCCAAGGGCGCGCGAAGTCGGGGCGGCCGAAGTAATACCCCTGAAGGTAATCGACCCCCTCGCGCACCAGCATCTCGGCGACCTCGCGGGTCTCGACGCATTCGGCCACGGTCTCGATCCCGAAGCCGGCCGCAAGGTCGCGCAGGGTCTTCACGAACAGGAAGTCCTCGGGCTGCTTGGCGAGGTTGGTCACGAAAGAGCCGTCGATCTTGACCACGTCCACGGCGAGCGCTTTTAGGTGCCGGAACGAGGTGTAGCCCGCGCCGAAGTCATCGAGCGCCACCCGGCACCCCGCGTCGTGGACCGCGGTGACGAAGCGCGTCGTCTCTTCGATGTCGTGGAGCGCCGCCGTTTCGGTGATCTCGATGATCAGCCGCCGGGCGAGGTTGCGCCGTCCTTTGAGCCGGGCGTGCAGGCAACGCATCCAGCCCGGATCGGTGGTGGTGAGCCCCGAGACGTTGATCGCAAGCACCACGTTGTCGTCGGCCGCAAGCTCATCGGCCGCCATCTCGATCGCGCGCCGGTCGAGAAGGCGAACGAGCCCGGTCTCCTCGGCGACCCGCAGGAAGGCCCCGGCCGGAACCGTAGCGCCGTCGTCTTCGCGCATGCGCAAGAGGCACTCGTAGAAGCAGGCCTCGCCGGTCACGCTCGAGACCACGGGTTGGAAGGCGAAAGCCAGCCGGTCGGTCTGCATCGCCGCCTGCACCCGTCGGGCGACGGCGAGGTCGCGGCGGCGGTCGCGGAGCTGGGCCTCGGTGAGGTCGTAAGCGACGAAGCGGTTATGGCCCGATCGGCGCGCGCCGGCGAGCGCGATCTCGGCCTTGATCATGGCGTCCTGGGCGGTGCGCGCGATCGAAGGAAAGGGAACCCCGCCGATCGAGGCGGTGATGTGGAGCGGGCCGGCCGGCGCGCGCACGCTCACCTGGCGCAGCTCGCTGAGAATCTTGTCGGCGGCCGAGGCCATGTCGGTCTCGGCGCAGGCGCTGACGATCACGCCGAACTGGTCTTCGGCCACCCGGCCGACCACGTCGCTCGCGCGCAGGCACTGGTCGAGCGCCTGCCCGACGGCGATCACCGCCGCATCGGCGATCTCGGTCCCGTAGGCGTCGCCGATCAGCGAAAGGTCGTCGATCGCGACCGTGAGGTAGGCGCCCGGCGCGTCATAGCGCTCGGCGTAGGCGATCGCGTGGTCGAGCGCTTCGCGCAGCCGCGAACGATTGTAGTGGCCCGTGAGCTCGTCGTAGCGGGTCAGCCATTCGAGCCGGGCCTCGCGTTGCTTGCGCGGGGTGATGATGCGCAACGTGCCGAACACGGTGATCGCGCGGCCATCGGCCCCGAGGCGCGCCACCGCCCGGTCCTCGACCCAGCAGAAACGGCCGTCGCCGGTGCGCAAGCGGTACTCGACGGCGCTTCCGGGGCGCCCGGCGATCAACTGGTCCTGAACCCGGGCGAGCACGTCAAGATCCTCGCCGTTGACCCGCGCGATGAACCGCGCGCGGGTCGCGATATCGCGGATATCGGCGAGACCGAGCATCTCGGCCGCGCCCGCCGACCAGATCATGACGCCGGTCTCGAGATCCCACTCGTAGGCGATGTCGCGCGAGGCCGCGAACGCCGCCCGCAGGCGTTCGAGTTCGGCTCGCTCGTCGTGTGAAAGAATCCGCAAGGATTCGGCCTCGGCCTTCATGCTCTCCGCCTACTTGGCTCGGTCTGGTCGCCGGACTTCCGGCCCTCGATGCTAGGGAATGAGGCTTAAGGAAGTTTGAATGCCTATAGGCGATGAGCTGTAATTTTATGTATAACAACCATTATCCATATCTCATATTGAGAGAATTAAGGATTAAAGACACGTGCATTAACCATTAATGGTAAGGTTAACTTTCGCTATCATGATTAATATTTTAATAACTCAAAATAAACAGGAGTTACGCATGGTTCATGGAAATTTAATTTGGGAATTTCAGAAAATTTTAGTATAATTTCATGTAAGAAAGCGAAAAACTGCGGGAGGTTCATTCGAGCGGTGATCGGCGCGATCACGCCATTTCAGGCGGCCGCCGCGGCCTATGCGGCGGCGGCGCCTTTGCCGTTACGGCAGCCGGCCGGAATCGTGGTCGAGCCAGTCGCGCGCAGCCGCGAGATATCTTCGCGGCCGCAGGCGCGACGCGATCTTGAGTTTCTTGCCGACCGCGAGACGCCGCCGTTCGGGCCGACGAGCGCGCGCGCCGAACGAGCGGCCGCCAGGCCCTTCGGCGACAGCCGCCGCCCGGCCGTCCTGCCGTCGGCGGCTTTCCTCGCCCAAGCGATCGGTCAGGCCGCGGGGGAACCGGCTTCGGAAGACCAGCCTTTTCACCCGGGCCGCGAGGCTTATCGCCAAGTGGCTGAGCGCAACACCACCTACTTCGGCTTCATCGGTCCG
>CAYYWV010000193.1:0-2546 GCA_964475385.1 uncultured Alphaproteobacteria bacterium | reverse complement strand
GCCTCGCCCTGAGCGCGCCCCGCGAAAGCGGGGGCCTGTCGAAGGGCGAGGCCCGGGTCTCCTCACAGGCGAACGGGTATCAGTCGGCGCTCTCGGTTGGCGAGGGTTCCAGGTTTCGCTCCCGCTCGCGCTCGCGCTTCAGCTCCTCAGCCCGTGTCCGCAACGCAGCCTTGCGGGCGGCGCAAAGGCAGGCGTCGAGGCCAGCGTTTTCGGCGCGCAGAACCTCGAGCGCCTTGTCGAGCGCGGCGTCCGCAGGCGCGAAAGATTTGGATGCGGCGAATGCGGGCGGCGTCTCCACGGGTCCGGCCCGCGCCGCGTTCGGCGCGCCGAACAGCGCGAGCGCGAAGAGCGCGGCGTTTGCAACGACGATCGCGAATGGACGCAGGATCATGGCGATGGCCAAAGAGCTTCGCGAAACAGAACCATGGTCGGTCAAACGCGCGTTTCTGTCCACCGCCACAAATCTGAAAGCCGTCAAAAAACGTCTTTAACCAACCCTTAATGCGCGGTCATTAGCCTACGCCGGCCCTGGCGCGGCGTGGCGCAACCGCGACCGCCAGAAGAGTAAAGCAACAATGAATAGCCAAACCCCATGCAGGAAGCTCACGCGACCACCGAATCCCCCCAATCTCGCGACGACGATCTAATCGCCTGTATCGAAGCGGTCATCGACGGCGATCTCACGGTCAGGCCCGCAGGCGACGACCCCTTGTCAGAGGCGATCAAGCGGCTGATCGAGAAGATCACCGCCGAGGCGACGTCGAGCCTCGATCACGCGGTAAGCCTGTTGATGAATGCGAATGAAAGCGCGATCGCGGCGGGCCGTCTTCTGCGCGCCGCGCGCGAGGTCGAGGGGCGCAGCCAGACCATCGCGGCGGCGATCGAGGAAATGGTGACCTCGGTCCAAAACATCAGCGAATCGAGCCAGGACGCCACCAATTTCGCCAAGGGCGTCGAAGAGGCGGCGATCGGCGGCATGGAGGCCGTGGGCACGGCGGTCGAGACGATGGAGAACATTAACCGCGCCGTCGACGAGGCCGCTGCGAAGGTGGACGATCTCGCCAGCGCTTCCGAACATATCGGAGAGATCGTGACCTCGATCGAGAAGATCGCCTCGCAGACCAACCTTCTCGCGCTCAACGCTACGATCGAGGCGGCGCGGGCCGGCGAAGCGGGCAAAGGCTTCGCTGTGGTCGCTTCGGAGGTCAAGAACCTCTCGCGCCAGACCGCCGACGCCACCCTCGATATCCGCCAGAGAATCGAGCGTCTTCAGAGCGAAATGGCGCAAATCGTCAGCTCGATGAGCGAGGGCGCCGAAGCCACGGCGGCGGGCCGCGAGGTCATGGGCTCCGTCGGCGAGGGCATGACAGCGATCACCCAGCGCGTCGAGGAGGTGAACACCCGCATGGCCAACATTGCCGACATCCTCGCCCAGCAGACCGACGCCTCGCAGGAAATTTCGGAAAGCGTGTCCACGATCGCCGACATGTCGCGCGTGACGGTCGAGCAGATCGAGACCACCGCCGATTCGATGGACAGCTCGCTCGCCACCATCGAGCGCCTGCTCGCCGACCTCTCGGGCTACGAGATGCCCGGCAAGATCCTGCGCCTCGCAAAGGCCGATCACGTGGCCTGGAAAAAGCGGCTCAGCGATATGCTGGTGGGCCGCGCGAGCCTCAATCCGGACGAGCTCTCCGACCACACCTCCTGCAGGCTTGGCAAGTGGTACTACAGCGATCGCGCCGCGGCCTTCCGCGCGCATCCGGCGTTCAAGGCGCTCGAGCCGGCGCACGAAGCCGTTCACGCGCACGGCATCGAGGCGACCCGCCGCTATAACGCCAACGATCTGGATGGCGCGATCGTCGAGATCCAAGAAGTGGAAAGAGCCTCGGTCGAAGTGCTGAGATGCCTCGACGCTCTCATGGAAGCCGCTGGCTAAAGTCTTTTCCACGCCCGTGGAAACGCGCCGGCCTACTTCCCGCTCGGCCGCTTCAATTCTGTGATACGACGCCGCGGACGGCCGGACAGCGGCGCGGCGGGCGCCGTTAAGCTGAACCGCGCTGAATATCCCTTCCTCCAGGGCTTGCAAAACCGAAAAATCGGGGCCTCATATTGCGCCGCAGCATTTCGATCCCGATATAAGGTGAAAAGGCGGCCCGGCGGGCTATCCGCGTCTGCCCCCTTGCTCTTTCCGGGTCGGAACACGCCAGCAATGGATCAGATCGCGTTCGAGCGGCTATCGGTCGAAGAGACGCTCGCTGAGCTTGAAACGGACATCGAGACCGGGCTGACCGAAGCCGAGGCGCATCGCCGCCAAGCGCGCTACGGCCCCAACGCCATCATCGAAAAACAGACCAGTCCCTGGCTCCGTTTCCTTTCGTATTTTTGGGGGCCGATCCCCGCGATGATCGAGATCGCCGCCATCCTTTCGGCCGCCGTTCGGCACTGGGAGGACTTCGCGATCATCGTCGTTATGCTGTTGATCAATGCGGGCGTCGGCTTCTGGGAAGAGCACAAGGCCGACAACGCGATCGCGGCGCTCAAGA
>CAYYWV010000192.1:0-2562 GCA_964475385.1 uncultured Alphaproteobacteria bacterium | reverse complement strand
CGCGTTCACAACGCGTTTGACAGCGCCGGCGAAACTGCCGACAGTTCCATCGAACAGGCGCCGCAGCCGAAGGACAAACGAGAACTCGGGAGGAACGCCATGACGCTGAAACGCATCCAGGTCGGGGAACGGATGAGCCAGGCGGTGATCCACGGCAATACCGTGTACACCGCAGGCCAGGTCGCCTTCGGGGCGCCGGGCGCATCCGTCGAGGAGCAGACCCGCGACATCTTAAGCCGAATCGATTCCCTGCTCGCCGAGGCCGGGACCGACAAGTCCAAGCTCATCTCGGCGACCATCTGGCTCACCGATATGGCCGACTTCGAGGCCATGAACGCGGTCTGGGACGCCTGGGTCGCGCCGGGGAACACGCCGTGCCGGGCCTGCGTCGAATCCAAGCTCGCCGCGCCCCAGTTCGCGGTCGAGATCGCCGTGATCGCCGCCCTCGACTGACTGATACGCGGAGGCGGAGGGCATGGCGAGATGCGCGTTTTGGTTCTCGGCGCGGGCGTCGTCGGGGTCAGCACCGCCTATCAGCTTCTGAAGGACGGCCACGAGGTCACGGTCGTCGATCGGGCCGACGAGCCGGCGGCGTTCACGAGCTTCGCCAACGCCGGCCTCGTCGCGCCCGGCCACGCTTACGCCTGGGCGTCGCCGCGGGCGCCGGGCATGATGCTGCGCTCGCTCTGGCGCGACGACCAGGCGATCCGCTTCCGCCCCCGGCTCGACCCTCGGCTGTGGCGCTGGTCGCTGTCCTTCCTGCGCGAGTGCACGGCCGAGCGCGCGCGGCTGAACACGGAACGCAAGGCCCGGTTGTGTCTTTATTCGCAGAAGATGCTGGCCGATGTGGTCGCCGAGACGGGCGTCGATTACGACGCCAACCAAGGCGGCCTCGTCTACTTTTACCGCTCGGAGGAGACCTTCGCGCTCGCCGCGAAGAAGTGCGAGATCCTCCGCGCCCAAGGGGTCGCGATCGAGGTGCTCGACGCGGAAAGCGTGGTCGCGCGCGACCCCGGCCTCGCCGACGCGAAGGACCGGATCGCGGGCGGCCTCTATGCGGCGGGCGACGAGAGCGGCGATGCGCGGCTGTTCACCCTGCGCCTTGCCGAGCGCTGCGCCGAGATGGGGGCGCGCTTCGTCATGGGAGCGGCGGTCACGGCGCTCGACGCCTCGGGCGGGCGGATCGCGGCGGCGGTCACGAGCAAAGGCCGGATCGAGGCCGACTCTTACGTCCTCTGCCTCGGCGTCTACAGCCCGCATCTCGTGCGCCGGCTCGGGATTCGGCTGCCCATCTACCCGATCAAGGGCTACTCGGTGACCTTGCCGGTCGAGGACGGCATGGCCTGCCCGCGCCTCGGCGGGGTCGACGAGGACAACCTGCTCGCCTACTGCCCGATGGGGCGGCGGTTCAGGCTGACCGCGACCGCCGAGTTCGCGGGCTACGACGATTCGTGGACGGAAGCCGACTTCCGGGTGATGCTGGCCAAGGCGCGCGAGGTCTTCCCCAACGCCGCCGATTACGCGCGGCCGTCGTACTGGGCGGGGCTCAGACCGATGACCCCGACCGGGCTTCCGATCATCGACCGCTCCCGTTTCGCTAATTTGTGGATCAACACCGGCCACGGCCATATGGGCTGGACCATGAGCTGCGGCGCGGCCCGCATCTGCGCCGATCTGATCGGCGGGCGCGAGCCGGCCCTCGACCGCGCCGGCATGACCTGCCCGGGCTGAGGCCGGGAGAGAAAGAAGGACACGCGCTATGACCACCGTTTCCACCACCGACCCGCGCACGACCGGGTTCGTGAACCTCGCCAACCTTCCCTTCGAGACCGATCCGGGAATCGCGACCCGGGCGGCGATCGGGCTGATCGTGCTCGCCACCGATCAGACCATCGAGCACGAGTTCCGCAAGGTTCTCGATCTGCCCGGGGTCGCCTTCTTCGAATCGCGGATTCCCAACTCGGCGACGATCACGCCCGAGACGCTCAAGGAGATGGAGGCCCTGATCGCCGACCGCAGCGCGGTGATCCTGCCGGGCGCGACCCTCGACGTCATCGCCTTCGGCTGCACCTCGGCGTCGATGGTGATCGGCGAAGAGAAGGTCTTCGCGCAAATCCGCGCGGCCCGGCCCGGCGTCGCCTGCACGACGCCGATCACCGCCGCCTTCGCCGCCTTCGACGCGCTCGGCGCGAAGCGGATCGGGGTGCTGACCCCGTACCGCGACGACATCAACCGCTTCATGCGCGAGTACATCACCGCGCGGGGCTACGCGGTGCCGGTGTTCGGCTCGTTCAACGAAGAGAACGACGATATCGTGGCCCGGATCGCGCCCGAGAGCATCCGCGAAGGCATCGCCCGGATCGCGGCCGAGGGCGGGGTCGACGCCGTCTTTATCTCGTGCACCAATCTTCGGCTCGCCGAGTGCGCGCGCGAGATCGAGCGCGAGATCGGCCTGCCCGTGACCTCGTCCAACCACGCCATGGCGTGGCACTGCCTGCGGCTCGCCGGCGTCGACGACCGGCTCCCCGCCTTCGGCCGCTTGTTCGAGCGCTGATGGGGCGC
>CAYYWV010000191.1:1439-2600 GCA_964475385.1 uncultured Alphaproteobacteria bacterium | reverse complement strand
CTCGTGATAGAGCGCCTGGCTGTCCTTGTTCATCGCCGTGAACAGGCAGCGCTCGAGATCCGTGTAGGCCATGTAGAGCTGGACCTGGCCGAAGTAGACGGGCTTGGAGGCCCTCAGGCCGCGCTTGACGAGATCGGCCCAGGACCTGGCGTTAAGCGCCTTGTGCTCCCACAGCGCGGGCCAGGCGATGCCGATCTCGGGGCCGGCGACGATCACGCCGTCGACGTGGCCGCGGATGCGCCCGCCGGCGATCGCGAAGCCGAACTGCTCGCCGGCGCGGTTGCGCGTCCTGAGATCGAAGCCGGCGTTCTTGAGCCACCGGATCGACAGCGCCTCGAACGCGTGACCGGCCGCGAAGACGCGAAGGATCGGGCCGGCGAAGTCCTTGCCGTCGTCCTTGGGCGCCTGCGTGACCTCGTAGACCAGCGCCCGGGCGCAGGGCTCGCCGATCCGGCTTGCGCCCAGATAGTCGCGGGGCGGCGCGGCGCGGTCCGCGGCCACCAGGGCGGCGTCGATCAGGGCGTTGAGCCGCGCCCCCACATCCGAGACGGCGGAACGCCCCCCGTACACGAAGCCCGAGCCGTGGTTGAGGTCGACGACGGCAGCCATCCCGGTGGCCCTTAGAACGGAATATCGTCGTTGAGCGACTGGCGCCGCATGGACTCCTGGAAGCCGTCGACGGCGGCCTCGATCAGCCGGTCGATCTCTTCGGCGCTCCGGTCGTAGAAAGGCTCCATCAGGCCGAGCTCGTCGAGCGCTTCGGCGAAGTTGCGGCGCGCGTCCTTGATCGCTTGGCATTCCATGTCGGTCTTGTCGATCATTCCATTGCTCCTCTTCGCGAGCGCGGCGCCGGCATCGAGACAGCGCATCGAGCAGAACCTGTAGGAGGGGAACCGGTCGGGCCGGAGCAGGTGGACGTAGCCGAAGCCGCGCGCCTCACGGCCGCACACCGCGCACGGCCTCACGCCAGCAGCAGACTCTTCAGGTCCTCCGTCTCCTCGGGCGCCTCCTTGATGCGTTCGGTGGCGAGAACGACGAAGCGGCTGATGGCGGCCGTGGCGATCGCCTCGAGATCGCTCCGCGTGAGACTGCCGATGGGGCGATGGAGCCGTCCTCTTGCCTCGAGCCATGCGCCGACCGCCTGCGCCGCCTCCGCCGTCA
>CAYYWV010000191.1:0-1339 GCA_964475385.1 uncultured Alphaproteobacteria bacterium | reverse complement strand
CCTCCTTGCCGTCCATCACGAGCCGCCATTCCTTCTCGTTCGGCAGCACCGGCCGGTCGAGCCTGTTCCTGTCCCCATAGCGCGGGTCCGGGCTCGGCTCGACGGCGATCTTGGCGACGAAGGTGATGCCGCCGAGGTCGGCGAGGCCGCGAAGCCGGCGCTTGGCCTTGGTGGTCTCGCTCATGTCCTCGGGATCGAGCCCGAGCGCGCTGTCGATCATGGCGCGGAAGATGCGCTTCGAGATGTTCCAGCCGATGGAGACGCCCTTCTCGTCGACCTTGCCGCCGGAGACGGTGAAGAGCTGCCAGAACTTTCGCCGCGCGTGCGGGCCTTCCACCACGGTGAACTCGCAATCGAGCGAGAGCACGTCGCTCCCGGGCGCGTTGGAGGCCTTCAACAGCCCCTTGTCGATCTCGCCCTCGCCGTCCACCCCGCCCGGGCGGATGGCCATGGTCACCTTGGCGAAGGCGCCGTCGGGGATGAGCTCGCTCCCATGATGGGGCTCGACGTCGTTGAGGTCGTACATGCGGGTCACTCCTTGTCGAAAGGATCAGAACTCACTGGACGGAGACGGCCGGTTGATCTTCGCGAGCAGCGCGCCGAGGTCGGGCGGCTCGGTCACGTCGAGCCGGCCGGAACGGTCCTTGGCCGGCAGGCCGTAAGGGTTGCCGGCGCGGCAGACGAGGCGGCGGACCTTTGCGGTCGTCGGCGCGTGGCGCCAGCCGTGACCGTCGGAACCCTCCACCGGCTCGAACAGGCTCATCGAGATCACCTGGTCGACGATGCCGGGAAGCTCGCGGGCCGCCTTGCCGCCCTCCATCTGCGGCTGCCAGTGCTCGCGATTGGTCGCGTCGACCACGCGCTCGAGGATGCCGACGAAGATCACGGTCTTTCCCGGCGCATGCTGCAGGTGCTTCAAGAGCCCGATGACCTCGCGGGCGAGAAGGCCGTAGGCGCCGCGGGTATCGGGCCTGCCGGTCTTCTCGGAGAAGGCCTGCGGTTGGGTCTTGGCCCAGGCCATGGCCTGGCGGGTGAGATCGGTGATCGAGTCGACGAAGACGATCTCCTTCTCGGCGATCACCGGCGCCAGGTCCGGATAGGTCCGGCAGACGTGGCTGTAATGGCCCTCGGAGAAGAAGCCGCAGGCATCGGCCGCGGGATCGACGCCGCCGATCAGGCAGGCGACGTCGACGGCGTCGGGGAACGAGCGGATCGCGATGCTCATCCCCGGCCAGTCCTGGACCGACTTCATCCCCGCCTCGAGGTCGACGCAGAGCGTCGTCTCGGGCGGCAGGCTCTTGAGCAGGGACGTCTTGCCGACCCCGGAAGGTCCGAAGAC
>CAYYWV010000190.1:0-2604 GCA_964475385.1 uncultured Alphaproteobacteria bacterium | reverse complement strand
TCGCCGCCCTTGTTGTGAACGAGGAATCCGTTGGCGAAATAGCTGTGCTCGCCGTCGAGGATCAGGTTGTAGACGATCGTGTCAGGCTCGGCCGGCGCGGCCGTTATGGATCTCAATGCGACATATCGGACCGCAGGCGAGGAGACCGGCGCAAGCGCAAGCGCGCCGTCGGCTTGGGCGCGCCCCTCGCCCGCGGCGAGCACGGTCAGCATGTCGCCGACCGCGAGCCGGCCGACGCGCAAGGCGGCGTTTTCGGCCCGCGTCGCCGCAGGATCGATCGCCTTCCAGCCGCCGAGCGTGCGGAAGGGATGCTCGGCCGTAACGAAAGGCGCGCCGCCGTTGAACCCGTAGAGCCGGCGCCCGCCGAGACGCGGGCGTTCGACAGCCACCACGGCGCTCGCGCGGCCGTTGGGGCTCATGACCCGGTCGCCGACCGCGATGTCCTCGATCGGCTTCTCGCTTCCGTCGGCCATAAGCACGCGCGTGCCCGCAACAAAGCACGAGCTCGCATGCGCGACCTTGACGATGGAGAGCCCGTCGTGATGGACCGTCACCGCGACCGGGGCGAGCGAAAGCGATACCGCAAGCACGCTCGTCGTCGCGAGCAACCGGACCATTCGCCGGGTCCGCGCCGCCGATGCGCGCCTCTGTTTGACTGAATCGCAGGCCACTTCCGTTCCTCCTCGACGCGCCGCCGTTTCAGGTCTGGCGTCCAGCTTTCATGCGACCATAACACAAGGGACCAGGGCTTTATTCCGCCGGGTCGCGCGAATTTTATCAAAATGCCGGGAATAATCGCCGCCAAGGGGTGTTGTCTAGGCGACATGAGAATAGGATAGATACGGCTCTGACATGACCGAAGCTGGCGGAATTTGTCAAAAGCCGTGTGGTCTCAAGGGATTGACGGTCGTTTTGCGGGCCGGGGCAACGGCCGGAGGGAGACGGGGGAAGGCTGGTGGACGAACCCATCCAGCGCGAGATGATCGCGCTGCTGCCGCGCTTGCGGCGCTTCGCCTACGCATTGACCGGCTCGGTCCAGGATGGCGACGACCTGGTCCAGGCGACCTGCGAGCGCGCGATCCGCAAGCTCGATCTGTGGCGGCCCGGCACCCGGCTCGACAGCTGGATGTTTCGGATCGCGCAGAACCTGCATCTCAACAACCTGCGCGACGGCGCGCTCAGACAGCGGCATCTGCACCCGATCGACGCCGAGGACGTGGCCGACGGCCCGGCCGAACGGATCGCCGAGGCCCGGTTGACGCTCGATTCGGTCCGCCGGCTGATGGCCCGCCTGCCGGTCGAACAGACCGCCGTCATGATGCTCGTCTGCGTGGAAGGGTTCTCCTATCGCGAGGCGGCGGAGACCCTCGAGGTTCCGGTCGGAACGGTCATGAGCCGGCTCGCCCGCGGCCGCGCGGCGCTCAAGTCGCTGATCGACGGCGAAGCCGCCGACGACGCGCCCGATGTGGACCAGAATGCGTAAGCCATGAGACCTGAAATCGATCACGAACGCCTGGCCGCCTATATCGACGGCGAACTCGACGCCGACGAGGTCCGCGCGGTCGAGGAAGCGCTCGCCGCCACGCCGGCGTTGCGCAAAGCCTTGCGCGAAATGCGGGCGGCCGACGGCCTCCTGCGGGCGGCTTTTTCCAAGCCGCTGCGCGAGCCTGCGCCCGAGCGTCTGGTCGAGACGGTCTCGCGGGAGTTCGCCGCGCGGCGCGACGCCGCGAGCGGCGGCCGTGGCGGCGGCGTCTCCCCCGCGCGCTACGCGCTGCCGATCGCGGCGTCGCTGGCCGTGCTTTTGATCGGGCTCGGCAGCGGTTACTTCTCGGCCCGCTTCCGCGTCGAAAGCGAGATCGCGCGAATCGAGGCGCTCCGCGCCGAGGACCGTTCGCTCGTCGAGAAGACGGTCAACCGGGTGCTCGAAACGCAGGTCAGCGGCACCGCCGTCGAATGGCGCAACCCCGACAGCGGCAGCCACGGAACGGTGACGCCGGTGCGCACCTATCGCAGCGAAAGCGGCAAATGGTGCCGCGAGTACACCCTGACCACGATCACCCGGGACGGCGTCCAGAAAAGCCGGCGCGCCATCGCCTGCCGCGAGGCCGACGGTCTGTGGAAGAAGCGCGCCGAGCTCTATCTCGACAGCTGACGCCTTCTCTCGATTGAAAGATCAGGGCCGGCCCCTCACCCGCGTGTGAACAGCGGTGATTTGGCCCCAGGGCCGGATGCGCTAGCTTCCTTAACGAAACCTTTCGATGCACGCTGCGGAGACCGTTATGGACGCGGGCGCAAGAGCTTCCGATCATCGGCCGGTTTTCTCGCCGGTCGCGCATCTTGCGGAAATTTTAGTCGACGATCTCGGCCGTCGCGAGGCCATCGCCCTTTGCCGCAACAACCATTGGGACGGCGTGTTGCGCGCGATCGACGCGGTCTCGCGACCCGAGCTGGAGCCGGCCCCCTCCACGCCCGGGGCCGAAGGCCGATGAGAAAGGCCGGTGAGGTCTCCATGACGACCACGCGGGATCCGTTCGACACCGCGCCCGACACCCGCGCCTGGTTCGGCCGGCTCGGGCTGGCGCTCGCCCTTGTCTTCGGTCTGAT
>CAYYWV010000189.1:0-2644 GCA_964475385.1 uncultured Alphaproteobacteria bacterium | reverse complement strand
CTTGGCCCGCTGGCAACGCGCGCAGGACGCCCCTCACAAACCCTTGGCCAGCGGTGACGGCGCGCGTTAATCTTGCGTTTACGCCTCGGCAAAGGAAGGAAAGCCGCCGATGAGGCCTTCGGTCCTGGTGGTCGATGACGAGCCCAACATCGTCGTCTCGCTCGAGTTCCTGATGAAGCAGGCGGGCTACGACGTGCGTGTCGCGCGCAACGGCGACGAGGCGCTCAAGGCCGTGAGCGAGCGCACTCCCGATCTCATCCTTCTCGACGTGATGATGCCCAAGCGCAACGGCTTCGACGTCTGCCAGACCCTGCGCGCCGACCCGCGTTGGCGGGACGTGCGCATCATCATGCTCACGGCCAAGGGGCGCGACGTCGAACGGGAAAAGGGGCTGGCGCTGGGCGCCGACGACTATATCACCAAGCCCTTCTCGACCCGCGAAGTGATGGAGCGGGTGCGCCGCTACATCGATCAGCCCGACGCGCCGCCCGACACGCCATCCGACGCATAGGCCGCCCGGAGGACCGTGACGCCGTGTCGCTGCGCGCAATGGTCGCGGTCCTGTTCGCAGGCGTTGGCGTCGCGGCGCTCGCCGCGCTCGGGGCGGCGTTCTGGGCCGTTGCGACCGCCGCGGCCGTCAACCCGGCCGAGCTTTCCGCCGCCATGCTCGTCTACGGCGGGCTCGCCGGACTGGTTCTGGTTCTCGTTGTCGGCGCCGCCTGGGCGATCGTCTATGTCCGTATCGTGCGACCGCTGGCCGCGATCACCCGCGGAGCCGAGACCTTGGCCCGGCTCGATTCGGATGGCGCGATCGAGCCGCCTCCCGGCCACGCCTGCGCCCCGCTCGCCAAGGCGGTGCGCGATCTCGGCGAGGCCTTGCGGGAGGCCCGCGAACGGGTGGCCGAAACGGTCGTCGAACGCACCGCGCGGCTGGAAGAGACCCGCCGTCGTCTCGAAGCCATTCTTCTCGACCTTACCGAGGGTGTCGTCGTCTGCACGATGGAGCACGGAATCGTGCTCTACAACCAAGCCGTCGTGCGCCTGTTCGATGCGCCCGAAGCGCTCGGCCTCGGCCGCTCGCTGTTCGGGCTGGTCACCCGCGCCCCGGTCGAGCATACCCTAGAGCGTCTGCTCGACCGGATCGCCCGCGAAGGCCCGGACGGCGAAGCGCCGGTCGAGAGCTTCGTTTGCGCAAGCGCCGATTCGCGGCGCCTGTTGCAAGGCCGCATGAGCCTGATCCTGGACTCGCAAGGCCGCGCCGCGGGCTATGTGCTGACCTTCGCCGACGCGGGCGAGGAGATCGAGGCGCTGGCGCGCCGCGATATGCTCTTGCGCGATTCGACCGAGGGATTGCGCGCGCCGATCGCAAACCTCCGCGCGGCGGCCGAGACGCTCGCCCGCCATCCGGATCTCGACGCCGACGCCCGCGCCGCTTTCGAGCACGTCCTGCTCGCCGAAAGCGCCGCGCTCAGCGAACGGCTGGAAGCCCTCGCCGACGCTTATCGCAACCTGCCCAACGGGCGCTGGCCGATGGCCGATCTGCACTCGGGGGATCTGTTCAACTGCTTGATCCGAAAGGCTCGCGAGAGCGGCCTTTCGGTCACCATGGTCGGCGCGCCGCAGTGGCTTCACGGCGACAGCCACTCGCTGATCCTCGCGCTCGCCCAGCTTCTCCGCCGGATCCACGACGCCGCCGGGGCGACGGCCTTCGACGTCGAGGCGAGCCGGGGCGAGCGCCACGTCTACGTCGATCTCGTCTGGCGCGGCGCGCCGATCCCGGCGCAGGCGCTGGACGCCTGGAGCCAAGCGCCGCTCGAAGGGGCGCTGGGCGCGGCCACCCTTGGCGACGTTCTCGAGCGCCACGGCAGCGAGATCTGGAGCCAGACCAAGCCCGGCGGCTTCGCGCTCCTGCGCCTTGCGCTACCGCCCGCCCGCCGCGTCCCCAAAGGAAAGGCCAAGCCCCCCCTACCCCCGCGCCCCGAATTCTACGACTTCGACCTCGCCCGCCAAGCTCGAGCGTCCGGTCCCGCGGCCGAGCGTCCTTTGCGCGAGCTCGCTTATGTGGCGTTCGACACCGAGACCACCGGGCTCCGCCCTTCGGGCGGCGACGAGATCGTGTCGATCGGGGGCGTGCGAATCGTCAACGGGCGCATTCTCACCGGCGAGACTTTCTACCGGCTGGTCGATCCCGAGCGCTCGATCCCCGAACGCTCGATCCGCTTTCACGGCATCACCGAAGAGATGGTCGCGGGCAAGCCGCCGGCGCGCGTAGTGCTGCCCCAGTTCAAGGCCTTCGTCGGCGACGCGGTGCTGCTCGCCCACAACGCCGCCTTCGACATGACCTTTCTCCGCCGAAAGGAAGCCGAGAGCGGGGTCGTCTTCGACAACCCCGTGCTCGATGTCCTGCTGCTGTCGGCCTTTCTCCACGACCACGCCTCGGATCACAGCCTCGACGCCGTCGCCGCCCGTTTCGGGGTGGAGATCAGCGACCGCCACACCGCGCTCGGCGACGCCATGGCGACCGCCGGCATCTTCGTCCGGATGATCGAGCTTTTGGAGGCGCGCGGGATCGTCACCCTCGGCGAGGCGCTCGAAGCCGCCAACGCGATGATCGCGATCCGCAAGCTCCAGGCCCAGTTCTAGG
>CAYYWV010000188.1:0-2733 GCA_964475385.1 uncultured Alphaproteobacteria bacterium | reverse complement strand
TGCGACGGATGGCGGAGCCCCGCCAGGAATTTGCTGCGATGCGGCAGTGAAAAGCGTATGCTGACCGAGGCCGTCTCGGGCGCCGAAGTCAAAGGAGCAACGCCATGGCCAAGGCGATCAAGATTTTGCAACGCGAACACGCCAATATGCTCAAGGTGCTCTCGGTCCTCGATACGGAAGTGCAATCCTTCCGCGAGCGGGGTGCGCTCGACTATGAGCTTTTATTCGCGGCGATCGATTATATCGAATCCTTTCCTGACAAGGTGCATCACCCCAAAGAGGAGCGCTACCTGTTTACTGCGCTCGCTCGCCGCAATGCCGACGCTCGGCCGTTGATCGACGCCCTTCGCGACGAGCACGAGCGCGAGGCGGCGATGATCGGCAAGCTTCGCGCGGCGGTCGAGGCGATGTCGATCGAGGTGCCTTTCGACAAGGACGAGTTCGAGAAGATCGTCACCGACTATACGACCTTCGTCCACGACCACATGCGCAAGGAGGAGACCGAGCTTTTTCCGCTCGCCCGCGACAGCCTCGCCCCCGAGGACTGGATCGAAATCGACCAGGCGTTCGCCGAGAACCGCGACCCCATGTTCGACGAGGCGACGAGCGAGCGTTACCGCGAGCTTCTCAGCCGCATCATCTATCTGTCCCAGCCCGATACAGTGACGGCCGAGCGTTCGTAGCGGCCCCGCATTGCCGCTGTGGGCGGAGGGTCGTATCATCGTCCGGGCGTCCGCCGTCCGGCTTTTCGGGCGGGGCGCGAACAGAGCGGCAATGACAGTTCGCGGCGTCCTTCTCGATCTCGAAGGCGTCCTCTACGAAGGGGACCGTCCGGTTGCGGGCGCGCAGGCCGCGCTCGACCGCCTTCGCGCCGCGGGCCTTCGCCTTTCCTTTTTGACCAACACGACGACGCGCCCGCGGCGAGCCATTGCGGCGCGGTTGTCCGCGATGGGGTTCGCGGCGGCGGCCGACGACATCTTCACCCCGCCGCTCGCCGCCGCCCGGATGCTCGCGCAAGCGGGCGTCCGCCGCGTCCACTTGGCCGCCGAGCCCGCGCTCGCCGAGGATTTCGCCGCCTTCGATCTCGTCGAGGACGAGCCCGAAGCGGTGGTGCTCGGCGATCTCTACATCGGCTTCACCTGGGAACGGCTCAACCGCTTGTTCGCCATGCTGCGCGAAGGCGCAGAGCTCGTCGCCCTTCACCGCAACCGCTATTGCCGCCGCGACGGCGCGATCGCGCTCGACCTCGGGCCCTTCGTCGCCGCGCTCGAGTACGCCGCCCGGGTCGAGGCCCGGGTGGTGGGCAAACCGGCGGCGGCCTTCTTCGCGCTGGCGCTCGACCATCTCGGCGTCGCGGCCGCCGAGGCGCTCATGGTCGGCGACGACATCGAGGCCGACATCGGCGGCGCGCAAAGGGCCGGCGTCCGCGCGCTCCAGGTCGAGACCGGCAAGTTTACGCCCGCCGATCGCGCCCATCCCGGCATTCGCCCGGACGGGCGCATCGCCTCGATCGCCGACCTGCCGAGTTGGGTCGAAAGAGAAAGGGAAGGCTGACCGGCGGCGATCCTACTCGGTGTGGATCGGCGCGTCGGGATAGAAGGCGTGGAAGGCGAAGGCGAAATCGACCCCGTAGACCACGTCTTCGAGGCCGCCGTCGGCGGTCTTGCGCTGGACGGTGACGTTGCCGACGTCGACGCTGTCCGCGATCCGCGCCGCATCGAGCGCCGAGACCTGTCCCGGCGTCCAGGTGATGACGAGATCGCCTGCGGCGATCGTTCCTTTCTTGCGCAGGAGCGACAGCGCCCAGGCCTCTTCGCCGATTCTGACCACGCGGTCGAGCGGCGCGACGCCTTCCGGCAACGGGCCGGCGTAAAGCCAGGGCCGCGGCAGGCGGTCGTAGCCGGTGTAAGGGTTGTAGCCGTAGCGCCGCATGCCGGGGTTGTTGGGCGCCAACACCTTGCCGTCGGGCGCGCGGGCGCGGAAGCGGGCGAGGGACTCGATGCGCGCGGGCAGGAATTTGAGCCGCTTGCCGGTCATCTCGCCGACGATCGCTTCGCCCAGAAACTGCTGCCACCAGCTCTCGGTCTGGCGGTCGTACATGACGAGGTCCGAGTTGCGCAGCTTGCCCGTGGTGCCGAACTCGAGCGTCTCGCCGTCGACCCGGCGGTCGAAGACGATCGCCGCGTTGCACAGCGGGCAGAAGGTGACCGCGACCGGCACTCCGCCGACCACGTCGTTGACGATCTCGTGCCATATCAGGATGCGCAAGGGATAGGCCCGGCGGTCGTCGCCGACCGCGAAGCCGATGACGGGCTCGGTCTCGGGCAGGTCGGCCGCTTCGGCGACCGAAACGAAGACGGGATCGTCGATCGAAGGGATGCCGTCCTTGGGCGGCCCGCCCGAGAGGATCTCCTCAAGGGGAACCGAGTGCTTGGAGAAGTCGGTCCGCGGCCAGGCGCTCCGCCAAGCGTCCTCCGGCCCGGCGAAGGCGGGCGCGGCGGGCAGGAGCAAGGCCGCGATCAGCGCCGCGGGCGCGGCGGTCCGCGCGGTCCTTCGGGCGCGGGCGAGGAGCGCGGACAAGGGATTCGAGAGCTGTGCGCGCATGGATCCGGTCCGCAGTCGGTTCGCTCATCTCGAATCACTGTGGAACGGGAAGCGCCGGGCGGCAAGTCAAGCCTCTGTGAGGACGGCCGAGAGCGCGGGCCGCGCTCGTGTGGGCGCGTCCTCGCCAGG
>CAYYWV010000187.1:0-2735 GCA_964475385.1 uncultured Alphaproteobacteria bacterium | reverse complement strand
TCGAGCCGCCGCCCGCGCCGATGGTCTCGACCGCGACCATGGGCTGGCGCATGGGCCGTCCGGCGAGCGCGCGGTCGCTTGCGATCTCGGCGCGGCCTTGGGCGATCAGGCACACGTCGGTGGTGGTGCCGCCCATGTCGAAGCTGATCGCATGGTCGAGCCCCAAGGCCGCCGCCGCGTCGCTCGCCGCCGCGACGCCCGCCGCCGGCCCCGAGAGCGCGAGCCCGAGCGGGAGCTCGCGCAGCGCCTCGGGCGCGGCCATGCCGCCGGCCGAGTGGAACAGATGAAGCCTTGAGGCTTGCGGGCGCGCCCGCTCCAGCCGGTCGAGATAGCCGGCGGCGAGCGGCATCACGCCTGCGCTCAAGACCGTGGTCGCGGTGCGCTCGTACTCGCGCGCCTCGGGGTTGACCCGGTTGGAAAGCGCCACATAGGCGAAGCGCTCGGCGAGCGCCCGGCCGAGCGCCTCTTCATGCGCGGGATTGGCGTAAGCGTGGAGAAGCGAGACCGCGACCGCCTCGGCCCCGCTTGCGGCGGCGCGCGCGACCGCCGCCCGCACGGACTCAGGGTCCAGCGGCCGTCGCACGCGGCCTTCGTGGTCGAGCCGTTCGGCGACCTCGATCCGGCGCGCCTCCGGCACCTGGGGCGCAGGCTTGGGCGGCAGGTCGAGACGGTAGAGATAGCGCCGGTTCTGGCGGCCGATGGCGAGGGTGTCGCCGAACCCTTCGGTCGCGATCAGCGCCACCGGAGCGAGCCGGTCCTCGACGATCGCATTGGTCACTATGGTGGTGCCGTGGACGAGGTCGGCGACGTCTTCCCAGTCGAGGTCCACCGCGGCGAGCGCGGCCTTGAGCCCCGCGACCGGGTCGTCGCGGCGGCTCGCGACCTTGGCGGCGCGTGTCTCTTCGCCGTCGTCCCGCAGCGCGACCACGTCGGTGAAGGTGCCGCCCACGTCGACGCCGACCCGCCAGCGCCCGCTCATGCGCCGATGGCCGCTCCGCCGGCCGATCGCTTTCGCGTCATCGCGCTGTGATCCCCCGATTTCGCCCGGCCCCGTCCGAGGCGGGCGAAAAGGCTTTCCTCTCCATTCGCTTCAAAATTCCGAAATACGGAATATCATTCTGTTTTTTGAAATTATAGCGGCCGCGCGCGCCGGGATCAAGCGCGAACGACCCGCCAATCCGAACGGCGCGGCTTGCAACGCAACCGCGTACGGAAGGCGAAGCCGCGCCTTTGGAAGAGGGAGAGTGAAGTCAGAGGCCAATGCCCCAAATGCCACTTATGCCCGTATAAACGCCGAACGCCGAGGTCGTGACGACGATGGCGAGCGCAACCCAACGATAGATCGGGCCGGGTCGAGCATGCGGCGGCAGCACCCGCATAGCGAGCGCGACCAGGAGACCGAGCACCAGCGGCAGAAGAAGGGCGTTCATCACTTCGACCCCGACGTTCAGCGAAACCAGGTTCGGAGCCCAGGCGACCACCAGCGCGCTGGTCACCACCATGCCGGTGTAAACGGCATAGAACCAGGGCGCCTGGCGGGGGCTGCGCTGAAGCGAATGGCGGTACCCCGTCACCTCGCCGAGCCCCCAGGCGGTCGCCAGAGAGACCACGATCGCGGCGACGAAAGCGGCCCCCAACACCCCGGCCGAGAATACCAGCCGTCCTACGGTCTCACCGAGAAAGGGGACAAAGGCCTCGGAGATCTGGCTTACGGTTTCGAGCGGGCTGTCGGGACGCGCCCGGCCGATGGTGGCCGCAGTGGCGACAAGGACGGCGGCCATGACAAGCTGGGTCAGCACCGCGCCCAGCGCCGTATCCCAACGCGCCGCTCGGTAGTGCTCGGGCGCGAGCCCCTTATCGGCGATCGCCGACTGCTGGTAGAAGATCATCCAGGGCATGATGACGGCGCCGATGTTGGCGGCGATCAGAAACCGGTAATCAGCGTCGGCGAAGGGCGCGTGGATCAGCCCCTCGACCATCGCGGTCCCGTCGGGGCCGGCGGCGAAGGCGACCCAGAAAAACGCAAGCTCGAACAGGCCGAACAGGACAGCGACCCGCTCTACCCTCTGGTAAGAACCCGTCCAAACCACCAGAAGAAGGAAGCCGACCGAAAGAGAAAGGCTTATCTCCTGGGGGACGCCGAACAACCGCCCGATCTCCGCGATGCCCGAAAATTCAGTGAGGAGCGCGCCGAAACAAGCGACAACCAGTCCGCTTACGGACACCCAGGCCCAAGACGGGCCGAACGACTCGCGGATCAGCTCGCCGTGACCCCGTCCGGTATGAACGCCGAGGCGGACCGTGAGTTCTTGAACCACGTAAAGAATGGGAATCAGAATCAACTGGAGAAGAAGCAGCCGGTAACCCCAGCGGGCCCCGCTCTGGGCCGCGGTGACCAAGCTGCCGACGTCCGTGTCGGCGAGCATGACGACGAGGCCCGGCCCGAACACGGCGAGAAGGAAACCGCCGCGCCGGACGGCGCCTCGCGGCGCGTCCGCAAGCGTCGAAAGTCCACCCGCTTCTTGCGACATCAGCGCACACTCCCACAGCCGACACCCGTCCGGGCGCGAACACTCATCTAACGAGAATGACTATCATTCTCGAATCGAGAGTCTAACACTCCGACATTCAAACTGTTAGCCGAAAATACCCTAAAAATCCAGGGGCAATTGCGAATCGATCTCATACCCGTTCGCCTATGAGGAGACTCGGGCCTCGCCCTTCGACAGGCCCCC
>CAYYWV010000186.1:0-2761 GCA_964475385.1 uncultured Alphaproteobacteria bacterium | reverse complement strand
CCTTGGGACGGCTCGCTTGACCCCGCTCATGGCGCGTGCGACGCTTCGCCTAACTGCGCAGCGTCGCCGCCGTGTGCGGCCGCGAACACCGGTGCGGCGGCGGCTCTTCGCCAGCCCACGAAACCGGAGGGCATCATGCGCGCATTTCGCTCCCTCACCCTTACCGCCGCCGCGCTTGCAGCCGCCGTCGTCGCGTTCGCGGCCGGCGAGGCTCGGGCGGCCTATCAGGTTCTCGCCCTGGTCGCGACCGCCGAGCCGGTGCCGCTCGCCTGCGCGGGCGGCGAGTGCGCCGCCGAGTTCACCGCTTTTTGCCTCCAGCCGACCCGCGCTTCTCCGCCGCGCGGCGCGCCCTATACGGTCTATCGAAACGAAGGCGTGACGTTGGTCGGGACCACCGCCGATGGACGGACGCGGCGGATTCCGGCCGCCGGGCTTCTCGCCGTTACCGCAATCCGAGGCCATACCGCGGTGCGTATCAGCCTGCCCCAGGGGCGATTGCGCGCGCTCGGTCTCCGTCAAGCGGCGGTCGAGGTCGCCGAGCGGGTTTCGCTGATCCCGAAGCCGATCCAGGGCGATCGCAATCCCCAGACCGAGGCCGACATCGCCATCGCCACCGGACCGCTGCGCGCGCTCGGGGCGCGGATCGTCGACCACGGCGGCGCGCGGACGGTCGCCGCCCGCCTCACAAACGACATGATCAACAGCCTGCCCGAGATGTGGCGGGTCGAATCGGATGTCTACAAATCGCTCTGGGATCGCGTCGCGCCGCGGTGGACGGCCCGCGCAGCGGGCGCCGAGGCCATCGGACTCGCCCGCAAGGCGTTCGAAAGCTGCGCCGAGATGCGCAGCCAAGGGCTGGCCATGACCATGCGCCAGTGCCTCGGCGCCCAGCACGACATGCTGATCGGCGAGCGCAACAACGCCTATTGGAAGGCCCTGCGCACGGGGAGCTGAGGCGCAACCAACCGGAGAGCCAAGGCCCGGCGCGGCGTTGGTTTTTTCTCTCCCAATAACCACAAATTTTACTAAGCTATTTTTTCACCGCCCTGGAAGTCTTAAAAATTTTCCCGGGGCGTTGATTTTGTGTTGAACTTTCCAAAAGTATAGTTAATATCCAACACGTATAGGTTGTGTGTCTACAGCGATATACCATCTTGCGTATTTGCACACCTACAAATCTTCTCAGGCATCGCCTGAGAAGCCTTTCCCTTCCGTCCTATCTCAGCGCACGGTTTCGCGCTCTTGCTCTTTGAGCCGAGGCGCGGCATGCCTGAGCCTTGCGGACCGACTCTATCAACGGCGGACAAAACGGCGTCTTCCCGCGCGTTGGTCGTCGACGACGACACGATCGTCGCCGAAGTCTATGCCGCCTGTCTGTCGCGGAACGGGTTCGTCGTCGACCGGGTAGAGAACGGCGAGGCGGCGCTCGCCTTTATCGAACGGGCGGAGAAGAAAGCGCCTGTCGATGTGGTGCTCCTCGATCTCGGGCTGCCGGGCCTTCACGGTCTCGACGTGCTCGCCCGGATCGTTGCGCTGTCGCGCCCGCCCGCGGTCATTGTGGTCACCGGCGAAGGCTCGATTACGGTCGCGGTTCAAGCGATGCGCGGCGGCGCCTTCGACTTTCTGGTCAAGCCGGTCTCGCGCAAGCGCCTGGTCGCGGCGGTCTCGAATGCTATCGAGGCGCGCGCGCCGGCGTTGGACGGCGGAGCGGCAGGCCTGGAACGCGGCCGGCTCGGTGCGCTGATTGGAGACTCGCCGCCGATGCAGGAGGTCTATCAGGTGATCGCGCGCGCAGCGCCTTCGCGGGCCAGCATCTTCATCACCGGCGAAAGCGGCACCGGCAAAGAGCTCTGCGCCGCCGCGATCCACCGGCTGAGCCCGCGCCGCGCGCGGCCTTTCGTCGCGGTCAACTGCGCCGCCATTCCCCGCGAGCTGATGGAGAGCGAGATCTTCGGCCACGTCCGCGGCGCCTTCACCGGCGCGCATATCGACCGCGAGGGCGCTGCGCAACGGGCCGACGGCGGGACGCTGTTCTTCGACGAGATCTGCGAGATGGATCTCGCATTGCAAAGCAAGCTTTTGCGTTTCGTCCAAACCGGCAGCTTCCAGAGGGTGGGGTCGAACGCCACCGAACAGGTCGACGTGCGCTTCGTCTGCGCCACCAACCGCGAGCCCGCCGCCGAGGTCGCGGCGGGGCGCTTCCGCGAGGATCTCTACTACCGCCTGCACGTGATCCCCCTTGCTCTGCCCCCGCTGCGGACCCGCGGCCGCGACGTGATCGCGATCGCCCGCACGCTCATTGTCCGAATCGCCGCCGAAGAAGGGCGTCCCGCTCCCACCCTCACACCCGAGGCCGAGGCCTGCCTTGCGGCCTACGCGTGGCCGGGCAACGTGCGCGAGCTTCAGAACGTGCTGAGGCGGGCGCTCGTGCTTCACGACGGGGAGGCGTTAACCCCCGCCATGCTGCCGCCCGAGGTCGGCGCTTCCGAACATAGGAACAGCGCCGCGCCCGCCGCAACCAACGGAAAAGCGAGCGGCGCTTCGGCCGGCGGTGCGGGCGCGCCGGTGCGCCCCCTCTGGGCGATCGAGCGCGACGCGATCGAGGCCGCGATCGCGCAATGCCGCGGCAACGTGCCGAAGGCCGCGGCGCTGCTTGGAATCAGCGATTCGACGATCTATCGCAAACGTCGGCGCTGGACTTCAGACGAGACCGATCTCGAGGATAAATAGCGACCGGAACAGGACCGGAAGCGAGAACTAA
>CAYYWV010000185.1:0-2824 GCA_964475385.1 uncultured Alphaproteobacteria bacterium | reverse complement strand
ATGGACTACTTGGATCGATTGGAGAGCGAGAGCGTTTATATCTTCCGGGAGGCGTTCAACCGGTTGGATCGGCTGGGGATGCTTTGGTCGGTTGGGAAGGATTCGAACGTGATGGTGTGGCTGGCTCGGAAGGCGTTTTTCGGGCATGTGCCGTTTCCGGTGCTTCACGTGGACACGGGTCGGAAGTTTCCCGAGATGTATGCGTTTCGGGACCGCTACGCGGCGGAGTGGGGGCTTGATCTGATCGTCGGGGAATGCCCGCCGGTCGAGGAGATCGACGAGACGCTGCCGCCGGCGACGCGCTCGGCGGCGCGCAAGACGGTGGGGCTGAAGCGACTGATCGCGGCGCGCGGGTTCACGGGGATCATCGCGGGGATCCGGCGCGACGAGGAGGGGACGCGGTCGAAGGAGCGGGTGTTCAGCCCCCGTGGCGAGGGGGGCAAGTGGGACTTCCGCGATCAGCCGCCCGAGTTCTGGGACCAGTACAACACGGACTTTCCGCCGGGGACCCATGTGCGGGTGCACCCGCTTCTGGGCTGGACCGAGATCGACATCTGGCGCTACATCGCGCGCGAGGGGATTCCGATGGTGGACCTGTACTTCGCGCGCGACGGCAAGCGGTACCGTTCCCTGGGCGACCGCGACATCACGTTTCCGGTCGAGAGCGAGGCGACGACGATCGAGGAGATCATCGCCGAGCTCGGCGAGACCAAGGTGGCGGAGCGGAGCGGTCGGGCGATGGACCACGAGGCGGAGGATTCGTTCGAGCGCCTTCGGGTCGAGGGGTATATGTGATGACGGACGGCGGGACGCGCCGCGCGGCGGCGAAGAGCGCGCCGGCGGCGGATGCGCCGGCGGGCGCGCCGGCGGAGGGCGTGACGGCTGCGCGCGCGCCGATCCTCCCGGGCGCGGCGCTTCGCTCGGCGATGCCGATCGTGATGGTGGGGCACGTGGACCACGGGAAGTCGACGCTCGTGGGTCGGCTGATTTACGACACGGGGTCGATGCCGACGGGCAAGGTCGAGGAGCTCCGGGCGGTCTGCGCGCGCCGGGGGATGCGCTTCGAATGGGCGTTCCTGATGGACGCGTTCCAGGCCGAGCGCGACCAGGGGGTGACGATCGACGCGGCGCAGATCTGGTTCCGGGGCCGGGTGCGGGACTATGTGATCATCGACGCGCCGGGGCATCGCGAGTTTCTGAAGAACATGGTGACCGGGGCGGCGCGCGCCGAGGCGGCGGTCCTGGTGATCGACGCGGCGGAGGGGGTGCGCGAGCAGTCGCGGCGTCACGGCTACCTGCTGTATCTCCTGGGCGTGCGCCAGGTTGTCGTGGTGGTGAACAAGATGGACCTGGCCGAGTTCTCGGCCGAGCGCTTCGCGTCGATCAGCGCCGAGATGCGGGCGTATCTGGGGCGCCTCGGGGTGACGCCGATGCATGTGATCCCGGTGTCGGCGCGCGACGGGGACAACGTCGCGACGCGGTCCGAGCGGATGGACTGGTACGAAGGCCCGACGGTGGTCGACGCGCTCGACGGGTTCGCGCCCGCGCCGCCGCCGTCGGATCTGCCGCTGCGGCTGCCGTTGCAGGACGTCTACCGGTTCGACGAGCGGCGGATTCTCGCGGGCCGGATCGAGAGCGGGCGGCTGCGTCCCGGGGACGAGCTTCTGTTCTCGCCGTCGAACAAGACCGCGCGGGTGGCGCGGATCGAGAGCTGGCCCGGGGGCGGGGGCGCGCGGGCCGAGGCGTCGGCGGGAGAATCGGTCGGGATCGTGCTCGA
Source organism: uncultured Alphaproteobacteria bacterium (assembly GCA_964475385.1). Taxonomy (GTDB): domain Bacteria; phylum Pseudomonadota; class Alphaproteobacteria; order JAAXGF01; family JAAXGF01; genus CAYYWV01. The sequence goes on along the minus strand of CAYYWV010000185.1, from coordinate 1,047 downwards.
CGAGCAGATCTTCGTCGAGCGCGGCGAGGTGGCGAGCCACGTGGCGGACCCGCCGGTCGAGACGACGGTGTTCCGGGCGCATCTGTTCTGGCTCGGACACCGGCCGCTCGAGGTCGGGTCGCGCTACAAGCTGAAGCTCGCGACGCTCGAGGCGCCGGTCGAGGTTCAGGCGATCAGCCGGGTGATCGACACGGGCGATCTCGGGACGGCGCCGGGCGACCGGGTGGATCGCAACGGGGTCGCCGAGGTGGTGCTGCGCTCGCCGCGGATGCTGGCGCTCGATCCGTTCGCGTCGAACCCGCGCACGGGTCGGTTCGTCCTGGTGGACGGGTACTCGATCGCCGGCGGCGGGATCGCGAGCATGGAGGGCTACCCCGACCAGCGCGACCTGATCACGGCGAAGGGGACCAACCTGACGGCGGTCGCGGGCGGCGTGTCTCCGGCGGCGCGGGCCGCGCGCAACGGGCATCGGGGGGGCGTTCTGTGGTTCACGGGGCTGTCGGGGGCGGGCAAGTCGACGCTCGCGCTCGAGGTCGAGGCGGCGCTGTTCCGCAAGGGCTATCAGGTCTACGTGCTCGACGGCGACAACGTGCGCCGGGGGTTGAGCGCGAACCTCGGCTTCTCGCCCGAGGACCGGGCGGAGAACATCCGCCGGGTGGGCGAGCTGGCGGCGCTTCTGTCGGACGCGGGGTTCATCGCGATCACGGCGTTCATCTCGCCCTACCGGGCGGACCGCGAGCGCGCGCGGGCCTCGGCCGAGGCGTTCGACGCCGACGGCTTCCACGAGATCTACATCTCGGCCGACCTCGCGGTCTGCGAGCAACGCGACCCCAAGGGTCTGTACCGCCGCGCGCGGGCGGGCGAGATCCGCGAGTTCACGGGCGTCACCGCGCCCTACGAGCCGCCCGAGGCGGCCGAGCTCGTGATCGACACCGGCGCCAACGACGTCGCCGCCTGCGTCACGCGCATCGTCGCCTACATCGAACAACACTTCGCCCTCGCCCCAAAGGCCAAACGGAACAAAACACGCGCGAATAAGGGGGGCGA
>CAYYWV010000184.1:0-2834 GCA_964475385.1 uncultured Alphaproteobacteria bacterium | reverse complement strand
CCGCCGATGTCGCGCCGCATTCGTCCGCGCCGCAGCGTTCTTTACATGCCGGGCTCGAACGCCCGCGCGCTCGAGAAAGGGCGCACGCTTCCCGCCGACGGGTTGATTCTCGACCTCGAAGACGCCGTCGCGCCCGACGCCAAGACGCAGGCCCGCGAGCAGGTGCTCGCCGCGGTCCGCGAGGGCGGCTACGGGCGGCGCGAGCTCATTCTCCGGGTCAACGGGCTCGCCACGCCCTGGGGGTACGACGATCTGGTCGCCGCCGCGACCAGCGGGGTCGACGCCGTGCTGCTGCCCAAGGTCGGCAGCGCCGACGCCATCGAGCAGGCGGTGAATCTTCTCGAATCGGCGGGCGCGCCGCCCGAGCTCGATATCTGGTGCATGATGGAGACCCCAATCGGCATGCTGCACGCCGAGGAGATCGCGGGCGCGCACCCGCGCGTCGCCTGCCTGGTGATGGGCACCTCGGACCTCGCCAAGGATCTGCACGCGCGCCACACCCGCGAGCGCCTGCCCATGCTGACGAGCCTGGGGTTGTGCCTGCTGGCGGCCCGGGCCTATGGGCTCGCGATCCTCGACGGGGTCCATCTCGACCTCGCCGACGACGAGGGCTTCGCGCACTCCTGCCGCCAAGGGGTCGAGCTCGGCTTCGACGGCAAGACCCTGATCCACCCCAAGACCATCGCGGTCGCCAACGAGGTCTTCGCGCCGTCGGCCGAGGAGGTCGAGTGGTCGAAGAAGATCATCGCCGCCCACGCCGAGGCGGCCAAGGAAGGCAAAGGCGTGGTCGTCGTCGACGGCCGGCTGGTCGAGAACCTGCACGTCGAGAACGCGCACCGCGTCGTCGCGCTCGCCGAGGCGATCGCCGCGCTCGACGCCGACAACGCGCAGCAAGGGTCATGAGCAAGAGCGCCCGCGGCAACTTCTTCGAGGATTTCGCCGTCGGGCAGCGGATCGTCCACGCCGTCCCGCGCACGGTCACCGAAGGCGACGTCGCGCTTTACATCGCGCTGACGGGATCGCGCTTCGCGATCCATTCCTCGGACGCGGTCGCGCGCGCGCTCGGGCTGCCGCGCGCGCCGGTCGACGACCTTCTCGTGTTTCACATCGTCTTCGGGCGCACGGTCGCCGACGTCTCGCTCAACGCGGTCGCCAACCTGGGCTACGCCGAGTGCCGCTTTCTCGCGCCGGTCTATCCCGGCGACACGCTGAGCGCCGAGAGCGAGGTCATCGGCGTCAAGGAGAACTCGAACGGCAAGACCGGCACGGTCTATGTGCGCACGACCGGGGCCAACCAGCGCGGCGAAGCGGTGCTCGACTACGTTCGCTGGGTGATGGTGCGCAAGCGCGACCCGTCTTCTCCAGCGCCCGAGGCCCAGGTTCCGACGCTCGCCGAAGCGGTCGCCGCCGGCGACCTCGCCGCGCCCGCCGATCTCGACCTTTCGGGGTACGATCCGACGCTCGCCGGCGCGCCCCATTTCTGGGAGGACTACGTCCCCGGCGAGCGGATCGACCATGTGGACGGCCTCACGGTCGAGGAGGCCGAGCACATGATGGCGACCCGGCTGTACCAGAACACGGCGCGGGTCCATTTCGACGCGGTGGCCGCGCGCGCCGGACGGTTCGGACGGCGGCTGATTTACGGCGGCCACGTCATCAGCCTCGCGCGCGCGCTGTCGTTCAACGGGCTCGCGGGCGCCTTCCGCATCGCCGCCATCAACGGCGGCCGCCATGTCGCGCCCCTGTTCGCGGGCGACACGGTCTACGCCTGGAGCGAGGTGCGCGCGCGCATCGCGCTGCCCGGACGAACCGATCTCGGCGCATTGCGGTTGCGCACCGTCGCGGTCAAGGACCGGCCGGCCGCCGATTTCCCTTTGTTCGCAGACGACGGCCGTTACGACCCGGCGGTGGTTCTCGATCTCGATTACACGGTCTTGGCGCCGCGGCGCGGGTAGATGCGCGCGCGACCGTTGTAGGGACGCGCCGTTGACTCGCCAAGTTTAAGGGTCTAAACCACGCTCTGTCCGAGGGTTAGGGGGTGTTTCCCGGAACCCGTCCGCTTCGTTCCCGCGAGAGGCTTATCGCCATGGCCACCACACGCGAGCGCCCGCTGTCGCCGCATCTCCAGGTCTATCGCCTTCTCTTCACGATGGTGCTCTCGGGCCTGCACCGGATCACCGGGCTGGTGCTGGGGCTGGGGGCGCTGCTGCTCGCCTATTGGTTGATCGCCCTGGCGAGCGGACCCGAGGCTTACGCCACCGCGCAGTGGCTGTTGGGCTCGTGGCTCGGGCGGCTGGTCGTTCTCGGCTTCACCTTCTCGCTCTTCTATCACCTGTGCAACGGCGTTCGACACCTGTGGTGGGATACGGGGCGCGGGCTCGAGATCGACGAGGCGCGGCGCAGCGGCGTTGCGGTCGTGGCGATCTCGATCGCGCTCACACTCGCCGCCTGGATCGTCGGCTACATGATGAGAGGTGGCGCATGAGCTTGAGATCTCCTCTCGCCCGCGCGCGCGGGCACGGCGCGGCCAAGGACGGGGTCGAGCATTGGTGGCGTCAGCGCGTGACCTCGGTCGCGCTGGTCCCGCTCGTGCTTTGGCTCGCGTTTTCGATCGCCGGGCTCGCCGGGGCGAGCTACGAGGAGGCGCGCGCTTGGCTGGCGTCGCCGGTCTCGGCGGTGCTCGCCATCCTTACGCTGGCGGTCGTCTTCTACCATCTCAAGCTGGGGCTCGACGTGGTCATCGAGGACTACGTTTACGGCAAGGGGGCCAAGGCCGCCGCGCTGATGATCGCCGGCTTCGTCTGCACGCTTCTCGGCGCGGCGACCATCTTCGC
>CAYYWV010000183.1:0-2840 GCA_964475385.1 uncultured Alphaproteobacteria bacterium | reverse complement strand
ACCAGATGCGCGTCGATGGACTATCGCCGACATTTAGGTCATCATTATTTATCATAGCTCTATCGGAGACCCTCGCTCAGGGAACCTCGGGCGAAGTCACGGGTGGCGCGGCAACCTTTCGCTTTTATGGTCGACGACCACTCTCCCGCCATCGACAGAGGGGGCTAAGCCCGAATTTAATGTTCGGAAGGATTGAACATAGGGGAGGTCAAGATGCTCAAACGAACGTTTGTGACGGCGATCGGAATCGCCGCGATTATGTTCGCCGCCGCGCCGGCGAATGCAGAGGACACGCTGCATAAGATCTTCGAACGCGGCAAGATCATCGTCGGCGTCAAGGCCGATTACAAGCCGTGGGGGTTCCGCGATCCTTCGGGCAAGATCGTAGGCATGGAGCCCGACATGGCGAAAGACGTGGCCGACACCCTCGGCGTCGGCCTCGAACTGGTTCCCGTGCAGTCGTCGAACCGTATGCAGTTTCTGCAGCAAGGCAAGATCGACCTGATGATCGCGACCATGTCGGACCGCCCCGACCGACGCAAGGTGGTCGGCATCGTGCTGCCGAACTACTACACCTCGGGCACCAACATCATGGCGCCTAAGAAATATGGCTTCAAAAAGTGGGAGGATCTGCGCGGCAAACCCGTGTGCGGCAAGCAGGGCGCTTTCTACAACAAGATCGTCGAGAAGCGTTACGGCGTGAAGGTGATCGCCTTCGTCGGCAACGCCGAAGCCAAGCAGGCGCTCAAGGACGGCCGCTGCGTCGCCTGGGTGTACGACGATTCGTCGATCATGTCGGATCTCTCCGACCCGGCGTGGAAGGATTACGAGATGCCGCTGCCTACGGAGGACGACAACCCGTGGGGCTTGGCCGTGCGCCTTGAAGAGCGGGACAAGCTGTTCGGCCGCTTCATGTCGGGAATGATCTACAACTGGCATTCGAGCGGACGCCTGATCGAGCTCGAAAAGAAATGGGGCATTCAACCGACCGCCTTCCTCAAGGAGATGCACGAGAAGTACAAGGACTGGTTGGCCAAATAACGTCGACGGCGCGGCGGCGGGGGCGGCGCATGCCGCCCCCGTCGCGCGCAGCGGACTCGGGTGCGGCGCGTTAGGGAGGCGGCCCCGTGGAGGCGGTCTACGATTGGTTTCGCTGGCTCTACACCGAGCACGGCATCAACCTTGTCATCTTCTATGAGGCGTATGAGCGCGAACGGTTTATTCGCGGGCTCTACAACACTCTTTACCTCTCGCTCGCCTGCCTCGTTTTAAGCTTGATCATCGGCGTCATCGGCGCGTGGCTGCAAGGCTCGCGGTTCCGGCTCCTGCGCCTGATCGTGCAGGGCTACATTCAGTTCTTCCGCAATACGCCGCCGTTGGTTCAGCTCTTCTTCTTCTACTTCGGGCTCGGCCCGTACACGCCGTCCTACGACGCCGGCGGCTGGCAAGAGCCGATCATCGGAAGCTTCGGGTGGGCGGTGATTTCGCTGTCGTTCTTCGCTGGCGCCTTCAACGTCGAGATCTTCCGCGCCGGCATCGAGGCGGTGCCGACGGCGACCATCGAGGCCGCCGAGTCGCTCGGTTACAGCCGCCTGAAGGCGTATATTCACGTGGTGCTGCCGCTCGCCTTTCGCATCTCGCTGCCGGCGCTCAACAACAACCTCGTGAACTTGGTCAAGACGACGACGCTCGCTTACGCGATCGCGGTGCCGGAGATGATGTACACCGCCAACCAGATCTGGTCCGACAACGTCAACGTGCCCGAGATGATGGCGGTTCTGTTCGTGGTCTACGTCACGCTCGTGGGCATCCTGGTATGGGGAATGCACAAGTGGGAGCGGGCCATGAGAATTCCCGGCTACGGGGTATGAAGCGCGCGCGCGGGAACGCCGGCGTCGCCACCGACCTGCCGGTCCTGCTGCCGGTGGCTTCGCGGCGCATCCGCGACCGCGCCGCTGGCGACGGCTTCCGGCTGCGGCTCGAGGCGCGCCACGGCGTATGGCTTGCGGTTCTGTTCGTTCTTTCGGCCGGCGCCGCCGAGGCGCAGTCGGGGGCGCCGCTCGATCGCGGCGTTCTGGCGACGCTGTGGCGGTGGATGCCGTTCCTGCTCAAAGGGTTTGCGCTCAACCTGATCATCAGCTTCGGGGCGATGGCGATCGGCACCGTCGCCGGGGCGATTCTGGGGTTGGCGCAGATCTCGCTTTTGCCGCCGGTGCGCGCCGGCTCGTGGCTGGCGACCCAGTTTTTCCGCAACTCGCCGTGGCTGGTGCTTCTGTTCGCCATTATGCTCTTGTTCCCGTTCGAAGTTCGCATCGGCGATCTGGTGATTCCGATCCCCGACTGGGTGAAAGCGATCTTCGGCTTCTCGCTGCCGATCATGGCCAACATCTCGGAAGTGGTGCGCGGAGCCGTGCTCTCGATCCCGTCGGGACAGTGGGAATCGGCCGAATCGCTCGCCTTCACACGGCGGCAGACGTTGTGGATGATCATTCTGCCTCAGTGCATCAAGCGCATGCTCCCGCCGTGGATGAACTGGTATGCGATTCTCACCATGGCGACCCCGCTGGCTTCGATCATGGGGGTTGAGGAAGCGGTCAATCTTACGCAGCAGGCGCTGGTGGCCGAGGACAGCCGCACCGAGCTCTTGGCGCCGTTCTACCTGTTCCTGCTGATCATCTTTTTCCTTTACTGTTACCCGATTGCGCGTTGGACGCAGCGCCTCGAGCGTCGCTACGCGGTTAAGATTTGAAGAGGATACGATGGCCCAAGACGACCGGACCGAGGCGACGTGGACCTCCGATCAGCCGATCGTAAGCCTCAAGGACGTGCGCAAGTCCTTC
>CAYYWV010000182.1:0-2846 GCA_964475385.1 uncultured Alphaproteobacteria bacterium | reverse complement strand
TCATGTTTTGGCGGCGCGCGCCTACGTTCGGCGGAGCGCCGCATCGACGCATGATTCCGACCTGGCGCGAGGATCGCGCCCCGCAATGAAACGACAATCCGATCTCATTGAACCGCCCTTGGGGACGGGGGACGCCCGCCCCTCTCTTTTTGCGTCGCGCCTCTTTCGAATGCCCGAGCAAGGAGCGGATAGCGCGCAAAGGGCGATCTGCGCTATGACGGAGCGAGCCGCGCAATGAACCGCCGGATGGACGCCATGCAGACCGTCGACGCCATCGTTCCCGCCGACGCCGCCGGCTTCGGCGCGCCGAGCCGGCTTTACGAGCGCGCGCGCCGGACCCCCGGCGCGGCGCCCGGGGCCTACCGCCGGCGGGGGCGGGGGAGCGCGATTCGTTTCGCGACCGCGGCCTGCGCGCTCGGCCGGGTGCTGGCGGCGGCGACGCGGAAGGGGGTCTGCGCGGTCTACCTCGGCGACGACGACGCGGCGCTCGAGGCCGCGCTTCGCGCCGAGTTTCCAGCCGCCGAGATCGAGCGCGACCGCTCGGCGCTCGCCGAGGCGCTCGCGGCGGTCATCGCCCGCATCGACGGGCGGCCCGCCGACCGCGCCCTCCCGCTCGACCTCAGAGGCACCGCCTTTCAGCGCCGGGTCTGGGAGGCGTTGCAACGCATCCCGGCGGGCGAGACGCGAAGCTACGCCGCGCTCGCCGAGGCCATCGGCCGGCCGACGGCCGCGCGCGCCGTGGCGCGGGCCTGCGCGGCCAACCGGGTCTCGGTTCTGGTGCCCTGCCACCGGGTGCTGCGCGCCGACGGCGGCCTCGGCGGCTACCGCTGGGGGGCGGCGCGCAAGCGCGCGCTTCTCGCCGCCGAGGGCGCGCTGGACGACTGCGATGACGACGACGCCTAGGCCGCCCGGCCGGCCTCCCGCCTGGGTCGGCGTGGCCGCGGTCGTCGTCGGGGCGGCGATCCTGGGATCGGCGGCCATCTTCGCCCGCATCGCCTATGACGGCGGCGTCGGCACGATAAGCCTGCTTGCGATCCGCTTCACGGTGATGGCCGCGGTCCTGTTCGCCGCCGCTAAGCTCCTCGGCTCTTCCTTGCGCATCCCCCGCCGCCTATGGCCGCAGGTGGCGGCGGTCGGGGTCGCCTTCGGGCTTTCCACCTATGGCTACATCGGCGCGGTCGCCTACATTCCGGTGAGCTTGAGCGTACCGATCATCTACACCTATCCGCTGGTCGTCGCCGCTCTCATGCGGATCATCTCTGACGAGCCCTTCGGCGGTCTCAGCTGGACCGCCGCCCTGGTCGCCTTCGCGGGCGTCGCCGTGATGCTCGGCGTCTCGTTCGAAGGGCTCGACCTGCGCGGGGTCGCCCTCGCCGGGCTGGGTTCGGTCGCCTACGCCTTGACCACGATCGGCGGCGCGCGGCTGATGCGCGAGCTGCCGGTCACGCTTCTGATCGCCTATATGTCGGCGATCGCCGCCGTCGGCTTCGTGACGGTCGGCGCCGCGACCGACGCGCTCGCCGCGCCCGCGACCGCGCTCGGCTGGATCGGCGCCGCGGGCGTGACCGGATCTTTCCTGTTCGGCTTTCTGGGTTTCTTCATCGCCGTCCGCATCATCGGCGAGGCCCGCAGCGCGGTGATCTCGAACCTCGAGCCGGTGGTGAGCGTCTGGGGTGCGCTCGCCATCCTCGGAGAACGCCTGGGTCCGACGGCGACGGCGGGGGCGCTGATGGTTTTGGGCGGCATTCTCCTGCTGCTCGTGGCCGATGCGCGCCGGCGGCGAGCCGCCCTGCGAAGCAGCGCAGCCTAAACGATCCCGGCCTCGAACAAGGGCGCGTTCTCGATCACCCTCTGGTAGCCGAAGCGCGAAAGGTCGAGGGTCGCGAAACGGCCTTCGAGCAGAAGCTCGGCGATCGCCCGGCCGGCCGCGGGCGCCTGCTGGAGCCCGTGGCCCGAGAACCCGCAGACGACGTAAAAGTTCTCGCAGCCCCCTTCCCAGGGGCCGATGATCGCGTTGGCGTCGAGCCGGTTGACCGCGTAAAGCCCGGCCCAGGCCCGCTGGACGCGGATCGCCTCGAAGGCCGGAACCCGCGCCGCCAGCACCGGCCAGACCGCGGTCTCGAACCAGTCGTAATCGACCTCGAAGTTGACGCCCGCGGGCTCGTCCGGGTTCGACCGGCCGCCGATATAGCCGCGCCCCTCGGGCCGGAAGTAGGCGCCGGTGGGATCGATCACCAAAGGCAGGGGCTCGAGCGTCGCGCGGGTCTCGAAGTAGTAGACCATGCGGCGCACCGGCTCGACCGGAAGCGCCATGCCGGCCATCTTCGCGACCGCGCCCGCCCAGGCCCCGGCCGCGTTGACGAAGGCCCCGGCGGCGAGGCGCGCGCCCGAGGCGAGGGTCACGGCGGTGAGGCGCTTGCCCGCGCGCTCGATCCCGGTCACCTCGTCCGCGCGGTAGCGCACGCCGAGGCTCTGCGCCTTGCGGCGGAAGCCTTGGAGCGCGCTGTGAGGGTCGATCCAGCCGTCGTCCGCGCCGAAACTGCCGGCGGCGACGCCGTCGGTGGCGATCGACGGGAACCGCGCCCGGATCTCGTCGGGCTCCAGAATCTCGACCGGCGCGCCCTCGGCGCGCTGAACCCGGTGGTTGGCTTCCAGCGTCGCCCGGCCTTCGGGGCTTGCGAGAAACAGATAGCCGCCAGGCCGAAAGCCCACCGGGGCCGCCGGCTCGCCGTCGACCGCCATGCGGGTCTCGAAATCGCGGTAAAGCGCGAGCCCGTACTGGGACATGCGAATGTTCTCGGGCAGGCTGAACTGCTGGCGCACGCCGCCCGCCGAGCGCGGCGTCG
>CAYYWV010000181.1:0-2876 GCA_964475385.1 uncultured Alphaproteobacteria bacterium | reverse complement strand
ACAAGGCCGATGAGCTTCTTCATGTCCATGAGATCGCCGCTCATGCCCGTCCTCCTGAAGACTGCGCCGCTGCGGTCTCGCAGGTCGACGCGATCGTGAGAAAGTTGCGAAGAAGATCATGGCCGTGCTCGGACGCGATGCTCTCGGGGTGGAACTGCACCCCAAAGATCGGAAGCTCTCGGTGCGCGATGCCCATGATCACCCCGTCTTCGGTCTCGGCCGTGATCTCGAGGCAATCGGGCAAGCCTTCGCGAGCGACGATCAGCGAATGATAGCGGGTCGCCGAGAACGGCGAGGGAAGACCCGCGAGCACGCCGCGCCCCTGGTGCCGGATCGCGCTCAGCTTGCCGTGCATGACCGCGGGCGCGCGCACCACGCGGCCGCCGAAGGCCTGGCCCACCGCCTGGTGCCCGAGGCAGACGCCGAGAAGCGGCAGATGCGCGCGGGCCGCGCGCGCGACCATCGCAAGGCAGATCCCCGCCCGGTCGGGATCGCAAGGGCCAGGCGAAAGAATGACGCCTTCCGGCGAAAGCGCCATCGCCTCGTCCGCGGTGATCGCATCATTGCGCTTGACAACGACCTCGGCCCCGAGCTCGCCGAGAAAATGGACGAGGTTGTAGGTGAAACTGTCGTAGTTGTCTATTAACAGAAACATATCAAATTATTACGCGGAATCATTCGTATAGCGGATCAACAAGGAGCGTCTCAGAATACCTTGCGGCGCGCCGGAATCAAACCGGACAATCGCGCTTGGCGCGGCCTACGGCTCCAACGCCTTCGCTTTGCGGGCGAACGTCGGAAGGAGGAAGAACCTTGACCTTAGGGCAAGGGGGCGCTTTATAGAAAATAAACCGTTACCGGCTTTCGATAATGGTGAGGTTTCGCCAGGTTCGAGCTGGAACCGCTCGATAAGCGAGGGGAGCTGTACGCATGAACATCGGCGAGGCGGCCGCCCGCTCGGGCGTTTCAGCCAAGGCGATCCGCTACTACGAATCGATCGGGCTGATCGCGCCCGCGCCGCGCAACGAAAGCGGCTATCGCAGCTACGACGAAACCGATATCGCCTTTCTGCGCTTTGTCCGTCGAGCGCGGGATCTTGGCTTCTCGATCGAAGATGTGGGCAAGCTTCTGGCGCTCTACCGCGACCGCTCGCGCGCCAGCGCCGACGTCAAGGCCATTGCGGAGAGGCAGCTCGCCGTGATCGAAGACAAGATCGCCGGGCTTCAGGCGATGCGGGCGACGCTTCGCGAGCTGGTCGAACGCTGTCGCGGCGATGAGCGGCCCGAGTGCCCAATCCTCGACGATCTCGCGGGCCCGAGCGACACCGACGCCGATGCCCCCGCGCCCGAGGCTCGGGCGCGCCGCCGCGCGTAAGATTTTGACTCCTCGCAAGCGTCTGAAAGCCACCGTGCGAACGGCCGGGCTTGGGCGGGAGAGATGCCGGATACGTCCCGGCGTTCTGCGCGCCCTCGGGAGAAGCGATGACCACTGCCCCCGATAATCAAGCCTCTCGGCGCAAGGCCGCCCGTTTGCGCCGGCAAGGGGTGGCCGTCGCGTTGGGGCTCGCCGCCGCGCTCGTCGGCGGCGTGGTGGGCCTGCGCCTTGGCGCGCGTCCGAACGCCGCCGCGCCGCCGCCGGAGATCGCCAAGGCGATCCAAATCCCGCCCACCGCCGCGCCGTCGCCTACGGCCCCCGGTCCCGCCGCCAACGAGACCGATGGCTTTCAGGATCAGCAGCCGCTTCCCATGTTCGAGGAAACGATCGAGACCGCGCCGGTCCTCGACGACGATACGTTTCCCGCCGCGCCGCCCGACGCCGCCGTCACGGCGGCGATCGACAAGGCGACCGCCGCCATTCGTCCGCCCACGCCGTCCGAGGCCGCCGCGCCGCCGGCATGGCGACGATTCGCGGTCGCGGTGCCGCCCTCGGCGCTCGACGGCCGGCCGATGATCGCCATGGTGGTCGACGATCTCGGCCCGCCGCACGCCCGGACCGAGCGGGTGATCGATCTGCCGGGGCCGCTCACGCTCGCCTTTCTGCCTTACGCGGACCATCTCCGCGCCGATACCGCGCGCGCGCGCCGAAACGGCCACGAGCTTCTGGTCCACATGCCTCTCGAGCCGTTGAGCCCCGACCAGTACCCGGGGCCCGAGGCCATCGTCACGGGGCTGCGCGAGGACGAGCTCAGGGCGCGGCTCGACCACAACCTGAGCCGCTTCGACGGCTACGTCGGGATCAACAACCACATGGGCTCGAAGCTCAGCGAGGACGCCGCGTCGATGGCGATCATGCTCGCCGAGCTTCGCGACCGGGGGCTTCTCTATCTCGATTCGGTGACCGTCGCCGGCTCTTTGGGCCTGCCGATCGCGCGCGCGCTCGGCGTGCCGGCGACGCGGCGCAACGTGTTCATCGACAATGACCTCAACGTGGACGCGATCAAGGCCCAGCTCGCCGTGGTCGAGCGCCTCGCCCGCAAGCGGGGCTATGCGGTCGCCATCGGCCATCCCCACGAGGCGACCATCGCGGCGCTCGCCGACTGGCTGCCGGGGCTCGCCGCGCGCGGCTTCGCGCTGGTGCCGATCAGCGCCATCGTCGCCCGCGAGGAAGGGGTCAAGGTCGCCGTCCGCGAGACCGGGGAAGAGAGGGATTCGCCGACGCTCGCGGCGACGCCGCCGGAGAGCGCCTCCCAGCCTGCGCCCTTGTCCTCGTCCCAGCCCCCGCCCGCGCGCGAAGGCGCGCGCTGAACGAATCGTCCCTCTCGCCTGAACCGTTGTCCTACCGCAACGCCTCTTGGGCGGCGCGGATGAGCGCGCGAGCCTTATTGCGGCTTTCCTGGTACTCGGTCTCGGGGTCGCTGTCGGCGACCACGCCGCCGC
>CAYYWV010000180.1:0-2913 GCA_964475385.1 uncultured Alphaproteobacteria bacterium | reverse complement strand
GCGCGCCATCTGCTCGACGATCACCGGGGCGAGGCCCTCGGACGGCTCGTCGAGAAGGATCGCCGACGGGTTGCCCATCAACGTGCGCGCGATGGTCAGCATCTGCTGCTCGCCGCCGCTGATCTGCGCGCCCGCCCGGTCCCGCGCCTCGGCGAGGTTGGGGAACAGATCGTACAGCTTCTCGGGCGTCCATCGGGGCGCGCCGTCGCGCGGCGGCTGGCGGCCGACCTCGAGGTTCTCGGCGACCGTAAGCTCGCCGAAGATACGCCGGTCTTCGGGCACGTAACCGAGCCCAAGCCGGCAGATCGCATGCGGCGCGAGCCCCCGGATCGAGCGTCCGTCGAAACGGATTTCGCCGCTCGCCGCCGGAACCAGCCCCATGATCGTCTTGAGCGTGGTCGACTTGCCGGCCCCGTTGCGGCCCAAAAGCACGACGACCTCGCCCGCGCGCGCGGCGAGGTCCAGGTCGAACAGGATATGGGCGCGCCCGTAATAGGCGTTGACGCCCGCGATCTCGATCTTGTTGGGCGTTTCGGTCACGGTCGCGCGCCGTCGGCGCCGAACAGCGCGCCCGTGCCCAGGTAGATCTCCCGCACGCGGGCGTCATCGCGCACGGCCGCAGGCGGGCCTTCGGCGATCAGCCGTCCGCGGTCGAGCACCAGGATGCGGTCGGCGTGGGCGAAGACCACATCCATGTCGTGCTCGGTGAACAGCATGCCGATGCCGCGGTCGCGGACGATCTCGGCGGCGAGCGCCATGAGGCCGACGCGCTCCTTGGGCGCCATGCCGGCGGTGGGCTCGTCCATCAACAGGAGCCGAGGCTCGTTGGCGAGCGCGACCGCGAGCTCGACCCGCTTGAGGTCGCCGTAGGCGAGCACCCCGCAGGCACGCCCCGCCTGATCGGCCATTCCGACGCGGGCAAGAAGCGCCATCGCCTCCTCGACGTAGAGATCGCGGGCGCGCGCCCAAGGCGCGAACGCCCGGCCATGGTGCGAGATCAGCGCCATCTGCACGTTCTCGCGCACCGTCATCGAAGCGAAGGTGGCGGTGATCTGGAAGGTGCGCCCGACGCCGAGCCGCCAGATCGCCCGCGGGGGCAGACCGACGAGATCGCGCCCCTCGAAGGTGATCGAGCCCCGGTCGGGACGCAGCTCGCCGCCCAGCATGTTGAAGCAGGTGGACTTGCCCGCGCCGTTGGGGCCGATCAGGGCGAGAAGCTCGCCGGCGGCGAGATCGAAGCTCACGTCGGCGACCGCCTGGACGCCGCCGAACGCCTTGCCGAGGTTGCGGACCGAGAGCAGGCTCACGGCCCTTCTCCGTCGCCGCGCTCGGCGTCGCCGGCGGCCGCGAAGCGCGCCCGGACGAAGCCCGCGATCCCTTCGGGGAAGGCGAGCACGAGCCCGATGATGATCGCCCCCATGATCGCCCGCCAGTACTCGGTGTACAGCGTGATCTGGTCCTCGAGCCCGGTGAACACGGCGGCCCCCACCACCGGCCCGCTCAGGGTCCGCACCCCGCCCAGAAGCACCATCACCAGCGCGTCGACCGAGCGCGGGATCGCCATCGCGTCGGGAAAGACGCTGCCCTTCGAGAAGGCGTAAAGCCCGCCCGCAAGCCCGGCGGCCACGCCCGCCAAGGCGAACGCGAGCCACTGGTGGCGATGGCGGTCGAGGCCGATCGCCTCGGCCCGGCGCGGGGAGTCGCGAAGCGCGCGCAAGCCATAGCCGAAAGGCGCGAACACGACCCGGCGCAGAACCAGGATGCCGAGCGTGGCGAGAACCAGCGCGAGGTAGTAGTACGCGGCCTTCTCGCTCGCCCAGGCCGCCGGCCAGACGCCCAGAATGCCGTTGTCGCCGCCGGTCACGTCGTACCACTGGAAGACCACCGACCAGGCGATCTGGGCGAAGGCGAGCGTCAGCATCGCGAGATAGACGCCCGAGAGCCGGACGCAGAACCAGCCGAAGACGAGCGCGCCGACGCCGGCGGCGATCGGGGCGGCGATCAGCGCCGGCTCCATCCGCGCGCCGAGATGCTGAACCAGCATCGCCGCCCCGTAAGCCCCGAGGCCGAAGTAGGCCGCGTGCCCGAACGAGACCATGCCCCCGGGCCCCATGATGAAGTGGAGGCTCGCCGCGAACAGGGCGAAGATGAAGATCTCGATCAGCACCACGAGCGCGAAGTCGCCCGCCACCCAGGGCGCGGCGAGGAGGCCGGCGAAGACGAGGGCGGCGAAGACGCGCAAGCCCCGCCCGGCGGGGGCGAGCGGCGGCTCGGACGCCGCGGCGCGCGGGGCCGCGGTCTCGGGCTTGCCGAGAAGCCCCCAGGGCCGGATCACCAGCACCACAGCCATCACCAGGAACATCAGGACGATGGCGATGTCGGGGAAAATCAGAATCCCGAAAGCGTTGAGCTCGCCGATCAGCGCCGCAGCGAGGAACGCGCCCGCGACGCTTCCCATGCCGCCCACCACTACGACGACGAAGGCCTCGGCGATGATATTGAGGTCCATCAAGAGGCTTACCGACTCGCGGGGAAGCTGCACCGCGCCGCCGAGCCCGGCGAGAAACGCGCCGAGGAAGAAGACGCTGGTGAACAGCCGGCGCTGGTTGACCCCGAGCGCGCCGACCATCTCGCGGTCCTGGGTTGCGGCGCGCACCAGAACCCCCCAGCGGGTGCGGTGGAACAGAAGCCACAGCCCGCCGAGCACCACAGGCCCGAGCGCGATCATCGCGAGGTCGTACTCGGGCACCGTAGCGCCCAGAACGTCGACCGCGCCGTCGAGCCCCGGCGCCCGCGGCCCCAAAAGGTCTTCCGGCCCCCAGATGGCGAGCGCCGCATCCTGCACGACCAGCACCACGCCGAAGGTCGCGAGAAGCTGGAACAGCTCGGGCGCGCGGTAGATCCGGCGCAGGA
>CAYYWV010000179.1:0-2974 GCA_964475385.1 uncultured Alphaproteobacteria bacterium | reverse complement strand
ACCTTTCGCAAAAGCGGCGTCAACAGAAGAGAGAGCGCAAAGGTCGCCGCCATAAGCATGAACACGTCGTTGTAGGTCAACACCATGGCCTCTCTGCGCGTCATCCCCAGGACCAATTTCAAGGCCGCCGCATCGGCGCGGGCCGCATCCAGAAGCATCGTCTGAAGATAGGCGGACAGGTTGCTCAACAGCTCGGGCACCCCCGCACGGGCGGCCGTTATGGCCTCGCTCAGGCGCGCGAAGTGAAGGTCGTAGCGGTTGCTGAAGACGGTATCGATGGCGGCGAGGCCGATCGCGCCCCCAAGGTTCCGCATGAGATTGTAAAGCCCGCTGGCGTTGTTGACCTCTTCGGGCGGCAAACGGCCGAGGGCGATGGTCGTAATCGGCAGGAAGCACAGCATGATGGCGATGCCGCGCACCGCTTGCGGCAGGAAGAGCGCGACGAACCCGGCCTCGGCCGTCATGCGCCCGTTGAGCCAGAGGCCGAGAGCGAACAGGCCGAACCCAAGCACCAGCATAAGCCGGAGGTCGATGCGCTTCTCGAGCGCGCCGGCGATCGGCCCCGAGATGAACTGGAAGGCGCCGGTGACCATCATGATCCATCCGATCTGGAGGCTGTTGTAGTCGCGGACGGACCCCAGGAACAGCGGCAACAGATAGACCGAGCCGTACAGGCCAACCCCGATGACGAAGCTGAACAGGCAGCCGATCGTGAAGTTCCTGTCCCTGAAGGCCCGCAAGTCCACGACCGGATGCTCGCAGCGCAACTCCCGCCATAGAAACAGCGCGCCGCTCGCGACCGTGACCGCGGTGAACCCGAGGATCAGGCGCGAATCGAACCAGTCCTTCCCGGGGCCTTCTTCGAGCACGTACTCCAGGCTGCCGAGGAAGATCGCCGTGAGCGCGATTCCGAGGATGTCGATTTTGCGCAAAAGGGCGATTTTCGGTCGGTCGATGTTCACCAGATAGGCGACGGCGAGACACACGAATGCGCCGGGAAGGAGGTTGATCAGAAACAGCCAGTGCCAGGAAAAGTTTTGGGTGATCCAGCCGCCCAACGTCGGCCCCAAGGTGGGCGCCATCGTCGCCACGAGCCCCGCCATGATCGTCGCGCCGGCTTGTTTGCTCGGAGGGAAGATCCGAAAGATCGCGGCGAAGACCGTGGGGATCATCGCCCCGCCGAAGAACCCTTGCAGGGCGCGAAAGACGATCATCGAATCGATGCTCCAGGCCGTGGCCGAAGCGAGGCTCATGATCGTAAATCCCCCCGCCGAGACCACGAACACCCACCGTGTCGAGAGCACGCGGGCGAGCCAGCCCGATAGCGGGATCATGATCACCTCGGCGATGAGATAAGAGGTTTGAATCCAGCTGATCTCGTCGAAGCTCGCAGAGAGCCCGGCCTGGATCTCGCGCAGCGAGCTCGCGACGATCTGGATGTCGAGCACGGCCATGAACAGCCCCAGCACCATGGCCAAGTACCCGAAAAGCGCGCGAAGGGTGACCGTCCGTTCGGGGCCGCCTTCGGGAACTGCGGCGTGCGCGCTCATCGCGCTTCCTGGGCCAATGTTTCAGCGTGGGCGTTTTCGCGCGTATCCACCGTAACCTCGACCGACATGCCGGGCCGGAGCTTGCCGGCGAGAGGGTTATCGGCGTCGAGGACGATCTTCACCGGTATTCGTTGGACGATCTTGGTGAAGTTCCCGGTCGCGTTCTCTGGCGGAAGCAGGCTGAACTCGGCCCCGCTCGCGGGAGAGAAGCTCTCGATGCGGCCGTTCAGCGTTACGCCCGGAAAGGTATCGACCGCGATCTCGGCGGGCTGCCCCACCTCCATTCGCGTGATCTGCGTTTCCTTGTAGTTGGCCGAAATCCAAATCCTGTTGAGCGGAACGATCGCCATGAGAAGCGCGCCCGGCCGCACGTATTGGCCCAAGCGGACGGCGCGGTTGCCAACGACGCCCGCGACCGGCGCAACGATGACGGTATCCTTCAACCGCGCCTTCGCAAGGGCGAGCGCCGCCTCGCTTCGGGCGAGAACGGCCTTGAGGCGTTTGCGCTCCGATTCGAGAACCCGCACCTCCTGGCGGGCTTCCTCTAGGCGCGCTCGACTCCGCCTGAGGGCCGCCTCGGCCTTGCGCTGAGCCGCGACCGCTTCGTCGTAGCGGCGGCGGGTGCCAACATTGCCCTTAAGGAGGTTTTTGGCGCGCCCGAGCTCTTTCTTCGCGCGCTCGAGCTCGGCCTCGGCCGCCGCAACCTCGGCCGCGGCTTGCTCGATCGCGGCGCTTTGCAAGGTCATGCGCGCGTCGATGCCGGCGATCGCGGCCCTGGTCTCCTTGACGCGGGCTTCGGCCTCGGCGACCGCCAGCTTGAACTCGCGGTCGTCGATCTTCAGGAGCACGTCGCCCGCTTGCACGCGTTGATTGTCCTCGACGGCGAGCTCGCGGACATAGCCTGCCACCTTCGGGCTGATCGGCGTAATCTCGCCCCGCACATATGCGTCGTCGGTCGTTTCGTGATAGCGGCCGACGGTCCACCAGTACCACCCGGCCGCAGAGCCGAGCGCGCCGACGGCTAAGACGGCCAGGATGGCGGCGGCGATTCTTGTTGCTTTTCGTGAGGCCATTGATCGCGAGCCCGTAGCGCATAATTATAATACTGAACGGTTCAGTCCATATTTATGGCGACACTGCCATCGTGCAAGAGGGGATGCGATGACAGGGATGACAGGAGAGCAAGGCCCGCAAGGAAGGCCCCGAAGCGAGGAAAAGCGAAGCGCTATATTGGCGGCTGCGACCGAGATCTTCCTCGAGCGCGGCTTCGGCGCGGCCTCGATGGACGCCGTCGCCCAACGGGCCGGGGTCTCGAAGGCGACGGTGTATAATCATTTCGAGAGCAAGGAGAGGCTTTTCGGCGCCATCGTCGAGGCTCGGTGCCGTGAGCTGCTGACTCCTCTGGTGATACCGGAGATCCGGGC
>CAYYWV010000178.1:0-2980 GCA_964475385.1 uncultured Alphaproteobacteria bacterium | reverse complement strand
TAATCCGCGATCGCCGCTTTGAGAGCGCCCGCAAAGGCTTGCGCGAGTCGCGACTGGGGGCGGTTTGCGGAGCGCAAAAGAGCGATTTCGAACCGAACCGCGGGCTCGAACCGCCGCGCCACAACCCCTTGGCCGCGAAAATCCTCGGCGGTCAAGCTGTCGACAAAGGCGATCCCCGCCCCTTCGCGCACGAAGTTGCAGCAGGTCGCGAAGGTGGTGGCCTCGAACCGAACCCGGCGGATGACGCCGGCTTCGTGAAAGGCCGCCTCCAGGCGGCGCGTCGTCATATGGTCGCGATAGAGCGAGATCAGCGGCTCGTTTTCGAGATCCTTCGGGGCGATCGTCTCCTTGGCGGTCAGCGGGTGCCCTTCGGGCAACACGCAGACGCAGCGCTGAATCAGAGGCTCCCACGCGATCGCCGGGTTGTCTATGGGCATTTCCGCGAGCCCGAGGTCGATCTGGCCGAGGGTGACCCATTCCCGGACCTTCATCGAGCTGCGGCTGTGCAGGCTGACATTCACCTGCGGCCGGCCGTCGAGGAAACGGGCGATGACCCGCGGCAGGAAGCGGACCGCCGGTCCCGGCAGGCTGGCGATGCGAAGAAAACCGGTCGTCATCCCGCGGATCTCGTGGATCGCATGGGCGATCTTGTCGAGGCTCGCGAAAGCGCGCTCGACCTCGTCAAGCAGGAAGCCCGCCTCGGGCGTCGGCACCAGCCGCCCGCGCCTCCGCTCGAACAGGGGAAAGCCGACGTTCCGTTCGAGGTTCGCGATCAACACGCTGACCGCAGGCTGGGACACGTTAAGGCGGTCGGCGGCCTGGGAGACCGTGCCCGTCGTCATCAGCGCCCGAAAGGCTTCGAGCTGGCGCAGGTTGAGGCCCCGGCCGGCGCGTTTGGAGGACATTCTCACAATATAATCTATTTCTATAGAATGATCACATAATTGAATTTGACTTTATGGACAAGCGATCCGACGATTTTTCGTCAGGCCCGTCGCCGCAGAAAGACGCCTGTTCCGAATAGCGGAAGCGAAAAGGCGCATACGGAACGTCCACGGGACCGCGGAACCGACCGTCGCACAGGGCCGGGCCTGAACGAGGGGGGAGGCGATTGCGGCCGATGGACATGCCGAGCAGCGAAACGCGGCCCCAGCCGGATGCGCGCCCGGGGGCGCGGCCGCGAGGGGCGCGGGTCGAGTTGGAGCACCTGACCAAGTACTACGGCGAGGTCGGCGCCAACCGCGACGTCAACCTCGACGTGCGCCCGGGGGAGTTCCT
Source organism: uncultured Alphaproteobacteria bacterium (assembly GCA_964475385.1). GTDB lineage: Bacteria > Pseudomonadota > Alphaproteobacteria > JAAXGF01 > JAAXGF01 > CAYYWV01. Next base: position 1,702 of record CAYYWV010000178.1, on the reverse strand, counting down.
GACCTTTCTCGGCCCTAGCGGCTCCGGAAAGACCACCACCCTGATGATGATCGCGGGCTTCGTCGTCCCGACCGCGGGCGACGTGCGGATCGACGGCCGCTCGATCGTGCAGGTGCCGGTCCACAAGCGCGGAATCGGCATGGTGTTCCAGAACTATGCGCTGTTTCCGCATCTCGACGTGACGCGCAATGTCGCTTTTCCGCTCGAGATGCGGAACCTGCCGAAGGACGAGATCGCGCGTCGGGTCGAAGCCGCGCTTGCGCTGGTCCGCCTCGAAGGCCTGGGCGACCGCCGCCCTCGGCAGCTCTCGGGCGGCCAGCAGCAGCGCGTCGCGCTGGCCCGCGCGTTGGTGTTCGAGCCCAATGTTCTGCTTCTCGACGAGCCGCTCGGGGCCCTCGACGCCAAGCTCCGCGAGGAGATGAAGCTCGAGCTCAAGCGCCTTCATCACAAGATCGGCGCGACCGTCCTGTTCGTCACCCACGACCAGGAGGAGGCGCTGACCCTCTCGGACCGCATCGCCGTGTTCGATGACGGCGCGCTCGCCCAGGTGGGAACGCCGGACGAGCTCTATCATCGGCCGGCCAACCGCTTCGTCGCCGACTTCATCGGCGAGACCAATCTGCTCACCGGTCGCGTGCTCGCGGTCGAGGGCGAACGGGTCAGGGTCGCGTTCGCCCCTGGGATCGAGGCGACGGGGCTCCTGCGCGAGGGCTTCCCCACGCCCCAACGTTGGGCGACCTTTACCCTGCGCCTCGAGAAGATCTCGGTGGGCGAAGCGGCGGCCGCCTGCGTCAACCGCTACGAGGGCGCGGTCGAGGAGTTTCTGTTCATCGGCGATTCGACCAAGTACCTGATCCGGCTCGCCCCCGATCTCGAGATTACCGTCAAGCAGCCCGAAACCGGCGTCCTTCGGTTTCCCGTGGGCCACCGAATCACGGTTGGCTGGAACGAAGGCGACATGCTTCTGGTCGAAGCCGATCAGCCCCCCGAAGCCGCCCCCAAGCCCGAAGTCCGCCTGCGCGCATCGGACCGCAGGCCGGGGGCGGCGGACGACTGAACGGACACCGTCAAAACGCAGTCAAAAGGAGGAACCGCACCATGAAACTGACCCGAAGAGCACTGCTCAAGTCGACCCTCGCGATGCCTGCGCTCGCCGGGGCCGCCTATCTCGCTCCCTTCGGCGTGGGCCGGGCGCGCGCCGCCATGTCGATGGACCGCCTCAAGGCCGAGATCGCCAAGCACAAGGGCGAAAGCTTCACCATCTCGTCCTGGGGCGGGAGCTTCCAGGAGGCCCAGCGCAAGGCGTTCTTCGCGCCGTTCTCGGAAGAATTCGGGATCGAGATCATCGAGGACGGGCCGCCCAAGAACCCCAGAATCGTCGCCATGGTCAAGGCGGGCAACGTGACCTGGGACGTCTGCGACATCGGCGCCTACAAGGTCTACGGCCTGGGGCACGACGGCTATTTGGAGAAGCTCGATTACAGCATCATCGACAAAGAGGACGTGCTTCCCGGTTTCGCCCTCGATTACGGGATCGGGAATCTCAGCTACTCCACCGTCGTCGCTTATCGGACCGACGTCTACACCGACGACAAGCCGACCCACGTTAAGGATCTCTGGGATCTTAAGCGCTTTCCCGGCAAGCGGGCGATGCGCGACAACCCGATCGAGAACCTGTGCTACGCGCTTCAGGCCGACGGCG
>CAYYWV010000177.1:0-2991 GCA_964475385.1 uncultured Alphaproteobacteria bacterium | reverse complement strand
TGCGCCGGGACGGCTTTTGCGCCGATCAGTCGAGGTCGGAGCCCCGTTCCTTGCGGCCCTTGACCAGCTCGCTGACGATGCCGTGGAGCGTTTGGACCTCTTGTTCGAACAGCCCGGCGCGAAGGAAGATGTTGCGGATGTTGCGCACCATCGAGGGGCGCTTCTCCTTGTTGCGGAGAAAGCCGCAGGCGTCGAGCTCGCGCTCGAGGTGGCGGAAGAAGTTCTCGATCTCGCCCCGGGTCGCGGGCCGGGTGCGGCCTTCGGGCAACGCGAACTCGGGCGCGTCCGCGCCGGCCTGGAACCACTCGTAGCCGACGAGCAGCACCGCCTGGGCCAGGTTCAGCGAGCCGTAGGCCGGGTTGATCGGCACCGTGAGGATCGCGTCGGCCGCGGTCACGTCGTCGTTGTCGAGGCCGGTGCGTTCGCGCCCGAACAGAACGCCCGTCGCCTCGCCGGCGGCGATCCAAGCCCGCATGTCGGCGGCCGCCCGCCTGGGCGTCACCACCGGCTTGAGCATGTAGCGCGGCCGCGCCGTGGTCGCGAGCACGTGGCGAAGATCGGCGACCGCCTCGGCCACGCTGTCGAACAGGCGCACCCGGTCGAGCACTTCGGTCGCGCCGGCGGCGGCGTTGACCGCCTTGACGTTGGGCCAGCCGTCGCGCGGGCGCACGAGGCGCAGGTCCGTAAGCCCGAAGTTCATCATCGCCCGCGCCGCGGTGCCGATGTTCTGGCCGAGCTGGGGGCGCACGAGAATGATCGCGGGCCCGCCCGCGACGCGTTCGGCCGTGCGATCGGTCCCCGCCATCGTCGGCCTCAGTGGGGCGCGTTCGCGCGCAAGAGCTTGTAGACGATGCTGTCGAGAAGCGCGTTGAACGAGGCGTCGATGATGTTGGCCGAGACCCCGACCGTGCCCCAGACCGCGCCGGTCGAATCGGCGCTCTCGATCATCACCCGGGTGATCGCGCCGGTGCCCTCGTTGGGCGAGAGGATGCGGACCTTGTAGTCGACCAGCCGGAGATCTTCGAGATAAGGGGAGTAAAGGCCGAGATCCTTGCGCAAAGCGGCGTTCAGCGCATCGACCGGGCCGTTGCCTTCGGCCACCGACATCAGCCGCTCGCCGTCGACCGTGACCTTGACCGTCGCCTCCGAGAAGGTGACCAGCTTGCCGACCGCGTTGTAGCGCCGCTCGACGAGCACGCGGTAGCCGTCGACGTGGAAGAACGCCGGCACCTCGCCGAGCGCGCGCCGCGCCATCAGCTCGAAGCTCGCCTCGGCGCCGTCGAAGGTGTAGCCCGCGAACTCGCGCGCCTTCACCTCATCGACGATCGCCGGCAGCTTGGGGTGGTCGGCCGCAAGCTCGATGCCGACCTCCTTAAGGCGCGCGATCACGTTGGCCCGGCCCGACTGCTCGGAGACCACGATCGTGCGGCGGTTGCCGACCAGCGCCGGGTCGATGTGCTCGTAAGAGCGCGGGTCTTTGGCGACCGCCGAGACGTGAAGCCCGCCCTTGTGCGCAAACGCCGCCGCGCCGACGTAAGGCGCGTGGCGGTCGGGCGCGCGGTTCAACAGCTCATCGAGAAGGTGCGAGCAATGGGTGAGATGCTTGAGCCCGTCGGCGTCGACCCCCGTCTCGAAGCCCATCTTGAGCGTAAGCGTCGGAATCAGCGAGACCAGGTTGGCGTTGCCGCAGCGCTCGCCGATGCCGTTGATGGTGCCGTGCACCATGCGCGCGCCGGCGCGCACGGCCGCCAGGCTGTTGGCGACCGCGTTCTCGGTGTCGTTGTGGCAGTGGATGCCGAGCCGCTCGCCGGGCGCGATTTGCGCGACCTCGGCGACGATGCGCTCGATCTCCTCGGGCAAGGTGCCGCCGTTGGTGTCGCAGAGCACGATCCAGCGCGCGCCGGCCTCATAGGCCGCGCGGATGCAGGCGAGGGCGAACGCGGGGTCGTCCTTGTAGCCGTCGAAGAAGTGCTCGGCGTCGAACAGGGTGTCCTTGCCCTTGGCCACGCAGTAGGCGATCGAGTCCGCGATCATGGCGACGTTCTCGTCCGGCTCGACGCCGAGCGCCACGTCGACGTGGAAGCGCCAGGTCTTGCCGACCAGGCAGACCGCGGGCGCGCCGCTCGCGACGAGCTGCGCGAGCCCAGGGTCGTTGGCGGCGCTGCGGCCCGGCCGGCGCGTCATGCCGAAGGCGGTGAGCCGGGCGCGGGCGAAGCGGGGAGCGTCGGCGAAGAAGCTGTCGTCGGTGGCGTTGGCGCCGGGCCAGCCGCCCTCGACGTAGTCGACGCCGAGGCGGTCGAGCGCCTGGGCGATGGCGCGCTTGTCCTGGACCGAGAAGTCGACGCCTTGCGCCTGGGCGCCGTCGCGCAAGGTGGTGTCGAACAGGTAGACCCGCGGCCGTTCGCCTTTCGCGGCCTTCTCGTTCCCGGTCTTTCTTCCCGTCATGCCCGCCGCCATTCGGTCGTTCCGTCGGGCTTGTCTTCGAGCTGGACGCCGGCGGCCGCCAGCTCGTCGCGGATGCGGTCGGCGGTCGCGAAGTCGCGCGCCTTGCGGGCCTCGCGGCGCTTCTCGATCAGCGCCTCGATCTCGGCGGCGTCGAGCCCGTCGCCCTCGGTCCCCTTGAACCACGCGTCGGGGTCGCCCTGCAACAGGCCGAGAAGCTCGCCCGCGGCAACAAGACCGGGAGCGAACTCCTTAGCTCTTTCGCTATCTCCTGCATCCAATGCGGTATGAATTTTCCCCGCCAAATCCTTTAAATCGGCAAGCGCTTGCGGCGTGTTCAAATCGTCACAAAGCGCCTGGAGAACCTGGGGAGGAACGTCTCCGCCCTTAGGCGGCTCGATTCCTATGTCCTGCAATCGCCACAGCGCCTTGTAGAGGTAGTCGAGGCGGTTGCGCGCTTCGACGAGCCCGGCTTGGGTCCAGTCCAGCGGTTTGCGGTAATGCGTGCTCAGCATCATCAGACGCACCGCTTCGCCGCGCCCGCCGGCG
>CAYYWV010000176.1:0-3004 GCA_964475385.1 uncultured Alphaproteobacteria bacterium | reverse complement strand
GGGTTGTTCAAGGGCCGAGCGCTTGGCTCGGCCGGTCGGCCGCGACGCTGGCGACGGACGGACGCTTTCCCAACGATCTCGTCGAAAGGGGGATCACGCCTACCGCGCTCGCCCCCGGCCGGTGCGGAAGCGCGGGGACGAGCGGGTAGGCGGACGGCCTGGGTCTGGGGCGTCGACCTCAGGCCGCGTCACTCAAGAACTTGGCGACGGCGTTCTTGAGTATCTCGGACTGCGAAGCGAGCTCGCGCGCCGCCTCGAGCACCTGGGCCGCCGAGGCCCCGGTCTCGGAGGCCGCGGTGTTCACGCCCGTGATGTTGCCGGTGACCTCCTGGACGCCGGAGGCCGCCTGCTGGCTGTTGCGGCTGATCTCGTTGGTCGCCGCCGTCTGCTCCTCGACCGCCGAGGCGACGGTGGTCGCCACCTCGTTGATCTCGCCGATCCGGGCGTCGATCCCTTTGATCGCCGTGACCGCCTCGCCGGTCGCCGACTGGATCGCGTTGATCTGGGCCGAGATCTCCTCGGTCGCCTTGGCGGTCTGGTTGGCGAGGCTCTTGACCTCGGAGGCGACCACGGCGAAGCCTTTGCCGGCCTCGCCCGCGCGCGCCGCCTCGATCGTGGCGTTGAGCGCGAGAAGGTTGGTCTGGCCCGCGATGTCGCTGATCAGGTCGACCACCTCGCCGATCTTCTGCGAGGCCTCGGCGAGGCCCTGGACGCTCGCGCTCGTGCGCTGCGCCTCTTCGACCGCGGTCTGGGCGATCTGGGCCGCGCGGGCGACCTGGCTCGAGATCTCGCCGATCGAGCTGGTCAGCTCTTCGGACGCCGCGGCGACGGTCTCGACGTTGCTCGACGCCTGCTCGGCCGCCGAGGCCACCGCGGTCGCCTGGCGGCTCGTCTCGTCGGCCGCCGCCGACATCGATTCGGCGGTCGCCTGCATCTCGTTCGACGCCGAGGCTACGGACTCGACGACTTCCGCGACCGTATCGGCGAGCTTGACCTCCTCGGTCACCACGCGCCAAGTTACCATCGGGCCGATGTAGCGGCCGTCGCGGTCGTAGATCGCGCAGGCTAGGAGATCGAGGGTCTCGTCGCCGAGCTTGAACTTGGCCTTGTGCGGCAGATTGGCCGGATCGGCAAGCAGCTTGCGCTGGTGCTCGGGGTGCTTGTGGAAGATGTCGATGCTCTGCCCAAGCACCTCGTCGGCGCGGATCGGGAGATACTGCTCGAGCTTGCGCAGGGTCTCGCGGCTCGCCGAGTTTATGTAGGTGATCTTGAAGTCCTTGCTGTCGCACGCCATCACGTTGATCGGCATGTTCTCGATCATCTGCTGGCGCTCGTAGGCCTGAGCGACCGATTCGCGCAGCGCGATCAGGCTCTTGGTCATCTCGCCGATCTCGTCATGCGACTTGACTTCGAGCTCGATATCGGTCTCGCCCTTGGCGAGCTTGGTCATGGCGTCGCTGAGCGTCTTGATCGGGTTGACCAGCGAGCGCGCGGTGAAGAAGGCGACCAAAACGGCGATGGCGATGCCGGACGCCAGCAGAACCCACTCGATCATCTCGAGCGTCCAAATCTGGTCCTTGACCAAATTGGCGTCGTCGGCGAGGAGCTTCTTCTGGTTGTCGACCATGCCGCCGGCGCGCGCGCCGTCCGCCCCCCTGGGACCGGCGAGGATGGCGAGCAGCTTTTCCGCCCGCGGCGCCGCTTCGGTCACCAGAAGGTAATGCGCCATGTTCCACTTCTCGGAGGCGCGAATCGCGAACATCTTCTGGGGCAGAGGAGCGAACTCTTCGCGCGCCTGGCGCAGTTTTTCGAACGCGGCCCGTTGAGCGGGAGAGAACAGATCCTGGTTGGCGCTGAGGTCCGCGAAACGCTTCTCGTTCGTGGCCCAGAACTTCTCGAAGGTCTTCTTGAACGTCTCGTCGGCCGTCAAAAGATAGGCCCGGATGTTGGCGAGCGCCATGCCCATGCTGCCGCGCACGTCAGCCATCATGCCAAGGAGCGCCTTGCGCTCGGGCGTGGCCGGAAGCGCGCTTTCGGCGTCGATCATCGCGGTAATGGCCTTGATGATGACGGTCGCCCGGGGCGCCGCCTCGGTGAGCAGCATCTTGAGCGCCGGCTGTTCGTCGGGCGAATTCGCGATCTCTTCGACCTTCCGCTGGGCCACGGCGAACTCGTCCAAAATGGCCTTGAACTCGGTCCATTTCTTGACGTTCTCAGGATTGGTCCAGTTCGCCGACTGGCGATCCATTTCGGCGCGCGCCTCGTTGATCTGCCTCCACGCGTCCGCCCGTTCTTTCTTGAACTTGGGGTTTGCGGTCAGCATCCAACCCCGCAGAGCGGCGAGCGAGGCGTTAAGCTCGGTGTCAATTCCGATCCCGGCGAACGCCGTCGGCACCCGCAGCCCAACCATCCGGTTGACCTCGGTCTTGACGTTGCTCACTTCCCACAAGGTGACGGCGATCGAGGCCGCGAGAACGAGCACGACCATCGAGAACCCGGCGATCAACCGCCCTCGGATGTTCAGCTTGAAACCTGCGAACCCTGTCAGTTCCTTACGCATGGTCAAAACTCCTCGTTGCGGATTGAGCGGCCTTGGCCGATCCTTGCCTCGCATGCCGGGCTACGCTGCGCTGGTTCCGCTCGAAAGCAGCGGTTTCAGAGCGTCGCCACGCCCGACACCCTCGTCTTCGCCTCGATGCGGGAGTCATCGTTTCCCCTCGCTTAGAACCCGGCCTTTTTCGCGCGCTCGCGAACGATCCTGCTGGACGACGCTCGCACCCGCGCAATCGAACTAGGCGGATTTTTCAGATTAAATATGAAGATTAGGTAAATTGTATTAGTTATGTTAGATAACATAGCCTACCCCCGTCTAAATAGCTTAAATGCCTTAAGAAAAACTGTCTCATTCGGTTTTCGTCCCGCAACGGCCTGGCGGGGCCGGCCGGCGCGCGCAGGCCTCGCACGCGAGCGCGCGGACCACGGGGAAAGATGGGGGGAAGAAAAG
>CAYYWV010000175.1:0-3015 GCA_964475385.1 uncultured Alphaproteobacteria bacterium | reverse complement strand
GGCGGATCGACCTCGACCGCCCGCTCGAGGACTTCTTCTTCAGCCCCGACTACCGATTGGTGTTCGGCTCGGCGCGCGACATCGGCGGCGCGGTGGTCGTCAACCTCAACGTCGGCCGCGAGATCGCGCAGGTGCCGATTCCGGGACTCCCGCACCTCGGCGCCGGCATCACCTGGATGCGCGACGGCCGCCGCGTGCTGGCGACGCCCAACCTGCGCGAGGGCGCGATCAGCGTGATCGACATGACCGACTGGCGGGTCATCAAGACCATCCCCACCCTGGGGCCGGGCTTCTTCCTGCGCAGCCACGAGAACAGCCGCTACGCCTGGGCCGACGTGTTCTTCGGCCCCAACCGCGACGCCATGCAGGTGATCGACAAGGAGACCTTGGAGGTCGTCAAGACCCTGAGGCCCGCGCCCGGCAAAACCTCGGCCCATGTCGAGTTCACCCGCGACGGCCGCTACGCTCTGGTCAGCATCTGGGACATGGACGGCGCGATTGTCGTTTACGACGCCGAGACCCTCGAAGAGGTCAAGCGCATCCCGATGCGCAAGCCGTCGGGGAAGTACAATGTCTACAACAAGATCACCCGATCCGCCGGCACCAGCCACTGAGACCGCGCTGGTGATCTGCGCCCATGGCGCGAGCGGCGGAAGCGAAAGCGCGCGCGGCCTCGCCCGCGCCATCGCCCGCGACGGCGGCTTCGCCGCGGCGCGCGGGTGCTGCCTTTACGGGACGCCCGGGCTCGACGAGACCCTCGCCGCGATCGAAGCGCCGCGGATCGTTCTCGCCCCTCTTCTGATGGCGGCGGGCCATACCTTTCGCGCCCTCCGCGCGCGGCTCGACGCGGCCGGCGACGCGCGCGTGATCCTCGCCCGCCCGCTCGGGCTTTCCCTGGGGCTCGCCCCGTTGGTCGCGGCCTTCGCGCGGGACGGCGCGCGGGCGCGCGGCTGGCGGGCGGACGAGACGGCGCTCGTCCTCGTCGGCCACGGAAGCCGCCGCCATACCGAATCGGGGATCGCCGCGCGCGGGATCGCCGGCCGCATCGCGGCCGAAGGCGGCTTCGCCGCGGTCGCGACCGCTTTTCTCGACGGTCGGCCCGCGGTGGCGACGGCGGTTTCGGCGCTCGCCGCGCCGCGCGTTCTCGCCCTCGGGCTGTTCGCCGACCAAGGCGCCCACGGCGCCCGCGACGTGCCCGAACGCCTCGCAGGCTTCGGCGGCCGGGCGGCCTATCTCGGCCCGGCGGGCGCGATCCCCGGTCTCGCCCGCGTCATCGCGGCCGAGGCCCGCGCCGCGCTCGCCCAAGCTACCGCGTGAGCGGTTCGCGCGGCGCGCGGACGACGTTCATCAGCGGCTCGCCGCGGGCGAAGCGGTCGAGGTTGGCGGCGATCGCGCGGGCGCGGCGGGCGAGCAACCCGTCGGTCCAGCCCGAGGCGTGCGGCGTCATGTAGACGTTGTCGAGCTCCTGAAACGGGTGGCGCGACGGCATGACGCGATCGCCCGGACCCTCGGGATAACGATACCAGACGTCGATCACCGCGCCGCCGATCCTGCGTTCGCGCAACGCGGCGTAGAGCGCGTCCTCGTCGACGATCGCGCCGCGGGCGACGTTGATGAGCACCGCGTCGCGTTTCATCCGCCTGAAGGCGGCCTCGCCGATCAGCCCCCGGGTCTCGGGCAAGAGCGGCACCGCGAGAACGACGAAGTCGGAAGCGGCGAGAAGATCATCGAGCCGGTCCATCCCCATCGCCTCATCGAGCGCGTCGTCGGCGCGTTCGGGCCGACGGGTGGCGGCGATCACGCGCATGCCGAAGGCCCGCGCGCGCCGCGCCGTCTCGCGCCCGATATGGCCGTAGCCGACGATCCCAAGCGTTCGGCCGAAAAGCTCGCCGTGGACCGGGCCGTCGACGAACAGGCTGTCGCGCCAGTCGCCCCGGCGCAGGTTGGCGTCCATGCGCGCAAACCCGATGGTCCACTCGAGCATCGCCGCCATTACGTACTCGGCGATGCCGATCTCGTGCTCGAACACATTGCAGACGGCGCATTGGGCCGGCACCGCGTCGAAGTCGATCTGATCGTAGCCCGCGCCCGGAAGCTGGAGGAGGCGGAGCCGCGGCGCCGGCGGCATCCCGGCGTCGTAGCGCATGGCGATCATGGCGTCGGCCTCGGCCGCCATGCGGGCGAGATCGGTGGCGGAATCGTCCGGATCCCAGAGCGCGATGCTCCACTCGGTCTCGAGCCAGCGGGCGATCATCGCCACGCGCCCGTCCGCAGTCTTACCCTTGATGACCAACCGCATTCTTCGCATCCCTTTCCGGCCGGCATTCCGGAACAGAACGGTGGTACATGAGGGCGAAGCCTGGCACAACCATGCAAGCCGCCCAGACGGGCTAGACTTGACTCTATGGGCTAGAAAACGCGCTTCCTCGCCATGACCCCCGCTCGGATCGTTCTCAACGACCTTCTCGATCGCGCGATCGAGGCGCTTCGCGCCAAGGGCGACCCGCTCGCGCAAACGTTAGCCGACGAGATCGCCGCCCTTCCCGGAGACCGCCGGGCCTGCGCCCCGGCGCGTGCGCCGGCCCTCGTCCATCTCGACGCCGCGCTTCGTCTTGGCGTCCCGGCGACTCAGCCGCTTCTCGACGCGATCGCCCGCGCCCGCCCAGCGCTCGCTTGGCGGCAGATGGGGCGCGACACGGTCGGCGATACGCTGCGAGCGGCGCTCGCCTATGTCGAGATCGCCGGGCCTGAAGGGATGGTTCCGGCGTCGCGCTTGCGGGCCGGGCTCTTCCTTCAGGCGCCGAAGACCGACTACCCCGATCACGCTCATGAGGCCGAGGAGCTTTACCTCGTGCTCGCCGGCACCGCCCGCTGGCGCAAGGGCCACGGCCGCCCGTGCGCGCTTCCGCCGGGAACGATCGTCCGCCACCGCCCGGCTGAACCCCATGCGATGATCACCGGCGATCAGCCGCTGCTCGCGCTTTGGGTCTGGCGCGGCGCGATCGACGGCCGCTA
>CAYYWV010000174.1:0-3166 GCA_964475385.1 uncultured Alphaproteobacteria bacterium | reverse complement strand
GGTCGATCTCAAGCGCGCGGGCGCGACCGATTACGTCGTCATGCCGCTGCGCTTCAGCGATGGAACCATCAATGGCGTCACATGGGCGGCCGACCGCCCGGGCGGTTTCACGGCCGCCGAGCTCGCGGGGCTGGATGCGCTCTTGCCGGGGATCGCCCTTCTTCTCGAGGTCGCGATGGTCCGCACGATCGCGGTCACCGTGCTCGAGACCTATATCGGACACGACGCGGCGCGGCATGTGCTCGCCGGCGAGATCACGCGCGGCCGCGGGCACACCCTGCACGCCGCGCTGTGGTACTGCGACATGCGCAACTTCACGCAGCTCAGCGAGGCCCTGCCCCGCGACGCCTTGATCGGGCTCTTGGACGGCTATTTCGATTGCATGGCGAAGCCCGTCCAGGCGGCCGGCGGCGAGATCCTGAAGTTCCTCGGCGACGGCATGCTCGCGGTCTTTCCCTGCGGAACGGGACCGGAGGCCTGCGACGCGGTCGAGCGCGCGCTCGCCGCCGCGACCCAGGCGCTCGATGCGCTCGCCGCCCGCAACGCCGCCGCGGACGGGCCCAAGATCGAGACCGGGATCGCGTTGCACATCGGCGACGTCATGTACGGCAACATCGGGGCCGCCGACCGGCTCGACTTCACGGTGATCGGCCCGGCGGTCAACCGGGTCGCCCGGGTCGAAGACGTCTGCCGCGTCACCCGGCTCGCGCTCTTGACCACCGCCGAGTTCGCCGCCGCCAGCCAAGGCGATCTGGTTTCGGCCGGGCGCTACGCCCTGCGCGGCTTCGACGCGCCCCAGGAATTGTTCACGCTGCGCGCCCTCGCCGAGGAACGCCGCAACGGCGCGGCGTAAGCCGTCATCCCGATCAGGCGATCTCGGCCAGGTGCTCGTCGGTCAGGTTGCCGGGGACGATCACCAGCGGGATGCTGAGCCGGCCGGCGAGCTGGCCCGCGAGCCAGGAGATGAGCTTGCCCTGGCGCGCCGGCGGCGGGGCCGCGCCGACCACCAAAAAGCTGATCGTCGGGTCTTCCTCGATGGCGGCGAGAATCTCGTCGCCGATCCGGCCTTCGCGAACGAGGAGAACGGGCATCACCCCCGCCCAGTCGTTGACCTCGGCGGCGAGATCCTGGAGCAGGGTCTCGACCTCCTCGCGGCGTTCTTCGTTCATCACGTCCTCGACCGCCAGCCAGTGCTGGTATTCGGCCGGCTCGATCACGCTGAGCAGGACCACGTGGCCGCCGGTGTTGCGCGCGCGCAGACAGGCGAAACGCACCGCGACCCGCGAATGCGGGCTGCCGTCGACGCACACCAGATACTTGGCCCGGCCCGGAACATGACGCGGCCGTTCGGCCATGCTTTGCGCACCTCCAGGGCTGTCTCCTCCGCCCTCAATCCTGCACGCCTCGGGCCGAAGCCGCAACCGCGCGCGCAGACACGGCCCTCGGCTCAACGCCCAGGATGGGGCGAAACGCCTTCTACTTCAGAAGGATATTCGTGACCTCGCGGAGCTGGGTGCGCGCCCGCAAGAGATAGAACCCTTGAACGGCGAGATGGTTGGGCAGCAGCAACCCGTCGGGCGGGCCGTTGACCACCACCCAGGGATCGAGCATGGCGGCGGTCCTAAAACTCGTCAGCATCTGGTCCCAGGCGGGGCCGAGTTCGCGCTCGGCGATCACGTTCCGGTAATCGACGGCGAGATCGCGCAGAAGAAGGTAATAGGCGTATAGCCGCCCTTTGACGGCGTAGAACAGATCGTCGCCCTTGGTGTCGATCCACCAGCCGCCATGCTCGCGGATCCGGCGGTCGAGCGCGGCCGACGACGAGCCGATGTCGGCGGCGAAGCGGTCGAGAGTGGCGAGCAGGTTGTCGGCCCGGCGCTCGAACACGGCGTTGCCCTCCGCGAGGCGCTCGTTGTAACGCTCGAGCGCGCGGCGGGCGGCGCGGTACTGCTGCTCGGTCGGCGCGGTGGGCGCCCAGGATGTCGTGAAGTCGAAGATCCACACCGTGCCCGAGTACTTGAGCAGCCCCGCCGCCTTTTCGAGGTCGGCGTCGACCTCGCTGGAGCCGCGGGTGCGTCCGATCTGGTCGGTGAGCTCGATCGCGAACCGCGACAGCGCGGCGATGACGCCCTGCTGGAAGTTGGGCATGTTGTCGAGCGCGGCCGCCGGCAGAAAGAAGGGGTCGTTTGCGGTCCACCGGTTCTCGTCGACCTCGCGCCGAATCAGCGCCGCCGCGGTCGCCACCGCCCGGCTCGCCCCTTCCGGGACCGGCGCATCGGCGGCGAAGGCGGGGTCGTCGTCGATGCGGTGAATCCACGCCATCCCGACGCCGTAGTAAAGGGGCAGCGCGACGACGACGGCCGTGGCGATCCACCGCCAGCCGCGGGCGAGGCGGCGCAGGACGGATGCGGACGCGCGCGCGGGCGCGCTTTCGGGACCGGGTCCGGCGCCGCTCACCGGAGCCCCATGATCGCCTGCGCCTCGGCCAGGATGGGCGCGGCGAGCTCGCGGGCCCGCGCCGCTCCGCGAGCGAGCACCCGATCGATCCCCGCGGGATCCTTGGTCATGCGCCGGATCTCGTCGCCGATGGGCTCGAGCACCGAGACCGTAAGCTCGGCGAGATCGGCCTTGAACCGCGAGAACGGCGCGCCCGCGTACCGCGCGCAGACCGCCTCGACCGATTCGTCCGCGAGCGCGGCGAAGATCCCGATCAGGTTCGCCGCCTCGGGCCGGTCCGCAAGCCCCTCGGGCGTCGCGGGCAGCGGGTGCGGGTCGGTGCGCGCCTTGCGGATCTTGAGCCGGATCGTGTCGGCGTCGTCGGTGAGGTTGATCCGCGAGTAATCCGAGGCGTCGGACTTGCTCATCTTGCGCCGTCCGTCGCGCAGCGACATCACCCGGGTCGCCGCGCCCATGATCTGGGGCTCGGGCAGAGGAAAGAAATCGACCGCGTAGCGGCGGTTGAACGCGCCCGCAATGTCGCGCGAAAGCTCGAGGTGCTGCTTCTGGTCCTCGCCCACCGGCACGTGGGTCGCCTTGTAGAGAAGAATGTCGGCGGCCATCAGCACCGGATAGGCGTAAAGCCCGAGAACCGCGGTCTCGCGGTCTTTGCCGGCCTTCTCCTTGAACTGGGTCATGCGGTTGAGCCAGCCGAGCGGGGTCAGGCAGG
>CAYYWV010000173.1:0-3170 GCA_964475385.1 uncultured Alphaproteobacteria bacterium | reverse complement strand
CCTCACCCTCCCCCGCCCGTTGGGTGAGAAGGGGGCATGGACGGCCCCCACCACGAGGAAGTCCCGGCTCTCGATCATCGGCGGCGGTGCTATGGTTCGGGGGTGGAAAGAGCGGGCTTTATCGGCTTGCAGGGGAGGAAAAGCATGGCGACGACCGAGATGCAAACCGCGATCGACTGGGTCGCGGCCCATGAGAGGCAACTGTCCGACTGGCACCAGACGATCTGGAACTTCGCCGAGCCGGCCTGGCGCGAGTATCGCTCGGCCGCCTTTTACGTCGATCTCTTAAGACGCGAGGGCTTCGCGGTCGAGGAAGGCTCGGCCGGCATGCCGACGGCGTTCTGCGCCCGCTGGGGGAACGAAGGACCGGCGCTTGCGACTTACGCCGAGTACGATGCGGTGCCCGGCAATTCGCAAGAGCCCACGCCTTTCGAGTCCCCGCGCCCCGGCCTGCATCGCTGGGCGGCGGGCCATACCGATCCCCACTCGGCGCTCGGGATCGGCGCGCTCGGCGGGCTTCTCGCGGCCAAGGCGGCGATCGAACGCCACGGCCTTTCGGCCCGGCTGGTCTTCTTCGGCGAGCCCGCCGAGAAGGTCTGCGGCTCGAAACCGGTGCACGCGGCGCACGGCTATTACGACGGCCTCGACGCGGCGATCAGCTTCCATCCGGCGTATATGCCGGCGCTCGCCAACACCACGGTCTGGGACACCCATTGCGGCTGTTACTGGAGCAAGGTGTTCACCTTCGAGTGCATCGAGCCCGAGACCTGGGGCGGCGTCGAGTCCGCCGAAGGGGCGGGCAGCGCGCACACCATCGCCCGCGCGCCGGGTGCGATCGACGCGGTCTGCCTGATGTACACGACGACCAAGTACACCAAAGAGGCGATGCTGCCGCACACCGGAACCTGGACGCTGAACGAAGCGATTCTCGCCGCCGGTCAAGCGACCTCGGACAACCTGCCGCCGCGCTTCAGCCAGATCCAGTACTCCTGGCGCTGCCCGACCCTTGAGATGGCCGAGCGCATCGACGCGGTGCTCGAGAACAACGCCCGCCACGTCGCCGGGATCGCCCATTGCCGGGCGCGCAGCGCCTGGGTCACGAAGACCCGCGTCGGCCTTCCGAACCACGCGCTCGCCGCCTTCGCCTATCGGGTTCTGGAGCGCACCGGGCCGCCGGCCTTCGGCGAAGACGCGCGCGCCTTCGCCCGCGAGATCCAGCGCAACCTCGGGCTCGCGCCGATGGACGATCCTTTCCTTCCGGGGATGAGCGCGCTCTCGCCGCCCGAAGAGGCCGAGGCCGCGATCCGCGCCCAGCTTCCGCCGTGGCAGCGCAACTACACCTCCGACGACTATGTGGACTACACCTGGCATGCGCCGACGGTGCGGCTTTACATCGGGCGTCCCATGCTGCGCCCGCCGCGCTCCGACTATCGCTACCCGGCCTGGGTCTGGAATGCGCTTGGGGGCGCGCGGCCGTGCATCGACCCTACGGTGTTCGCCGCCGCCCGCTGCATCGGCGCGACGCTGGTCGCGCTCGCGGCCGACGAAGCCGCGCGCGCCGAAGCGCGGGCCGAGTTCGAGCGCCGCACCGGCGGCGGCATCGGGGGCGCCGATTGGGTCGCGCCCCTGTTGCCGCCCGACGTGCGGGCGCCGATCCACTTCCGCTGGCCCGAATACGTAACGACGCCGCGGGGGACCGAGTGGTGGATTCCGACCGAATCGGACGAAGATTAGGCGGGAAGCGTCACAGGCTTTCGATCACGGCGCGGAGCTTGTCGCGCACCGTGGTCGCGATCTCGGCGAGCGCGGGGTTGTCGATCGCCTGCATCGAGGCCAAAGGGTCGACCGCCGAGACCTCGCAGCCGCCGTCCTCGGTCGCCTGGACGACCACGTTGCAAGGGAGCATGGTGCCGATCTTGTCCTCGGCCTGAAGCGCTTGATAGGCGAGCGGCGGGTTGCAGGCGCCGAGGATGCGGTAGTCGCGGAAGTCGACCCCGATCTTCTCCTTGAGCGCCTTCTTGATGTCGATCTCGGTGAGCACGCCGAAGCCCTCCGCCTTCAGGGCCTCGACCGTGCGGGCGACGGCCTCGTCGACGGAAAGTCCGGGAAATGTCCGGCTGAAGTGATAGCTCATCGGTGTCGTCTCCTCTGAATGGGTCTGGACGGAAATCCTATGGGGCCCCGCGGCAACGCGCGGCCAGCATCGCGCCGAGCCGCGCGGCGTTCCGAAGGGCGAAGTCGCCTTCGTCGGTGTTGTCGAAATAGGTATAAACGTCGCGTCCGTCCAGGTATTGCCGCGAAAGCCACTCGGCCCAGTCGGCGAGCGCGGCCTCGTCGTAAGCGCCCCGGTAGCGCGCCTTGCGCCCGTGCAGGCGGACGTAGACGAAGTCGGCGGTGACGATTCTGGGGCTTCGCTTCTCGGCGAGCTCGAAGGCGCAAAACGCGAGATTGCGTTCGGCGAGCGCCGCGTAGACCGCGTCCCTATGCCAGCTCGGATCGCGGAACTCGAAGGCGAAGCGGCCGTCCGCCGGCAGCAGATCGGCGAAGGCTTTGAGCCGCTCGGGCTCGGCCGGAAAGCGCGGCGGAAGCTGGAACAGGATCGGCCCCCGCTTCTCGCCCAGAAGCGCCGCCCGGTCGAGGAAGGTCGAGAGCGGCTCGGCGCAGTCGAGAAGCCGGCGGCGGTGGGTCAGCGCCCGCCACGCCTTGACCGCGAAGACGAAGCCCGCGGGCGTGACCTCGCGCCACCGCGCGAGCATCGCCTCGCGCGGCAGATGGTAGAAGCTCGCGTTGATCTCGACGCTCGGAAGCCGCGTCGCGTAGTGGGCGAGCCAGTCGCGCTCGGGCAGCGCCTTCGGGTAGAACGGGCCGCGCCAGTGCCGATAGGTCCAGCCCGAGGTTCCGGTATAAAAACGCGCCATGATCCGGTCGCGTCCGCGCGCCTCAGGTTCGGTACTCCACGCCCGGGAGGATGCACAGCATCTCGAACAAGAGGTTCGCGGCCACCAACGCGGTGTTGCCCGACGGGTCATACGGCGGCGAGACCTCGACGAGGTCGCAGCCCACCACGTCGAGCCCCCGGCAGCCGCGAATGATCTCGAGCGCCTGGATCAAGGTCAGCCCGCCGATCTCGGGCGAGCCGGTGCCGGGCGCGAACGGCGGGTCGAGCCCGT
>CAYYWV010000172.1:0-3181 GCA_964475385.1 uncultured Alphaproteobacteria bacterium | reverse complement strand
CCGGCTTGCGCTGCGCGACCTGCGCAAGCTCAAGGACGTCGACGGCCAGTATCTGTGGCAGCCGGGCCTTCAGGCGGGCAGCACGGACACGCTGCTCGGCCGGCCCGTCTATGCGGCGAGCGACATGCCCGCGCCGGCGGCCAACAGCCTTTCGATCGCCTATGGCGACTTCGCCCGCGGCTATCAGATCGTCGACCGGATCGGCGTGCGCGTGCTGCGCGACCCGTTCACCGCCAAGCCCTACGTCAAGTTCTACACCACCAAGCGCGTGGGCGGCGACGTCGTGAACTTCGAGGCCATCAAGCTTCAGAAGCTCGCAGCCTAGAGAAGGAGGAGAGACAAACCATGACCACGCGCGATCTTGTCAGCAACATCGACCTGCGCAGCTCGCTCGATCCCGGGGACTACGCCGCCTCGGCCAACGGCGCGGCGGTCGACCTTCAGGGCTTCGAGAGCGCAACCGTCGCCTTCATCGTCGGGACCGTGACCGACGGCACCCACACCCCGAGCGTCGAGGAGAGCGACGACGGCGCGAGCTGGCAGACGGTGGCGGCGGCCGATCTTTCGGGCGCGCTCGTCAACCTCGCGAGCGGCGTCAACCAACGGGTCGGCTACCGGGGGACCAAGCGCTATCTGCGCGCGGCGCTCACGGTGGCGGGCGCGACCGTCGGCGCCCGCGCCGCAGCGGTGGTCATCCGCGGCGACGCGGCCCAGCGCCCGGTGGCGTAAGCCCGCGCCTTTCCGGCCGGGGCCGGAGCCGGGCGCGCGGGTCCGCCGGACTCGTTTCCTTGCCCAACGCCCGCTGGCCCGCATCCGCTCCGGCCGGACGCTTTTTTCCAAATTCCAACCGTCGAGAACGGGGACAGCATGAGAGGACTGACGCGGACCGCGCCGCCGGCCGTGGAGCCGGTGTCGCTCAGCGAGGCCAAGGCGCACCTGCGCGTCGATGCCACCGACGACGACAGTCTGATCCAAGGGCTGATCGCCGCCGCCCGCCAGACGGCCGAGGAGCACTTGCGCCGCGCGCTGATCACCCAGAACTGGCGGCTCACGCTCGACCGTTTCCCCGCCGGCCCGGTCATCGCGCTGCCGAGGCCGCCGCTCGCAAGCCTCGCCGCGATCACGACCTACGACGAGGCCGACGCCGCGACGGTGATGCCGGCCGCCGACTACCTGGTCGATAGCGCCGAGACGCCGGGCCGCGTGGTCCTGCGCCAAGGGCGGGTCTGGCCCCCGGTCGGGCGCAGGGCGGCGGGCGTCGCGATCGACTTCACCGCGGGCTACGGCGCGGCCGCCACGGACGTGCCGGAGGCCATCCGCCAGGGAATCCTGATGCTGATCGGCCATTTCTACGAGCGCCGCGAGGCGGCGGTCCCCGATGGCCGGATCGCGGCCTTGCCCTTCGGCGTCGCCGCCCTGTGGCGGCCGTACCGCGTTCTCGGGTTGTGAGATGGACGCGATCGCAAGCGGCGCGCTGCGCCACCGCGTGATCCTTCAGGCCCCGCAGGAGACGGCCGACGGCGGCGGCGGAGCAAGCGTGACCTGGACCGACGTCGCCGTCGTCTGGGCCGAGATCGCGCCCCTTCGCGGGACCGAGCGCCTGCGCGCGGGCCAGCTTGAGGCCGCGCTCACCCACCGGGTGACGATCCGCTACCGCGCGGGCGTGACGCCCGAGATGCGGGTCGCTTTCGGGAACCGGCTGTTCAATATCCGGGCGGTGATCGACCCGGGCGAGCGCCGCCGCCGGCTCGACCTCTTGTGCGAAGAAGGAGCGGGGACATGAGCGCCGACAGCGCCTGGGCGCTTCAGAAGGCCGTTTACGACGCGCTCGCGGGCGATGCGACCCTTGCGGCGATGATCGGGGGCGTCTACGACCATGTTCCCGCGGGCGCGGCCTTTCCCTATCTGGTGATCGGCGAGGCGACCGCGCGGCCCTGGGGAGCGGCGGGTCTCGACGGCATCGAGGCGACGCTCGCGGTCCACGTCTGGAGCCGCGCCCGGGGCCTGCGCGAGGTCAAAACCATCGCGGCCGAGGTCTACCGCATTCTCCACGACGCGGACCTCGCGCTCGCCGGGCATACGCTGGTCAGCTTGCGCTTCGCCTTCTCCGAAAGCGCGCTCGAAGACGACGGGATGACGCGCCACGGCGTGGTCTCGTTCCGCGCCGTCACCCACACGCCGTGATCGCGCGGCCCGCGGCGTCCCCGCCCGCCTTCGCGATCGGCTGGCGCGTCGATCTCGGGGCCTGGATCGCGGCCACCGCTTGCGCCCCGGGCGCGCCCGTTCCGCCGCCTCCTGGGGCGGCGGAGGAGATCGTCTACGGCGCGCCGTCTCCGGCCGCCGGGCTGACCGCGGCGATCGCGTTGCGGATCGAGCCGGGGGCGGCGGCGGCCGCGCTCGGGCCGGTCGTGCGGGCGTTCGTCGAACGCGCCGGGAGCGATCTCGAGCGCGCGCTTCGCGCCCGCGTCACGGGCCGGGGCGCGACGTTGGGGCCGGATGCGCCGCCCGGGGTGCGGAGCGGCCGGCTCGCGCGCGGGGTCCGCGCGGTCTTCGACCCGGACGGCTTCGGCGTGCGCGTCGGCGTGGACGCTCCTTACGCCTGGTACGTCGAGTTCGGCACTCGGCGAAGCCCGGCGCGGCCCTTCATTCGGCCCGTGTTCGAGAGCCTTGCGCCGCGGCTGCGCGCCGATCTCGGAGCCGTCGTCCGCGCCGCCATCCTTGCCATCGACCAAGCGGAGTAAAGAGACATGTCAGCACAAAAGGGTTCGATGTTCCTGTTGAAGGTCGGCGACGGGGGAAACCCCGAAACCTTCGCCACCGTGGGCGGGCTGCGCGCGACGCGGTTCACCATCGACAACGCGCCGGTCGACGTCACCACCAAGGATTCGGCCGGCATGCGCGAGCTGCTCGCGGGCGCGGGGCTCCAGTCGATGACGATTTCGGGCGCCGGCGTGTTCACCGATACGGCCGCCGAGGAGACCGTCCGCGCCAAGGCGGCTGCGGGCGCCGTCGCCAACTACCGCATCGTCGCCGGCAACGGCGACCAGTGGGAGGGCGCGTTTCTGATCACCGCCTACGGACGCGGCGGCGATTACAACAGCGAGGAGACCTTCTCGATCACGCTCGAAAGCTCGGGCGCGATCGCCTTCACGCCTGGACCGTAAGCCCCCATGGCCACGCT
>CAYYWV010000171.1:0-3217 GCA_964475385.1 uncultured Alphaproteobacteria bacterium | reverse complement strand
CGCTCAGGGCGAGGCCCTCATCCTGAGCGCGTCGAAGGATGAGGGCCTCTGTCCCATGGAGTCGTTCAAAGGCGAAATGGTATGAAAAAACCGCCTCAGGCCTCTGCATCCAGCCCGCCCGCGACCAGCGCGCCCGCCTTGAGCACCGCGCGGTGGTTGGCGGGGTCGGCGGCCCGGGCGATGTCGGCCACGGGATCGCCCGCGACCAGCAGAAGATCGGCATCGGCCCCTTCCGCGATCCGGCCCGCGCCGTCGAGTCCTGCGAGATCGGCGGCCTCCGAGGTCGCCGCCTTGAGGGCGTCGAGCGGCGGGATTCCGGCCTCGACCATGTAGGCGAGCTCGGCGGCGTTGGCGCCGTGGCGGTTGAACGGCGTGCCCGCATCCGTTCCCATGGCGATGCGCCCGCCCGCCGCGTGGAACCGCCGCACGCTTTCGATGTGGCGTTCGCTTATGCGCTCGCACTTCTCGACCATGAAGGCGGGGACGCCCGCCTCGGCGTGCGCGATGATGTTGCGCACCGCCGAGAGCGTCGGCACGAGAAAAGTCCCGCGGGCGACCATCTCGGCGAGGCAGCGCTCGTCCATGAAGATTCCGTGCTCGATCGAATCGACCCCGCCCAGCACCGCATTCAGGATTCCCTCCGCGCCTTGGGCGTGGCTCGCGCACTTGCGGTGGAAGCGGTGGCCCTCGGCGATGCCGGCGGCCATCTCTTCCGCCGTGTAGTGGGCGTCTTCTGGGTTGACGCCCGGGGTCATGACGCCGCCGGTCGCCATGATCTTGATCAGGTCCGAGCCCGCATGGATCTGCTCGCGCACCGCGCGGACCACGTCGTCGACCCCGTCGGCGACGCGCGCGATCCGGTTGCCGTGGCCGCCGGTCATGCAGATCATGCGCCCCGCCGCCCGGATCGTCGGGCCGGCGAAGGCGCCCGCGTTGACCGCGTCGCGGACCGCGAACTCGAGATAGTCGCGCCCGCCGCAGTCGCGCACCGCGGTGACGCCGCCCTTGAGCGTCGCCTGCGCGCGTTCGAGCGCCTTGAGAACGATCGCCCCGGGCGCGAGCTTTTCCTGCGCCGTCACCGGGTCGGCCTCGCCGCCCATGGTGAGGTGGACGTGGCAGTCGATCAGCCCCGGCATCAACGTCGCGCCCGTGGTGTCGACCCGGCGGCCGGCGAAGCCCGCGAACTCGGCGATGGGGGCGACGCGCGCGATTCGTGTTCCCGAGACCAGAACGCCGAGCCCGTCCGTGGTTAGAGCGCGCCCGTCGAACAGGCGGCCGCCTGCGAACAAGACCTCCATGCGGGAATGCCTCCTCCTTGTCTTTCCTCCCCAGGGGCGATCCTAGATCACGCCGCGGCCCGAACGCGAGGGGCAATCGGCCTCTTTTCGCCTCGCCGCCCTTGCGCTCGCCAACGAGATCCGGAACTGGCCCTCTATGTTCAGTCGAATCAAGAGGTTTTCGGGCGGAGAGGGGGCTTCCTGGAGAGCGCAAAATCTTCGTGCAATATATATTCCGTTATGGTAGAGTTTCTTGTGTTGTGTGTTTTGTTAATTATTAATTAATGTTGATTCATTTCGAGTCTTTTTGGTAAATTTTTCAGATTCAAGCTGGGAGCGGGTTCATGTCGGTGCTGACGATCGACCGGAAACTTAGGGCCTTTCTCTCTGATCGGAAGGGGACGACGACCATCGAATACGGGCTGATCGCCGCCTTCGTCGTCCTCGCCTTCGTGGGGGCGCTCAGCTTCTACTCGCAGCAGGTCGCGGTCCTGTTCAACACGACCGTGCAAGCGGTCTTGAACATGTAGCCGCCCGCGCGCCGAAACGTCGCGCCTGCTCCTCCAATCCCGATCGAGATCTTGCCCGGTACGGCCTTGCCGCGGCTTCTGCAACCGTTTCTTAACGGGGCGCTGATATCGCTAAAGGCAAGGTGAATCGGATCTTTCAGCGGGAGTCCCGTGGCGGCGACGGTCAGGCAAGCGGCCGGTAACTCGTTGTGCGCCCTTGCGCATGACCGGCGGGTGCGCCCTCTTGCGCCTGGTATGAGCGTGTGGGCGTGAAGCCGTGGCGTCGCGTCGCAAGCCCCCGCCACCTTTTTCCGACGGCTTTGCGCGGCGTCCGGGAACCGATTCCGTTTCCTCGGATCGGGACGGTGTCGTCCGCCCGTTGCGGCCCGCGACGGAAGAACTGCTCGCCGATGAAGGCGAACCCGTACCCGCCGGAGTGCTCATTGCCTGCGGTCTGCCTGGCGCGAATGAACCCGAAGCACGCGCGCGAGCCGGCGCAAGCGCGTTTGACGGTGGGGAAGGGCCGGTTCTCGTCGCCCGCGGGAACGAGGATTCGCCCCTAAAGTTCGAGGGCGGCGATAACGACAAGATGACCTCCGACCCGGCAGGCGAGACGGTATCCCGACCGGCGGCGGGCGCGCGCAAGCGCGCGCGCGACGGCGAGCGCGGCGGGTTCGGTCGGCGGCGAACCGACCGGGTCGCCGAGGCGGTCGCCGCGGCGAGCCACGCGGTCGCGGAACCGGCGGACAAGAGCGCGCCCGACCGGATCGCGCGGCCCGACGAGGCGGCGCGCATGACTCGGGTCAACCAGGCCTCGGTTCAGCGCGCCAAGGACCGGGTCCAGCCCCTGCTCCTCGAGGTCATCGACGTCACCACGGTGGCGAAGCTGCCGCGCGCCGAGCTCGCCCAGCAGATCGGCGACATCATCGCCGAGATCCTCGCCGAGCAGGGAGAGCAGCTCAACCTCTTCGAGCAGCGCGATCTGGTCACGCAGCTCGTCAACGACATGGTCGGCTTGGGGCCGATCGAGCCTTTGCTCGATGACGATTCGATCAGCGAGGTCATGGTCAACGGTCCCAACCAGGTCTATATCGAGCGGGCCGGCCGGCTGGAGCTCACCGATATCGTCTTCCAGGACGAGGCCCACGTCATGAACGTCGCGACGCGGATCGTGGCCAACGTCGGCCGTCGGGTCGACGAATCGAGCCCGATCTGCGATGCGCGCCTCAAGGACGGCAGCCGCGTCAACGTCATCATCCCGCCGCTCGCCATCGACGGGCCCGTCATCACCATTCGCAAGTTCAAGAAGGACAAGCTGACCCTCGACGACCTGGTGCGGCTGGGCTCGGCGAGTCCTTCTTGCGCCGCGCTTCTCGAGGTGATCGGCGCGTGCCGCCTGAACGTCCTGATCTCGGGCGGCACCGGCTCGGG
>CAYYWV010000170.1:0-3235 GCA_964475385.1 uncultured Alphaproteobacteria bacterium | reverse complement strand
ACACCGAGGCCGAGGTCGACCACGCGATCCGGGTGCTCGATCAGGTGATTTAAGGCGAGATTTCCTTTACGATCGGCGCAACTTGCGCCTTCGCCCCCACCCACCCCTCCCCCATCGAGGGGGAGGGCTTTTGGTCCGAGCCGCGCCGTGATTTTCTCTTCCCGCCGAGAAGCGCCGCTATTCCCCCCTCCCTCGATGGGAGGGGGCAAGGGGAGGGGCGGCGGCGCCGGGCGCCTCATATCATTTCGCCTTCGAACGACTCCATGCGACCGAGGCCCTCATCCTTCGACGGCGTCAGGACAGCGCTCAGGATGAGGGCCTCACCCTGAGCGCGCCCTCGCGCAAGCGGGGGCCTGTCGAAGGGCGAGGCCCGAGTCTCCTCATAAGCGAACGGGTATCGTGCGCCGGGGCGGGGGCGATCGGGCGGCCTCAATCCGGCATTGATTGGTCAGAAATGGGTTGATTTACGAATTATTCTTTCTCATTATAAGTAAAAGTTAGAGAGTTTTCTAACCTAGAATTATATCAATTCTAATTTGCACATAGAAGACTTCGGAATGCACCCGATTGCAGAAAAAGCATTCGATATTTTGAATCTTACGCCAGGAACGCGTGTCGCTAGTGGAACATATTGGCGATCCGTAGAAGAGCCGGCTCCAGGTGTGAAATGGTGGGTGGCGTACGTAAATAAAGAACTGCAGTTTGGTGTAAAGTTATTTAAGCCTGGAGAAATTTATAGAGGTAAAATAATTAGATGTGGATTTAAAGAAAGAGGTGGAAATACTTTTTACAGAGTAATACCACATACAGTCGTTGACGAGAGAGCTCTTAAAAAAGCTCAAAAAGATATAATAAAAGCACTTTCTTCTTGATACGGGGCGTCACGCTTTCTCGAACTCTCAATCCAGCATCAGCTTGCCGGGGACGCGGCCGGGGAGCGGTTCGGCCCCGGCGATCTTGCAGACCCGGTCGCCGGCGCGGGCGAACTTCATGGTCTCGCGGCCGAACAGGATGCCCGAGGCGCGACTCGTAAGCGGGATGCGCGCCTGCATCGGATCGGCGGCGGCGGGATCGACGAGCTCGGCCACCACCTCGCCGGCGGCGACCCTCTCGCCCGGCTCCTTGCGGTAGGCCACCACGCCTGCGCGCGGGACCGCGACGTAATCGACGCCGGTGAGCGGCGTGGCGTCGCATTTCGGCTCGGGCAACGGACCGGGATCGCCCGCGATCAGCCCGCGCCGCTGGAGGAAACGGAAGAGGTTCTCGGCGTCCGCGGCGGCGAGCGCGTCGGAGACGTCGGCGGTCCCGCGCAGCTCGACGGTCGCCGACAGACAGGCGGGCGGGACCGGGAAGCGGTCGCCGTAATGCTCGGCGAGCGCCCACCACGGCCGGCTGCACGCTTCGTCGAACGGATCGCCGCCCGAATCGACCGCAAGGATCGTCGCCTGCGAACCGAGCTGGGCCGAAAGGTCCGCCGCGTCGGGCCACAGGTGATCGCCGAGAAACAGGTGCAGCACCGCCTCGAGATCGCAGTGAAGGTCGAGCACGATGTCGGCGTCGACCGCGTTGCGCATCAGGAACAGGCGCTGGGCCTGGATCTCGGTCTCGGGCTCCATCGCGTCGAGACACGCCCGCAGGGCCGCCCGGATGGCGGCGACGTTGGCCGCGGCGTCGCCGCCCAACTTGCCTTCGACCCGTTCGATCACGGCCGCGTCGAGGTTGGGAAAGCCGCGGTTGAAGTTGTCGCGCCCGTCGAATTCGTAGCGGCCGAGCAACGCCCCGCCCAGGCGCTGGGAAAGCCCGATCGGGTTGGCGAAGGGCGCGATCACGATCTCGCCCAGAATCCCGCCCGCCCGGTCGGCCTCGATCAGGCGGCGGAGAAGATGGTGCAGCACCAGAACGCCGGGGATCTCGTCGGCGTGCAACGCGGCCTGAAGATAGGCCTTGGGCCGGGCGCCGGGCGCGCCGAAGCGATGCAAGAGGTGGTGGCGTCGGGTGCCGGGCGCGACCGCGCCGAGCGGCGCTTCTTCGATTCGATGGCTGGCCATCCTCGTCCTCCCTCAAAGCGCGCCGCGCGCCGGCCGCGCTGCGCCGCGCCGCGGTCAGCTCCCGGGCGCGGCCCCCATTTCGAGGAACTTCTCGCGCCGCTGGGTGCGCAGCTCGCCCCCCGAAAGCGCGGCGAGCGCCTCGAGCGCCTCGGCGATGGCCTCGCCCACGGCGTCGATCGCCGCTTCGGGGTCGCGCTGGGCGCCGCCCATGGGCTCGGGCACGATCCGGTCGATGACGCCGAGCTTGAGCAGATCCTCGGCCGTGAGCTTAAGCGCGCCGGCCGCTTCCTCGGCGCGCTCGGCGCTGCGCCACAGGATCGAGGCGCAGCCTTCGGGCGAGATCACCGAGTAGATCGCGTGCTCGAGCATCAGCACCTTATCGGCGGCGGCGAGCGCGATCGCGCCGCCCGAGCCGCCCTCGCCGATGATCGTCGCGACCAGCGGCACCCGAAGGTCGAGGCAGGTCTCGGTCGAGCGCGCGATGGCCTCGGCCTGGCCGCGCTCTTCGGCGCCGACGCCGGGATAGGCCCCCGGCGTGTCGACGAGCGTGATCACCGGGATCTGGAAGCGGTCGGCAAGCCGCATCAGCCGCACCGCTTTGCGGTAGCCCTCGGGCCGGGCCATGCCGAAGTTGCGCGCGACGCGCTCGTCGGTGTCGGCGCCCTTCTCATGGCCGATCACCATCACCGAACGGCCGCGGAACCGACCGAGCCCGCCCACGATCGCCGGATCTTCGGCGAAAGCGCGGTCGCCCGCCAGCGGGGTGAAGTTTTCGATCAGGCGGGCGACGTAGTCGGTGAAATGGGGCCGGTCGGGATGGCGCGCGACCTGGGTCTTCTGCCACGGCGTGAGCTTGCCGTAGGTCTGGCGCAGAAGACGGTCGACCTTGGCCTGAAGCCGGGTGATCTCGTCGACGATGTTGACGCCGCCGCCGGCCGAGAGGTGCCGGAGCTCCTTGATCTTGCCTTCGAGCTCGGCGATCGGCTTTTCGAAGTCGAGATACGTGTTCATGCGGCGCTTACGGCGGTCTCCTCGCGCTTCCCGGCGGGCCGGGGATGCGGCGCGGCCCTATCGCGCGGCGATCTGCTCGGCCTTCTTGACGAGCACCTCGGCCTGGCGGATCGAGGCGATGTCGATCAACCGCCCGTCGAGCGAGACCGCGCCCTTGCCTTCCTTGGCCGCCTGCT
>CAYYWV010000169.1:0-3377 GCA_964475385.1 uncultured Alphaproteobacteria bacterium | reverse complement strand
CTTACCCTTTCGGGCGGCGTGTCCCGTCCTCAAGCCTTTCCGCCACTTCGCGGGCGAGACGCCGCAGTTCCTCTTTACGGGCGGGCGGCAGACGGTTCCAGGGGGTGTTCGTCAGCGCGCCTTCCAAGGCGTAAAGGGCGACGACGTTGATCTCGTGCGGGAAGCGCCACTTGAGTTTCGCATAAGCCTCCAGCGCGCCGGTCGCGCGCAGGGTCTCGGCGTCGGCTATCCCGACGTCCGCGAGTTGCCGTTCCGAAACCGGCCCGAGGTTCAGCAGATCGGATATCCTGGTTCCCATAGCGCCTTTGTTCCCAAGTTGTGAAGCGGAGCCGCGCTCCTATCCGCCTTGGGCGAAGGCGCGCCTTTGGTTCTCATCCAAGGCCAGCACCAGAAGCGCGAGGTTGGCCGCCGTGGTGTTCGAGCAGCCAGCGGTGACCGCGCCGTTCTTCCACAGAACCGATACCGCAACGGCATCGATGTGTTCCAGATTGTCGAGGCCGGCGGAGAAGATCTCCGCGACGGTCATGCCGTGGAGGCTGCGGATATCGGACATCGGCGGTTCCTTTCTAGCCGTGATCGAGAAAAGGGCGCGGAGGGGGCGATGAGCCGGGTCGGCGTCGGAATGCTCACCTTGGCAAGGTGACTACGACCCGCAAGCCTCCTTCGGGGCGATTGCTCAGCGCGATGTCGCCGCCATGGGCGCGAACGATGGTGCGGGCGACCGCAAGGCCGAGCCCGGCCCCCCCGGTTTCGCGGCTGCGTGAGCCTTCCACGCGGTAGAAGGGGGCGAACACCCGCTCGCGCTCGCCCTCGGGGATGCCGGGGCCTTGGTCGTCGATGCGCACCGTAACCTCGCCGTTTGCGGCGAAGACCGTAACGCGCGCCTCGCCTCCGTATTTGATCGCATTGTCGATCAGGTTCGCAAACGCTCGGCGAAGCGCCATCGGCCGGCAGGAAAGGGCGATCTCGCCCTCGGCGGTGAGGCAAACCGACCGTCCCGCTTCGGTCGCGTCGTCGCAAATGCCGCGGATCAGCGCGATCAGATCGACGACCTTTCTCGGCTCCACCGTGGCCTCGTCGCGGGCGAAGGCGAGGACCGATGCGATCATGGTCTCCATCTCTTGGAGGTCGTTTAGCATCTTCGCCTGTTGCTCGGGGTCTTCGACGAACTCGGCGCGCAGGCGCATGCGCGTGATCGGCGTGCGGAGATCGTGCGAGATCGCCGCGATCATGCGGGTGCGGTCGTCGATGAACTTGCGCAGTCGGCGCTGCATTTCGTTGAAGGCCCGCGTCGCTTGGCGCACCTCGCGCGGGCCGGTTTCGGGGAGCGGGGGCGCGTTGACGTCGCGCCCCAAGCGTTCGGCGGCGCGGGCGAAGACCGCCAGCGGCGCCGTCAACCGTCGCACCACCCAGGCCGAGAGCGCGATCACCGTAAGAACCATGACCGTCAGCGAGAGCACGAAGCGCGGCGTCCAGAACGGCGCCTCGACCTCTGTCGGCGCCGCGAAGTTGAGCCAGCTCCCGTCGTCAAGCCGGAACGAGATCCGGAGGTTGCGCCCGATCGGAGCGACGCCGGCCATACCGCCCATCATGTCTCCCATCATGCCGCTCATCATGTAGCGCATGTGGACGTCCATCCCTTCGCGCCATGCGTCCGCCTGCGGCAACCGTTTCAGGGGCGGGGCGATCATGGGCATGGCGAGCGGCGAGGCCTCTGTCGTCTCCGCATAGGCCAACCGAAGCCGGTCTTTCGCCTGGGCGCCGAGCTGCGCGACCAACGCGCGTTTCACGAACCGAATCCGCCAATCGTCGACCTGCGTATCGGGAAGCAGGCTGTCGCGGCCCCAGGCGACCCGAAGCGTCGGGCCGTTGACGGCCGCGACGATGCGATCGCGTTCTGTCGCGGGCGCGCGCTCCATCAGCCGGCTGATCGCTGCGACCCGTTCAACGATTTGGCTGCCGCCGAGGCTCGCGAGCGCCTCGGTGCGGTCGCTGTAGTAGATTGCGATGCTCGCAAACTGCGCGAAGGCGAGCCCGAAGAGCAGGACGAGAAGCGTGCGCCCGGCGATGCTGTCTGGGAGGAATCGTCTCACGTCCGCTCCACCTCGGGCGTGAACATGTAGCCGCCGCCGCGGACCGTTTTGATGAGCGTTGGGTTCTTAGGATCGACTTCGATCTTGCGGCGCAGGCGGCTGACCTGAATGTCGATCGCGCGATCGAACGGTCCGGCCGTCCGTCCGCGGGTCAGGTCGAGAAGCTGGTCGCGGCTGAGCACGCGCCGCGGATGTTCGGCGAAAGCGGCAAGCAGATCGAACTCGCCCGAGCTGAGCGCGACCGTCTCGCCGTCGGCGCGCGTGAGCCGTCGGGCCGCCATGTCGAGCGTCCAGCCTGCGAACCGCAAGACCTCGCGTCCGGGTTCGGGCTCCAGGCTGCGCGCGGGCTGCGCTCGGCGCAGGACCGAACGAATGCGGGCGACCAGCTCGCGCGGATTGAACGGCTTGGCCAAGTAGTCGTCGGCGCCCATCTCAAGGCCGACGATCCGATCGGTCTCTTCGCCCATGGCGGTGAGCATGATGACCGGGATGTCGGAGTTGGCGCGCAGCTCGCGGCACAGCGTCAGCCCGTCTTCGCCCGGCAGCATGAGGTCGAGGACGATCAGGTCGATCCGCCAGTCGGCGATCGCCTTGCGCATCTCGCGGCCGTCCCGCGCGCTGGTCACGCGATAACCGTGCCGGGTGAGGTACCGGGTCAGGAGGTCGCGGATCTCGCGGTCGTCGTCGACGATCAGAAGATGAGGGCTTTCGCCGGTTCCCACGATGTTCATGACCGCAGATTAGCGTGACGGCGCGGTTCCGAGGCAAGAAGTTTGTAACGATCCGCAACTGGGGGCGGCGGTGAAACCTTTCGTTACAAAACGGCGGGTCTCGCCCCATCGAATCGTTACGCAGCGATGGTTATGTCAAGGGCACCGGAACGACGACAAGCAGACAGACAAATGGTGAGAACGATGACTCGTCTACGCAAGAACGGCTTCGCCGCCCTTGGCGCCCTGGTGTTCGCCGCCGCAATCGCGGCGCCGGTTCTGGCTTCGGCCCATGGCGCGTCGGGGGGCGGCCCGGGCGGCCACATGGGCATGGGCGCCGGACAGGGCATGATGCAGGGCATGATGGGAACCATGCCCGGGACTCCCGGGACGATGCCCGAGAAGGGAACCCCCAACCCCGAGATGATGCAGGACATGCGGGGCATGCATGGCGCGATGGGCCGCGGCATGACCGGCAACAAACCGGCCCATGACGGCGCCGGCAAGGGGGCGGCCCCCAACGCTGACGGCGCGTCCGGCCCTGGCGCTAGCGAGTAATACCATTTCGCCTTTG
>CAYYWV010000168.1:0-3409 GCA_964475385.1 uncultured Alphaproteobacteria bacterium | reverse complement strand
TCAGAAGCAGTCGAGCGGGAGCTTGAGGTAGCGGGTGCCGTTGTCTTCGGGCTCGGGCAGGCGGCCGGCGCGGATGTTGACTTGAAGCGCGGGCAGGATGAGCCTCGGCACGGCGAGCGTTTCGTCGCGCGCCCGGCGCATGCGCACGAAATCGTCTTCGCGCGCGCCGCCGCCGACGTGGATGTTGCGCGCTCGCTCCTCGCCGACCGTGGTCTCCCAAGCGACCTCGCGGACGCCATCGGCGCCGTAGTCGTGGCACACGAACAATCGCGTCTCTGCGGGCAGCGCGAGGAGGCGCTGGATCGAACGGTACAGCACGCTCGCGTCGCCGCCCGGGAAATCGCAGCGCGCGGTGCCCGAATCGGGCATGAACAGGGTGTCGCCCACGAACACCGCGTCGCCCACGCGATAGCTCACGCAAGCGGGGGTATGGCCCGGCGTATGGAGAACTTCGATCTCGAGCTCGCCGAGCGCCAGCCCTTCGCCGTCGTCGAGCAAGCGGTCGAACTGGCTGCCGTCGGTGGCGACGTCGGACAGATTGAACAGCGCCGCGAAAGTTCTTTGCACGGCGACGATCCCGGCCCCGATGGCCACCGCGCCGCCGAGCCGCTCGCGCAGGTGCTGCGCGGCGCTCAGGTGATCGGCGTGGGCGTGGGTCTCAAGAATCCACTCGACGGTGAGCCCCCGGTCTCGGACATGGGCGATCACACGGTCGGCGCCGCCGGTTCCGGTCCGCCCCGATGCGGGATCGAAATCGAGGACCGGATCGATGACGGCGGCGCAGCCGGTCGCGGGATCGGCGACCACATATGTAATGGTGTTCGTGCACGGATCGAAAAACGCCTTCACCGTCGGCGTCGACATGACCACTCCCGAATCATTTTTCTATCAGCTCTGGCCCTTCGCTGCCGAAGCATAACGCGAAGATTTTCCAACGGGTAAGGAAAACCGGACGGGACGGGCGAAATTATCCCGTCCCGCCCCGGCGTCACGCGGCCTTGATCCTGCCCAGGAAGGTCTCGACCTCGCCTTTGAGCGCTTCGGCCTGGCGGGCGAGCTCGCCCGCGGCCTCCAGCACCTGGCTCGCCGCCGCGCCGGTTTCGGCGGCCGTCTGCGTGACATTCGAGGCATTGGTCGAGGCCGTCTGGGTGCCTTCGGCCGCTTCCTGAACGTTGCGGCTGATCTCGCCGGTGGCCGCGCCTTGCTCTTCGACCGCAGCGGCGATCGTCGCGGTGATCTCGTCCATCTCGCCGATCGTTCTGCCGATCCCTTCGATCGCTTTGACCGCATTGCCGGTGGCTTGCTGAATCGCGTCGATCTGGGCCGAGATCTCCTCGGTCGCCTTGGCGGTCTGGTTGGCGAGGCTCTTGACCTCGGAGGCGACCACGGCGAAGCCCTTGCCGGCCTCGCCCGCCCGCGCCGCCTCGATGGTGGCGTTGAGCGCGAGAAGGTTGGTCTGATCAGCGATGTCGCTGATCAGCTCGATCACCTCGCCGATCTTCTGCGAGGCGTCCGCAAGCCCGCGCACGGTGGCGTTGGTCTGCTCGGCCTCGGCGACCGCCGCCTTGGCCTTGGCCGCCGATTCGGCGACCTGGCGCGAGATCTCGTTGACCGCGGCCGAGAGCTCTTCGGCCGCCGCCGAGACGGCTTCGACGTTGGCCGCCGCCTGCTCGGCCGCCGAGGCGGCCGAGGTGGCCTGGCCGCTTGTCTGATCGGCGGTCTCGGTCATCGACTGGGCCGTCGCCTGCAATTCGGTCGCGGCGGAAGCGACCGTGTCGACCACCGCTTTCACCCGCTTCTCGAAGCCTTCGGCGAACTCCTGCTGCTGCTTGCGCGTCTCGTTGCCGATCCGGCGGCGTTCCTCCATCGACTTGGTGAGGACGTTTGAGGCCAACACCGTCTGATCGCGATAGGTCTTGATCGCCTTCGCGAGGCGGCCGACGACGTCATGGCGCTCGGCGAACGGAATCTCCACGGTGGGATTGCCGAACACCGCCTGGGTGGTGGCGCGCCCGATCGCCCGCAACGATTTCACCATCCGGTGAATGACAAACCAGCTCAGGATGGTCACTGCGATCGCAATCACCATCAAAACGCTGAAAATCGCGACCGCGCGATCGAGCTGGGCGGTGACCTTGCCTCCCACCTCGTCGACGCCTGCGACCCCGGCCTGGACCTCCTTGTCGACAAGCGCGACAAGCTTCTCCATCTCGTTGGTCAGAGTCTCGGCGGCGCTATCGAAAGCGCTCATGCGAGCATTGCCGAGCGCCGGTCCGCCGGCGACATAGGCCTCGGCCATCGCCTTGCCGGCGCTGTAATAGGGGCCGAACACCTCTTTCATATGACTGAGCTCTTTCGCGATCTCGTCAAGGGAAAGGTCCTTGGCGATCGCGCGCGCCTTTTCGATATCGTTCTCGAACGCGGTCGCGAACGCGGCCGCCTTGTCGAAGCCGTCGTCGAGGCCGTCCTTGCCCTGGGTCGCCGCGACGTCGGACAGCCACTGCTGGACCTGGACGATATCGAAACGGATCGTATCGATCGCCCTGATAAGCGGCAGCTCGCCATGGGCGATTCGCTTGATCGCCGTATGGGCCTCGTGGAACCCGGCCGCCTGCTGCCTCACGCTGACGATCCCGAAAGCCGCGACCCCGATCAGGCAGAAGGCGAGCAGCGCCGTCACCCCATAGAGACGGCCTCGCACGGTGCCGAAAAATCCGACCATCCGGGAAAAAAGCCCGCCCTTATGATCGGCTTGCTTCCCTGCGATCACCTCCGCGAAGAACGACTTGTAGCCCATGTCGCTCTTGAGGATGTGATTCATGAGCCAGTCCTTGAGGAAGCGCAGAAGCTCTTCGTCGACCGCATTGTCGTCGCCGGCGTCGAACCGCTTTCGGATCTCCTTGATGTGATCCTCGAACTTCTTGTGCGCGACCTTCTGATCCTCGAGCCCGGCGTAGCCGTAGTTCTCCATCAAGAGCTCTTCGCGCCGGAAGTGGAGCATGATGTACTCGTCGAGCTCCTGAAGAGCCCGGGCGCGCATGCCGCGGCCCTGGTTGGTCTCAACGACGTTGTGAAGCGTGTTGATGAGATCGACCAGCGCTTTATGGTCCTGGTCGATGATCGGAATGTTCGTCTTGTAGCTATCCTGCCATTCAATGAGAGCCATGGCTGCTTACTCCGCACCGATTGATTAAACGCATCGAGCTGGCGGACGCGGACCGCCGAACACTCGGCGCGATAAGCGTCCCCGAAGACGATCTCGACTTCGCCTGCGCGTCAAAAATCATGTCCGTTCGCCCCTCTGCACGCGGCCGAAACGCTGCCCGCGGCGTGGCGCGCCGCCCCAGTAACAAACCCAACCCCGCCTTCGCGTAATGCGCGATTTATCGTCGCTTCCATACACGGATAC
>CAYYWV010000167.1:0-3451 GCA_964475385.1 uncultured Alphaproteobacteria bacterium | reverse complement strand
CTAGAAGCTCGCCTGGGGCGCGGTCTGCGTAGCGATATCCTCGATCTCGAAAGACTCGGCCGCGTCGAAGCGGAACAGGCGGGCGACGACGTTGGAGGGGAAGGACTCGACCGCGAGGTTGAGGTCGCGGACCGCTTCGTTATAGGCGCGCTGCGCGAGCCGGATCTCCGCCTCGATTTCGGCGAGCGTTTCCTGGAGGTCGAGGAAGGCGCGGTCCGCCTTGAGCTCGGGGTAGGCTTCGGCTATCGCGAACAGCCGGCCGAGGGTCTGCGAGAGCGCGCTTTCCAGGGGGCCGCGCTCGCGCGCATCCTCGCCCGCGACCGCGCGCGCCCGCAAGTCCGCCAGCCGGTTGAGCAGGGTGCGCTCGTGGCCCATGGCGCCCTTGACCGCCGCGATCAGGTTGGGGATCAGGTCGGCGCGGCGCTTGAGCCGGACCTCGACCTCGCTCCAGCTTTCGAGCACCATGGCCCGCCGCCGCGCGAGCTGATTGTAGAGGACCGCGCCCCACAGAAGGACGAGCCCCCCGAGTATCAGCATGATCATGGCTTCGCTCATACCCGCACCCGGCCGCATGCGAGAGGGACTCGACGCGCCGCGCATGGAGCCCGCATCTGCGATCCTAACGCGGCGCGGTTAATCCCCCTTTAAGGGCCGCGGCCTCTGGCTCGGTCCCCGCCGCTGGCGCCGCAGGAGCGAAGTTGTTACGCTCTCTCAAGGGATTGTCTTCTCCCGCTGGAACAGGCCATGGGTCGGTCCGGGGCGGCGGCGCGGCGCGAAAGGGGGCGGCTTGGTCGAAAGAACCGGACATCCGCAGGACTGGGCAATCGACGGCCGGGGCTGGATTCTGGCGGCGGCGCTCGCTTATCTCGCCTTCGTGATCTACGGCAGCCTGGTGCCGCTCGCCTTTACGCCGCAGCCGTTCGATGCCGCCTGGCGGCGGTTCGCCGCGATTCCCTACCTCGACCTCGGCATCCGCTCGCGCGCCGACTGGGTGGCCAACATTCTCCTGTTCGCGCCGCTCGCCTTCCTTTGGACCGGCGCGTTATGGCCGGGGCGGCGCGGCGGCGCGGCGGCGCTGGCTTCGCTCGTTGTCTTTTCGGCTTGCGTCGCGCTCAGCGCGGGCATCGAGTTCGCCCAGATCTTCTTTCCGCCGCGCACGGTCTCGCAGAACGATATCCTGGCCGAGACCATCGGCGCGGGCATCGGGGGTCTCGCCTGGTGGTGGCGCGGGCCGTGGCTGTGGCGGACGGTGCGCGCCTGGGCCGGGCAAGGGCGCGAAGCGCCGCTCGCCGAGCGCTTTCTCTGGGTCTATCTTGCGGTCTTGTTCGGCTACAGCCTGCTGCCGCTCGACCTCACCTTGAGCCCGGTCGAGATTTTTCACAAGTGGCGCGCGGGCCGGGTGGTTCTGGTTCCTTTCTCCTTCGGTTTTCGCACCCCGGTCGAGATGGCCTACGGCCTTGCGACCGACGCCTTGATCTGGTTCCCAGCGGGCTTTCTATGGACGATAAGCGGCCGGATGCGGCCCTTGCGCGCGGTCCTCTGGACGGTGGCCGCGGCGGCGCTGCTCGAGTTCCTCCAGCTTTTCGTCTACTCGCGGGTCTCCGATTCGACCGACGTGATCATGGCCGCGGCGGGCGGGGCCGCGGGCGCAGTCCTCGCCCGCATGGTTCGCCCGGCGGTCGCCGCGGGCGGTCCGGGACGCCGCGGCGCATCCTTCGGCGGCCGCCCGGCGCTTGGCCTTGCCGCCTTTGTCGGCTGGCTCGCGGCGCTGGCCGTGATCTTCTGGTACCCCTGGACCTTCGATCCGACGCCGGCCCGGGTGCGCGCCGCGCTCGACGGCTTCTGGCTGGTGCCGTTCTATCGCTATTACTACGGCACCGAGTTCCGGGCGGTGACCGAGGTCTTGCACAAGTTCCTGTTCTTCGCGCCCCTCGGCGTCGCGCTCGCCTTCGCCTGGGGGGCGTCGCGCGACCGCCTGGGTCGGGCGGCGGCCTGGCTCAGCGCAGGGTTCGCCGCGCTCGCGGCGCTCTTTATCGAGCTCGGCCAGGCGCTGGTGCCGGGCAAGGCCCCCGACAGCACCGATCTGGCGATCGAGATTCTGGGCGCGCTCGCCGGCTACTGGGCGACGGGCCTCGTCCTCGGGCGGCGCGCAGGAGAAAGCGAGCGGACGGTCCGCCGACCCGAAAGGCCGCCCTTGCTCGGCCCGGCGGCCGCGCGCTGGGCGAAGCGGGCGGCGCTGCTCGCGCTCGGCGTCGTCGCGCTCGCGGGCGCGGCGCGCTACGCGGCCGCGCTGCCGGGCGCGCCCTATAACCTGCGCGAGCTGTTCCGCGACAATGGTTCGTTCGCGGCCACGGCCGCCTTCGCGCTCTGGCTTCTGTGGTTCGGCATGAGCGCGGCGCTCGCCGGGCGCGCGGTCGCGCGGGTCGAGTACGCCTTCGTCGTCCTCCCGGCGCTTGTTGCGGCCGCCGCGGCGGCGGGCTATCTCCTTCTCGCCGCCAGCGTAACGCCCGAGAGCATCGCCGACATCATCGGCGTTCCCATCATCAGCCGCCTGCCGGCGGACTCGGCGCTGCTCGAAAGCGTCCGCCAAGCGCTGATCGCGCGCGCGCCTTCGGCGGCGGCGATCGACGGAGCCGAGAACCTGGTCCGTTATGTGGCGCTCGTAAGTCCGCTCGGAATCGCGCTCGCGGTCTTCAACGCGAGCGTCGAGCGGCTCGCGCTTCACGGCCGCGCGGAGAAGGCGCGGTTCTTCCTGGCCTACGCCCTGATCTACTTCGTGCTTATGGCGCCTTGGCTCTATCTCGCCAAGCTCGTGATCGTCGACTTCGCGGCGACCGACAACCTGACCGAGCTGATCGCGCCGCCCCGCTTCGGCTTTCTCGGCGGCGAGGCGTTCCTGTTCCTGCTGATCGTTCTGATCGCGCTCAACGCCGCGCTCCTCGCGCGGTCGAGCCTCGCCGGGCCGCGCGCCTTCGCCGCGGCCGTCGCCGCGACGCTCGCCGCAATGCCGCTCGGCTGGGCATTGCTGAACGCGGGCCTGATCTCGGCGCTCACCAAGTACGGCGTCACCTTCTCGGGCGTCGACTTCCTGCTCGGTCCCGACCGCGAGACGCGGCTTTCGGCGGGCGTTCTGTTTTTGCGCTGGGCGCTGGTCTACGGGGCGGGCGTGGCGGCGCTCGCTTATGGCCAGCGGATCGTGCTGCCCTTCGGCGACGCCTACACGGACAGATAGGCCGCGCGCGCGGCGTCGTCGGCGGCGAGCGCGGCCATGCCGCCCCGCCAGGCGATCCGTCCCTTCTCGATGATATAGGCGCGGTCGGCGACGAGGCCGGCGAAGTGGAGGTTCTGCTCGGATAAGAGCACCGTCAGCCCTTCGGCCTTGAGCGCGGCGATGGTGCGCGCCATCTGCTCGACGATCACCGGGGCGAGGCCCTCGGACGGCTCGTCGAGA
>CAYYWV010000166.1:0-3461 GCA_964475385.1 uncultured Alphaproteobacteria bacterium | reverse complement strand
GCGACCATCCCGAGCGGGTGATCAAGAAGGCGGTCGAGCGCATGATCCCGCGCGGGCCTTTGGGCCGCCGCCAGATGAAGAAGCTGCACGTCTACGCCGGGCCGGAGCATCCGCACGCGGCGCAAAAGCCCGAGACGCTCGACATCGCCGGCATGAATCCGAAGAACAAGAGGACCGCCTGAGATGGCCGAAGAAACCCGCACTCTCGACGATCTCAAGGATCTCGGCGCGATTCAGGCCCCGCCGCCGGCGGAAGAGCCCGAGAAGCGCGAACCCAAGATCGACGCCCTCGGACGCTCGTATGCGACCGGCAAGCGCAAGGGCGCGGTCGCCCGGGTGTGGATCAAGCCGGGCAGCGGCCGGATCACGGTGAACAAGCGCGACATCATGACCTACTTCGCGCGCCCCGTGCTCCGCATGATCATCAACCAGCCCTTCGTCGCCACCAATCGCGTCGACCAGTACGACGTCTGGTGCACGGTCTCGGGCGGCGGGCTTTCGGGCCAGGCCGGCGCGGTCCGCCACGGGGTCGCCAAGGCGCTCGCGCTCTACGAGCCCGAGCTGCGCAAGGCGCTCAAGTCGGGCGGCTTCCTCACCCGCGATTCGCGCGTGGTGGAGCGCAAGAAATACGGCAAGCGCAAGGCGCGGCGCAGCTTCCAGTTCTCGAAGCGGTAGGCGCGCGCCTTCGAATCGCCCCTCAAGAGGCCCGCCGCCATGGCGGGCCTTTCTTTATGTCACGTCCGATGTTCGTCGGGCTTGCGGAGGCGATCCGGAATCGATGAGATTGACGTCATGACCGACAACGCCGCCGATTGGATCGCGCGCTTCCCGGGCCTCGATGCGCTCGATTCGGACGCGCGCGCGATGCTCGCCGCCTGCGCGCGCCGCGCCGAGCTGCCCCCGGGCGCGGTCGTCTTTCGGGCCGGCGATCCTTGCCACAGCTATATCTTCGTCGTCTCGGGCGCGGTCCGGGTCCAAGAGGTCTCCGAATCGGGGCGCGAGATCGTGCTCTACCGGGTCGGCGCGGGCGAGACCTGCGTGCTGACCACCGCCTGCCTGATGGCGCGCGAGGACTACGCGGCCGAGGGCGTCACCGAAAGCGCGCTGCGCGCCGTGCTTGTGCCGGCGGACTGCTTCCGTCGTCTTCTCGACCGCTCGGCGGCCTTCCGCGATTTCGTGTTCGCGACCTTCGCCCGCCGGCTTGCCGATCTCATGCTGCTGGTCGAGGAGGTGGTGTTTCGCCAGATCGACGCCCGCCTTGCGCAGTGCCTGCTCGACCGCGCGGGCCCGGACGGGGTCGTGCGCCTCACCCATCAGGAGCTCGCGGTCGAGCTCGGCACCGCGCGGGAGGTGGTGAGCCGCCAGCTCAAGGCCTTCGAGCGCGAGGGCCGGGTCCGCCTCGAACGCGGCCGAATCGCGATTCGCGACCGCGCGGGCCTCGCCGCCGCCGCCCGCCGCTCGGACTGATCGGGCGGTTCTTCGCGCTTTGGGCCCGAGTTTGTGACTAAGTTACTGTCGCGCCCGCGCGCTTGCGGTTCACTTCCGGCGTTCGTTTTGGTCCTGAACGCCAAGGAGGTGAACGCCATGCTGGCCAAGAACGTCGGAACCATCGACCGGATCGTCCGCATCGTCGTCGGGATCGCGCTGATCGCGCTCGTCTTCGTCGGGCCTCAGACGCCTTGGGGCTGGATCGGCGTGGTTCCGCTCGCGACCGGGTTGTTCGCGCGCTGCCCGGCGTATTCGCTGTTCGGCATCCGCACCTGCTCGGCCGAGCGCCCCGCGCATTGAACGACGGCCGCGGCGCGCCTCGGCGAACGCCGCGGCGAACGCGGGCCTTGCCACGGACGGCCGTCCCGGCTACACGACGCCGGGAAAGGAGGTCGTCATGGCGAAGGGCAAGGTCCGCGTCGCGATCCTCGGCGCGAGCGGCTACACGGGGGCCGAGCTGATCCGGCTTCTCGCCGGGCACCCGGACGCGGAGATCGCGGCGCTGATCGCGGCGCGCCGCGCGGGCCAGCCGGTGGGCGCGGTCTTTCCGCATCTCGCGGCTTACGGGCTGCCCGATCTGGTGGCGCTCGAGGCGGTCGACTGGTCGGCGGTCGATCTCGTCTTCTGCTGCCTGCCCCACGGGGCGACGCAAGAGGTGGTCGCGGGATTGCCACGCGCGCTTAAGGTCGTCGACCTTTCGGCCGATTTCCGGCTCGCCGATCCCGAAACTTACGCGCGTTGGTACGGGCGCGCGCACGCCGCGCCCGAGTTGCAGCGCGAGGCGGTCTACGGGCTTGCCGAGATCGCGCGCGAGCGGATCAAGGCCGCCCGGCTGGTGGCCAACCCGGGCTGCTATCCGACCGCGGCGATGCTGCCCCTGGTCCCGCTGGTCGAGGCCGGCGCGATCGACCCGAACGAGATCGTGATCGACGCCAAGTCGGGCGTCACCGGGGCAGGACGCCGTCTGCGCGAGGACATGCTGTTCGCCGAGGTGGCCGAAGGCGTCCACGCCTACGCCATCGCCGCCCACCGCCACGCGCCCGAGATCGAGCAAGGGCTCGCCGAGGCCGCGGGCCGCGCGGTGACGGTCACCTTTACGCCGCACCTCATGCCCATGAACCGGGGGATCCTCGCGACCGCCTATGTCCGCTGCGCCGCCGGCCGCGACGCCGACGGCCTTCGCCGCCTGCTCGCCGAGCGATACGCGGGCGCGCCCTTCGTCCGCGTGCTCGCCGCGGGCCAGGCCCCGGCGACCCGGCACGTGCGGGGCTCGAACCTCTGCCTGATCGGCGTCTTCGATGACCGCAGGCCGGGCCGCGCGATCCTGATCTCGGCGATCGACAACCTGGTCAAGGGGGCCTCGGGCCAGGCCGTCCAGTGCATGAACCTGATGTGCGGACTCGACGAGACCGCCGGGCTCGCGCTCAGGCCCATGTTTCCGTGAACGCCCCCGTGAGCGGGCCGATCGTTCTGCCTTACCGCGGCGTGGCCCCGCGCATCGCGGCCGACGCCTTCGTCGCGCCCGGCGCGGTCGTCGTCGGCGACGTCGAGATCGGGCCGGAATCGAGCGTCTGGTTCGGCTGCGTGCTGCGCGGCGACGTCAACGTCATCCGGATCGGCGCGCGAACGAACCTCCAGGACGGAACCATCGTCCATGTGGCGAGCGACGGCCCGGCGACGATCGTCGGCGACGACGTGACCATCGGCCACGGCGCGATCATCCACGCCTGCACGCTGGAAAGCGGGTGCTTTATCGGCATCCGGGCGACGATCATGGACGGCGCCGTGGTCGAAAGCGGGGCGATGGTCGCCGCGGGCGCGCTGGTCACGCCGGGAAAGCGGGTGAAGGCGGGCGAGCTTTGGGCCGGCGCGCCGGCGCGGCGCTTGCGCGATCTCGACGCCGAGGCCTTCGCCCCTTACGCCGCCATCGCCGCCCATTACGTAGACCTCGCCCGCGCGTACCGGTAGCGCGC
>CAYYWV010000165.1:0-3540 GCA_964475385.1 uncultured Alphaproteobacteria bacterium | reverse complement strand
GCCCGCGGCCGCCAGCGCTTGAGCACCAGCGCCTTGCCGACCGAGGCCTCGGCGATGTAGAGCCGGTCCACGTCGAGCCCGTGATTGTTCTCGGCGTTGGCGATCGCCGACTGCACGACCTTATGCACCGCCTTGGCGATCCGGCGGCGCGAGAACGCGAGCCGGTGCAGCGCGTCCTCGACCGGAAGGCCGCGAATGCTCTCGGCCACCAGGTTCAGCTTGCGCGGGCTGGTGCGCAGCATGCGCGCCTTGGCCTGCGCCTCATTGTCGGCGAGCCGCCGACCGGCCGATGGCTTGCCCATGGTCTCAGCCCCTCCTCGCCTTCTTGTCGGCGGCGTGGCCGTAGAAGGTGCGGGTCGGCGCGAACTCGCCGAGCTTGTGGCCGACCATGTTCTCGGTCACGAGAACGGGTATGAACTTGCGCCCGTTATAGACCCCGAAGGTCAGCCCGACGAACTGCGGCAGGATGGTCGAGCGCCGCGACCAGGTGCGGATCACCTCCTTGCGGCCCGATTCCCGCGCCTTTTCGGCCTTCTTCAAGAGATAGCCGTCGACGAACGGGCCCTTCCAGACGGAACGTGCCACGTCAGTTACTCCTACTTCTTGTTGCGCCGACGCAGGATCAGGCGGTCGGTCGCCTTGTTCGAGCGCGTCCGCTTGCCCTTGGTCGGCTTGCCCCAGGGGGTCACCGGATGCCGACCGCCCGAGCTCCGGCCCTCGCCGCCGCCGTGCGGATGGTCGACCGGGTTCATGGCGACGCCGCGGACCACCGGGCGGCGGCCCTTCCAGCGCTTGCGCCCCGCCTTGCCGAGGTTGATGTTCTGGTTGTCGGGGTTCGAAACCGCGCCGATGGTGGCCATGCACTCGGCCCGCACCATGCGCTGCTCGCCCGACTGAAGCCGCAAGAGCGCATAGCCCGCGTCCTTGCCGATGAGCTGGGCGTAGGCGCCGGCGGCGCGCGCGATCTGGCCGCCCTTGCCCGGCTTCATCTCGATGTTGTGGATGATGGTGCCGACCGGGATGTTCTGCATCGGGGCGGCGTTGCCGGGCACGATGTCGACCCGCTCGCCCGAGATCACGGTGTCGCCCACCTTGAGCCGCTGAGGCGCGAGGATGTAGGACAGCTCGCCGTCCTCGTAGCGCACGAGCGCGATGAAGGCGGTGCGGTTGGGATCGTACTCGAGCCGCTCGACCCGCGCCGGCACGTCGAACTTGCGGCGCTTGAAGTCGATGATCCGATAGCGCCGCTTGTGCCCGCCGCCGCGCGACCACACGGTGATCCGGCCGGTGTTGTTGCGCCCGCCCGACTTGGTGAGCCCCTCGGTCAAAGCCTTGACCGGCTTGCCTTTCCACAGATCGCGCCGATCCACCAGAACGAGCTGGCGCTGCGACGGCGTGACCGGCTTGTAATGCTTGAGCGCCATCGCTTCAGACCCCCGTGGTGATGTCGATCGAATCGCCCTCGGCGAGGGTGACGATCGCCTTCTTGTAGCCCGCGCGGCGGCCCGGCCGACCGCGGAACCGCTTGACCTTGCCCTTCACGTTGAGGGTGTTGACCGCCGTGACCTTGACCCCGAACAGCGCCTCGACGGCGGCCTTGATCTGGGGCTTGGTCGCGTGCTTCGCGACCCGGAACGAGACCTGGTTGTGCTCGCTCCCCTGGGTCGACTTCTCGGTGACCACCGGGGCGAGAATGATGTCGTACATGCGTTCGGTCGCG
Organism: uncultured Alphaproteobacteria bacterium; assembly: GCA_964475385.1. GTDB lineage: Bacteria > Pseudomonadota > Alphaproteobacteria > JAAXGF01 > JAAXGF01 > CAYYWV01. Next base: position 1,820 of record CAYYWV010000165.1, on the reverse strand, counting down.
GTCATTTCAGGCGCGCCTCCAGCTCCGCGACCGCCGCCTTGGTCAGCACCAGCGTGTCGCAGCGCAGAATGTCGTAAACGTTGGCGCCCTGCTGGGGCAGGACATCGACGCCGACCAGGTTCGCGGCCGCGCGCCGAAAGTTCTGGTCGACCTCGGGGCCGTCGATGAACAGCGCCCGGCCGAGGCCGAGCTTGTCGAGCGCCTGCGCGAGCGTGCGGGTCTTGGGCTCGGCGAGCGCCGCCGATTCGATCACCCGCAGCTTGCCTTCGGCCTGCTTGGCCGACAGCGCGGTCTTGAGCGCGAGCTTGCGGACCTTCTTGGGCAGGCCGATCGCGTGGCTGCGCACCACCGGGCCGAAGGCCACCGCCCCGCCCCGGAACTGGGGCGCCTTGCGCGTCGCGTGCCGCGCCCGGCCGGTCCCTTTCTGGCGGTACATCTTCTTGCCCGAGCCCGAGACCTCCGAGACCTGCTTCGTCTTGTGGGTGCCGGCGCGGCGCTTGGCGAGCTGCCAGGTGACCGCGCGATGCAGGATGTCGGCCCTGGGCGGCAGCCCGAAGACCTCGTCGGCGAGCTCGATCGTGCCCGCGCTCTTGTTGTCGAGCGTCGTGACCTTGCACTTCATGACGATCACTCCTCGCCCTTCGTCTCGCCCGCGGGCGCGCTCTCGGCCTCCGCGGGCGCCGTCTCTTCCGTCGCCTCTTCCGCGGCCGCCCGCTCTGGGGCCGCATCGGCCGCGGGTTCGGCCTGAGTCTCGGCGGCCTCGATCGCGCCCGGATAGGGGACACCTTCGGGCAAGGGGCGCTTCTTAGCGTCCGAGACCAGGACGAAGCCGCCCTTCGCGCCCGGCACCGCGCCTTTGACGAGGATCAGGCCGCGCGCGCCGTCGACCTCGACCACCTCGAGGTTCTGAACGGTCACCCGTCGATCGCCCATGTGGCCGGCCATCTTCTTGCCCTTGAAGACCTTGCCGGGGTCTTGCGAGTTCCCGGTCGAGCCGTGCGAGCGATGGCTGATCGAAACCCCGTGGCTCGCGCGCAGGCCGCCGAAGTTGTGGCGCTTCATAGCGCCGGCGAAACCCTTGCCGATCGAGGCGCCGACCACGTCCACGAACTGGCCGGGGACGAAATGCTCGGCCGTAATCCGGCTGCCCACCGGCAGCACCGCGTCCGCGGCGACGCGGAACTCGGCGAGCTTGCGCTTGGGCTCGACCCGGGCCTTGGCGAAGTGGCCGCGCATGGGCTTGGTCACGTTCTTGACCTTGACCTTGCCGGCGCCGAGCTGGACCGCGTCGTAACCGTCCTTGTCGGCCGTCCGCGTGGCGACCACCCGGCAATCGTCGACCTTGAGCACGGTCACCGGCACGTGGCGGCCGTCGTCCGCGAACAGCCGCGTCATGCCCACCTTCTGCGCGATGATGCCGCTGCGCATCGTTCGCCCCCTTAAAGCTTGATCTCGACGTCGACGCCGGCGGCGAGGTCGAGCTTCATCAGCGCGTCCACGGTCTGGGGCGTCGGGTCGATGATGTCGAGAAGCCGCTTATGGGTCCGGATCTCGAACTGCTCGCGCGACTTCTTGTCGATATGGGGCGAGCGCAGCACCGTGAAGCGTTCGATCCGCGTGGGCAGCGGAATGGGACCGCGCACCCGGGCGCCGGTGCGCTTCGCCGTATGAACGATCTCGCTCGTCGACTGGTCGAGGACGCGGTGATCGAACGCCTTCAACCGAATGCGAATATTCTGGCTTTCCATATCCCTGTCCTCGCGCCTCGCGCGTGCGGTTACTCGATGATCTCGGTGACGACGCCGGCGCCGACGGTGCGG
>CAYYWV010000164.1:0-3633 GCA_964475385.1 uncultured Alphaproteobacteria bacterium | reverse complement strand
GGTGTTGACCAGCATCGGGAAGAAGGTCATCACCACCACGACCGCCGCCTTGGACGGCCAGTCGAAGCCGAACCACATCACCATGATCGGGGCGATGCCGACGATGGGAAGCGCGCTCACCAGGTTGCCGATGGGCAGAAGCCCGCGTTGCAGGAAGGGCACCCGGTCGACCAGGACGGCGACCACGAAGCCCGCGCCGCAGCCGATGGCGTAGCCCGCGAGAACCGCCTTGATGAAGGTCTGCTCGAAGTCGGCCCACAAGATATCGGCGCTCGATGCGATCGCCGCTTCGATCTCGCTGGGGGCGGGCAAAAGAACCGAGGGCACGCCAAGCCCTACGACCACGACCTCCCAAAGATAGAGAAGCCAAACGCCGAACAAACCCGGCACGAGAAGCGCGACCAATCGATCCTTGGCGCCGTGGGCGTCGACCGCTGCGAGCGTCTCCATCGCCTTCCAGGCGAGAAAGCCGAGCCCAATCACGTAAAGCCATAGCCCAAGAGCGCCGGGGCCGACCGCTTCGCCGGTCTCGAGGCCGAGCGATCCTTGCGCCGCAAGGTCGGCGAGCGGCGCGTAGGCGCCGATCGCGGTGGCGAGCGCGAGCGCAAGCCCGCCGGCGAGGCCGTCGAGCGGCCGCCACAAGCGCCACAGCGCGACGGCGAGCGCCGGGGCCGCGGCGGCGAGCATGGCCGGCCGGTCGAGCCAGCCGGCGGCGCCGCCGTCCACCGCCGCGACGGGAAGGACGAACGCGGCCAGCGCGCAGGCGATGAAGGCGGCGCAGGCGCGGTCGAACCGATGCTCGCGCACGCGCCGCATCAGCCCGTTGCGCCCGTGCGACGCAGAACCACGCGCTCGATCATGCCGATCGCTCCCACCATGGCGCCGGCGAGCAGGGCGGCGACGATCAGCGCCGACCAGATCTGAATCGTCTGCCCGTAATAGGAGCCGACCAGCATGCGCGCGCCGAGGCCCGCCTGGGCCCCGGTCGGCAGCTCGCCGACGATGGCGCCGACGAGGCTGATCGCGATCGCCACCTTGAGGCTCGCGAACAGGAAGGGCGTCGACGACGGCCAGCGCAGCATGGTGAACACCTGAAGCGGGGTCGCGTTATAGGTCCGCATGAGGTCGAGCTGGAGCCGGTCGGGCGAACGCAGACCCTTGACCATGCCGATGGCGACCGGGAAGAAGCACAGATACATCGAGATGATCGCCTTGGGCACCACGCCTGTGAACCCCGCGTTGCCAAGGACGACGATGATCATCGGCGCGATCGCGAGGATCGGGATCGTTTGCGAGGCGATGATCCAGGGCATCAGGCTGCGGTCGAGCGTGCGCACGTGGACGATGCCGACGGCGAGCGCGATCCCGAGCGCCGTTCCCATCACGAAGCCGAGCAACGTCGACGACAAGGTGACCCAGGCGTGGTAAGCGAGGTTGCGCTTCGAGGTCAGCTTGCGCTTGAAGATCGAGTTGTTGAGGTCGACGAGGATTTGGTGCGGCGCGGGAAGGACGGGCCGCTTCATCGACCAGGCGTCTTCGACCAATCGGCTCGCCGTCCAGTCGATCTTCTTGCGTTCGTAAAGGCCGATCAGCTGGGCCGAGTTGAGGTAAATCGCGCCCGCGTACCAGATCGCGAGGATCGCGAGACAAACCACGGCGACCGGCCCCGCCTTGCCCCGGCGCAGGCGCTCCCAAAGGCTTGCGGCGGCGCCCGCGGGCGGTTGCGCCGCGATCTGGACGCCGCTCGTCATGGCTCAGTCGTCATAGCTGTGCCCGGCGCGGAGCCCTTGGCGAACCCGGTGGGCGATGGCCAGGAACTCGGGCGTCTCGCGCACGTCGAGCGTGCGGTCGGGCGGCAGGTCGCAGTCGATCACGTCGATCACGCGCCCGGGCCGCGGCGACATCACCACGATCCGCGACGACAGGAACACCGCCTCGGGAATCGAGTGGGTCACGAAGACGACCGTCTTGCGCGTGCGTTGCCACAGCCGCACGAGATGATCGTTGAGGTGATCGCGGGTGATCTCGTCGAGCGCCCCGAAGGGCTCGTCCATCAGAAGAAGCTCGGGCTCGAAGCTCAACGCCCGGGCGATCGAGACCCGCTGTTGCATGCCGCCCGAAAGCTGCCACGGGTACTTGCGCTCGAAGCCCTTGAGATTGACGAGGTCGAGGTAGCGTTCGACGCGCTCGCGCCGTTCCGCCGCCGGGACGCCCATGATCTCGAGCGGAAGCGTGACGTTGCGCTCGACCGTCCGCCAGGGATAGAGCGCCGGGGCCTGGAACACGTAGCCATAGGCCCGATTGCGGCGCGCCTGTTCGGGCGACACGCCGTTGACCGTGATGCGGCCTTCGGTCGGGCGCTCGAGATCGGCGATCACGCGCAGAAGCGTGGTCTTGCCGCAGCCGGACGGGCCGATCAGCGAGACGAAGTCGCCGCTGTTGATGGTGAGATCGATCTCCGACAGGGCGAAGACCGGCCCATCGGCGGTCTGAAAGGTGAGCGAAAGCGACTCGATCTCGATGACCGGTTTACCGATTGATGCCACCGGCGCGGCTTGCGGAGCCGTCATCGTCGCAGAACCTGACATCGGGTCCGTTCGTCCTCCCGTCTCCTAGCGCGCGGCGGGCGCCTCCAACCCGCCGAACGTCATACAAGCGGGCGTCAGCGCCGACTCCAGCCCACTCGTGCGGCGGCCTGCCCCAGTTATGCGCATCGAATGCGGCGCAAAGCCGCCGCACCTAAAGTGTATCGACGCCCGCACGGCCGAACAATGCCTCACCCAAGCGCATGCTCCAGCATGGCGTGCAGCAGCACGTTGCAGCCGGCGGCGAGATCCTCCGGCGTCGCGCTCTCGCTCTCGTTGTGGCTGATTCCGTCCTTGCAAGGGACGAAGATCATGCCCGTAGGCGCGACCCGGCTGATGTAGCAGGCGTCGTGCCCCGCGCCCGAGATGATCTCCATCGCCGGGTACCCCGCGCTTTCGGCCGCCTTGCGGACCGCGTTCACGCAGTCGGGATCGAAGGCGATCGGGGGCGAGTACCAGATGTTGCGGAGGTCGGCCTCAAGCCCGATCTCGGCGCAGATCTCCCCGCAGGCCGCGCGCACCGCCTCCTCCATGCCGGCGAGGGTGTCGTCGTCGGGGTGCCGGAGGTCGATGGTCATGAACACGCGGCCCGGGATCGTGTTGCGCGAGTTCGGGCTCACGTCGAGCATGCCGACCGTGCTGACCGCATGGGGCGCGCGTTCGAGCGCGATCCGGTTGACCGCATCGACCATGCGGGCGGCCCCGAGAAGCGCGTCGCGGCGGCGGTTCATCGGCGTCGTGCCGGCATGGCTTTCAGCGCCGGTGAGCGTGAGCTCGAGCCAGCGCTGGCCCTGGGCGCCGGTAACGATGCCGATGGTCTTTTCCTCGGCCTCGAGGATCGGGCCTTGCTCGATATGGGCCTCGAAGAAGGCGCGGATCGGGTGATCGCCCGGGGTCTCGTCGCCCTTGTAGCCGATGCGTTCCAGCTCCTCGCCGATGGTCTTGCCGTCGGGGTCGGCGCGCGAATGCCCATACTCGAGGTCGAACACGCCGGCGAACACGCCCGAGGCGATCATCGCCGGCGCGAAGCGCGAGCCTTCCTCGTTGG
>CAYYWV010000163.1:0-3651 GCA_964475385.1 uncultured Alphaproteobacteria bacterium | reverse complement strand
GAGCTCGTCGAAGGATGAGGGCCTCGGTCCCATAGGTCGTTCAAAGGCGAAATGGTATCAGAGGGTCCGCCTCTCTTCGTTTTCGGCTCTACTCGGCGGCGCTCAGACGGCGCAGCAACGCCCGGGCGTCGTCGGCGCCGTTGAACGGGCGTCCTTGCCCAAGGGCGCTTTCGAGCTCCCGGCGCGCTTCTTCGGTGCGGCCCAAGCGGGCCAGCGCCACGGCGAGGTGGTAGCGGACTTCGGGCTCGCGCGGGGCGCGGGCGAAGGCGTCGCGAAGATAACGCAGCCCCCGAGCGGGGTCGCCGCTTTCGACCAGCAGCCAGCCCAGCGTGTCCAGCGTCGCGGGCTGCGAAGGGGCCATTGCGTAGGCTTTTTCGGCAAAGGAAAGCGCCCGCGAATCCCCGGTCTTGTAGTAAAGCCAGGCGAGGTTGTTCACGATCGCCGGATCGTCGGGAAAGGCGGCGCGCAGGCGCTCGTACTGCGCGATCGCCACGTCGTAAAGCCCGGCGTCGATGTTGGCGGCGGCGAGAAGCCGGCGCACGTCGGTGTCGTCGGGATGGCGCGAAAGCCAGTCGACCAGAAGGGGAATCGCGATGTCCTTCGGGTCGGCGGCCTTGCGGGCGCGGTAAAGGCGGATGATGTGGGCCGCGCGAGGTTCCTTCTCAAGCGCCGCCCGATAGGCCTTGACGGCTTCCCTGTAGCGTTTCGCTTGCATCATCAGGTCGCCGTAAAGCCGGTCGCCGACGGCTGAATCGCGATGCTTGCGGCGGATCTTCTCGACAAGCGCGAAGGCGGTCTTGGCGTCGCCCGCCCCGAGCTCGAGCCTGGCCATCGCTTCCTGGTAGGCGAGCGATTCGGGCGCGAGCTCGAGCGCCTGGCGAAGCGAGGCCCGCGCCCCGTCGATATCGCGGGCGGCGCGCTGGAGCTTTGAGACGCGGTAAAGGCCTTCGGCGTCGCCGGCGAGCCGGCTTGCGATCCGGCCGAAGGTGGCGGCGGCCGCTTCCGTTTTGCCGGCCGCGAGCTGCGCGCGGCCCAGAACCTCGAGAATGGCGATGTCGTTCGGGGCCTGGTTCTCGATCTCTTTGGCGAGCAGGATCGCTTCCTGATAGCTCTTGCGCTGCGTGTAGAGATGGACCAGGCGGATCTGTTCGGAGACGGCGAGCTTTTTGCGGCCCAGCGCGCGCTTGGCGAGCAGGATCGCGTCGTCGATCCGGCCTTCAGCCTCGGCAAGACGCGAGAGCGCGAGCATGGCGCGGGTCTCGTTCGGGTTGTCGCGGAGAATCTCCTGGAGGCGCGCCCGCGCCTGGTCGCGATGGCCTTCGCGGGCATCGAGCGTCGCGAGGTTGTAACGCGCCGGCAGGTATTTCGGGGCGGCCGCAAGGGCGCGTTCGAAGCTTTCGCGCGCCTCGGCCGCGTCGCCCTGGCTCATGAGCGCCACGCCCATGAGGTTGTGAAGGATGGGGTTCTCGGGCTCGCGTTTGACCAGGGCGGTAAACACGCGAAGCGCGTCCGCATCCCGCTTCGCGCGCAGGTGGACCAGGCCGAGAAGGATGCCCGCGGCGAGACCTTGGGATTCGAGAGCGCTCGCCGATTCGAGCGTCTTGATCGCGGCCTCGTTCTCGCCCAAAGCGAGCCGGCTGAGCGCGAGCTGGGTCTGAAAGGCGGCGCGGTCGGGGGCGAGCCGGCTCGCCTTGTCGAATAACGCGGCGGCCTTCTCGAAGTTCTTGAGGCGCATGTTCGCGGTTCCGAGAAGCGCGTAAAGCTGGGCGTCGTTCGGAGCGAGGCGGCGCGCCGGCTCGAGGATCTCGAGCGCGCGCAGGTCGTCGCCTTTCTGGATCAGGATCGCGCCCAAAAGCTTGCGCGCTCCGGGGTGGTAAGGATTGATCTCAATGAACCGGTTGAGATAGAGCGCCGCGTCGTCGAACCGCCGTTGGGCGAAGTTGATGACGCCATAGATCAAAAGGCTCGGCGCGTGGTTCATGATGAAGTCGGGATCGCGATCGCTAAGCGCGATCGCCGCCTCGCGCAGGATCTCCCGAGCCCCTTTGGGGTCGTTCTTGCGCATCAGAACCAGCGCGTTGAGGAAGGCCGCGCCCGGGTCGCGGGGCGTGATGCCGCGCACCCGCTCGATATCGGCAAGCGCGTCGTCGAGCCGTCCGAGCTCGATCAACACCGCGGCGCGTCCGAGCCGCGCAGGAAGGTGGTTGGGCAGGGTCTCGATCACCCGGTCGAACGCTTCGACGGCGGCGGCGAAGTCCCGCTTCAGGCGCGCAGCCTCCCCGACGAGATACCAGGCGTCGGTTTCGTCCGGGTGGGCCTTCAGAACCTCGCGGGCGATCGCTTGGGCCTCGTCGAACTGGCCGCGCCCTAGCCGCACGCGCGCTTGGCCGAGCCGCGCCGGGATCGAGCCTGGTTTCAGGTCGCTCGCCGCGGCGAAGGCCTTTTCGGCATTGTCGAGCTCGCGCAGCTCCAGATACGCCTCGCCGCGCATCTCCATGAGCTTTGCTTCGAGCTCGGCGTTGGCGCCGATCGTCCGAATTTCGTCGAGGAACTGCCGGTACTTGCCTTGAAGAAGATAGGCTTCGGCGAGCGGGATCAGGACCAGCTCGTCGGCGGCGCCGCCGGCGCGGGCGCGGCGGATCTCTTTTTCGGCGGCGGCGCCGGCGCCCACCTGGAGATAGGCTCGCCCGAGCAGAAGCCGCGCCGAGAGATCGTCGGGGTTCTTCTGAAGCGCGTTCTTGAGCTGGATGATCGCGCCCCTGTAATCGCCTTTGTCGAAGCGATTGAGCGCGTCTTCGTAATAGTCGGCGGTCCCTTCGGGCGTCGGGGAGGCGACGGCGGCCGAGGCGAGCCATCCGCCGAGCAGCATCGCCGCTAGAAGAGCGCGCGCGAGTCCCGCTGCGCGCCGCGCGAGGACGTCGCGGTTTTCGCGCGGGGCGCGCCGCCCGCCGGTCGGCTTCGAAAGGACTGCGGCAATCACTGGTCCGCTCCTTGATCGCGCGCCGTCCGTCGAAGTCGGCGCCCGGGCGCCCAACGCTGACGGGTCAGGGCGAACAATCGCTTAAGTCGGTCGTTCCCTGTTTAATATCGTCGCCATGATATCACGAGCCTGCGGGTGGGCGCAGGGGATTGCTTTATCCAGAAGCCCACGATGCGGCCCGAAGCGATTGCTCGATCACTGCTGAACGGCGGCGACGTTGACGCCGAGTCCGTAGACGAGCTCGCCGCCGTAGTACGCGGTCGTGATCAAGACGGCGAGCGCGAGGGTGCCGCCGAACGCGAGCGCGAGCCCTTTCCCGCGGACCAGAGAAAACCCTTTCCAGGCCAGCAGGAAGCGGAGCGCCGCAAGCCCGATGACGATCCACATCGTCGTGAACCCGAGATCCTCGTGCCGCTCGAGAGGGGCGGTTGGGAAGCCCTTGGAGATCGCCGCATCGAGCGCGATGTCGCCGAACATGACCGCGAGCACGGCGAAGCCGGCGCCGAGCGCCCAGGTCGCGAGCGCGAGACGCGGCAGGCCCCGCCTTGCGCTCAGATCGCCGCCGCGAACAAGCGTGAGCCAGTCGAAAACGACGGCGAGAGGGATCAGAACGAGCGGGAAGTGGACCAGCATGGGATGGATCAGGGCGAAATCAATCATCTCCGTACCTT
>CAYYWV010000162.1:0-3663 GCA_964475385.1 uncultured Alphaproteobacteria bacterium | reverse complement strand
AGGCCCTCATCCTTCGACCGTGCTCAGGATGAGGGCCTCGCCCTGAGCGCGCCCCGCGAAAGCGGGGGCCTGTCGAAGGGCGAGGCCCGAGTCTCCTCATAGGCGAACGGGTATAAGATCAATTTATTGATCTTATTTTATAGCTCTAGGAAATTAAGATCAAGGCTTTGATCTTAATTGGGAGTCTGGGCGTAGTGGATTGATATAAAGGTGGTTTTCAGAACCCGCTAAAACGGCCATGCGGAGACGCCGGCGATCCAGGGATGGGCGGCGAAGAGGGCCGCGTAAAGCGCGAGCCCGCCGAGCGCGCGCCAAGGGCCGAGCGCGCGCCATTCGAACCGCGCCCGGCCCGCGGCGAGCGCCGCAAACGGCAGCGTCGAGGTCGTGAGCGCGATCGGCCCCCAGGCCGCCCCCATCTCGGCGGCGCGGCGGCGGTCGATATGGGCCATGCCGCCGAGCGCGAGCGCGGCGAAGGCGGCGAACGTCATCGCATGCGCGGCGTCGCCGTTGGCGGCCAGGTGGGCGAGCGCCCAGAGCGCGACCGCCCACATAACCGGGTGGCGGGTGACGGCGAGGATGCCGGTGAGCGCGGCCGGCTTTTCATCGCGCGCCTCGCCGCCCATCGCCGTCGGGCTCGGCGAGGTAAGGCCGGCGACGAGCAGGATCGAGGCGAACGGCATCGCCAGAATCGGCGCCCAACGCGCCCAAGCCGTCTCGGGCCAGAGAATGAGGCGCGGCGCGTCGCCCACCGCGCGGATGAGCCAGACCAGCGTGACCAGCGCGATCGCCGAGTACGCGATCCGAAAGCCGCCCTCGCCGAGGGCCTCGATCAGGCGGGGGCGGACCGCGGCGCTCGAAAGCGCGAGATGCGCGCCGACGAAGGCGAGCGCGGCGGCGGCGACCCAGCCGAGCGTTCCGGTCACCGCGCCCCCTCCTCCTCGCGCGACTACTCGGGGTCGGGGAGGTCGACGCCGCGGCGCCGGCAGGCCGCGGTCAACGTGTTGTGCAGCAGACAGGCGATGGTCATCGGCCCGACCCCGCCCGGCACCGGCGTGATCGCGCCCGCCACCGCGCGCGCCTCGTCGAAGGCGACGTCGCCCACGAGCCGCTTCTTGCCGTCGCGCTCGATCCGGTTGATGCCGACGTCGATCACCGTCGCGCCCGGCTTGATCCAGTCGCCGCGGATCATCTCGGCCCGGCCGACGGCGGCGACCAGAATGTCGGCGCGGCGGCAGACCGCGGGCAGGTCGCGGGTCCGCGAGTGCGCGACGGTCACCGTGCAGTGCTCGGCGAGAAGAAGATGGGCGAGCGGCTTGCCGACGATGTTCGAGCGCCCGACCACCACCGCCTCCAACCCCTTGAGCGCGCCGAGCCGGTCCTTGAGCAGCATCACGCAGCCGAGCGGCGTGCACGGCACCAGCGCGTCCTGGCCGGTGACCAGCCGGCCGACGTTGATGACGTGGAAGCCGTCGACGTCCTTCGCCGGGTCGATGGCGTTGATGATCGCGGCCGCATCGACCTGGGCGGGCAGCGGAAGCTGGACCAGGATGCCGTCGACCGAATCGTCGGCGTTGAGCGCCTCGACCTTGGCCAGCACCTCGTCGTGGGTGGCGGTCTCGGGCATGCGGAACTCGAGGCTTTTCATCCCGGCCTCGGTCGTGGCCTTGCCCTTGTTGCGCACGTAGACCTGGCTCGCCGGGTCTTCGCCGACGAGGATCACGGCGAGCCCGGGCGTGATTCCGTGGCGGGCGCGGAGCGCGGCGGCGCGCCGGGCGATATCGGCGCGCAAGTTCTGGGCGAAGGCTTTTCCGTCGATAATGGCTGCATCAGGCATTGTTTTTCTCGATCCATACAGACAGTTGCGCGGCGAGCGCGCGGGGATCGCCCGCGACATGGACGACCTTGGTCCGGTCCTTCGCGCCGGCGACGATGCGCAGACGCGAAGGCGGCACCCGAAGAGCGCGGGCGAGCAACTTGATGACGGCGGCGTTGGCCTTGCCGCCTTCGGCCGGCGCATTGACGCGGACCTTGAGATGGGGCCTTCCGGCGGCGTCGACGACGACGCCGTCGACGCCTGCGCGCGCGGCCCGGGGGATGACGCGCAAGGCCACGCGAGCGCCGTCGTCCACCGGGGTCACGGGGACCACGGGGCCCCCGTCAGGCGAGGTACTCGAACATCAGGTTGCGGACGAACCACAACCCGAGAATGAGCACCACCGGCGAAAGATCGACGCCGCCGAGGTTGGGCAGCACGCGCCGGATCGGACCCAACGCCGGCTCGGTGACGCGGTAGAGGAAATCGCCGACCATATAGACGAAGCGATTGCTGGTGTTGAGGATGTTGAACGCAATGAGCCAGCTCAAGATCACCTGGATGATCAGCAGCCAGATGTAGATGTTGATGATGCTGTCGACGAGAAGAAGAAAGGAATACATGGAGCCGAACCGTCCGTTCGTTGCGCCGCAACCGGGGCCGCCTGCCGCCGCCTGTTCCCGAAGGGGCCGTTTCTTTCACGCCGCCGACGATGACCGATGGCGGGCGCCGCCGCGGCGCGCCGGAGTATACCCCAGGATCGACGCCGCGGCACCCCGATATGGCGCGCAACGCCTTGACAGGGGCTGGCGCTCGCCCACATTATCCCCGCGCCGCCGGCCGCGCGCCGGCGGGCTCGCGCGTGGGGCCGTAGCTCAGTTGGGAGAGCGTCGCGTTCGCAATGCGAAGGTCAGGGGTTCGACTCCCCTCGGCTCCACCATCCCTTTCTTACCGACTGCGCCGGCTTTTGATGCCCGTGTTTCTGGGGAGCGTTTCCGGCCCCAGCATGCGGTTTTCGAACCCGCCCGCGGCTCTTGACTCGCCGCGTTCGCCGCGGCGAGGACCGAACGGCTTGGCAGGGGGCGTTCTCGGCGCGGGCAAGCCCTAGAGAATGCCGATTTTGCGTTGAAGCGCGCGGACGTCCGCGGCGTCGTCTTTGGAGGCGCGTGCGCGGTCTCCGGCCGTCTCGCCCGCTTCGCTCCCGCCCTGCGCGTCCGCCGCGGCCCGGGGCGCATGCGCTGAGCCGCGCGCGTTTTGGCGCTGCGCGGCGGCGGCCGCGGCCTCGAGACCGGCGGGCGTGGCGGCGACCGCGAAGCCGGCGACGTTCAACAGACCGACCAAAAGGCGAATTCGGAGCGCGCCGAGGTCGTCGCCGGCGAGACCGCTGAGCCTGAGATCGGCGAAGCCGTGAAGCTGGACCCAGAGAAAGACGGCGATCCGCCGCGCTTCCCCTTCGCCGATGACCGGGCGGTTGAGCTCGCGGGTCTGGGCCGCGCGCCGGATCAACGCCGCCGGACGCGCGATCATCGCGTCTTCTATGCGCGCGCTCGGACGCGGTTTGAGCCCGCCGCGCAAGGGGCCGAACAGGTGCTGGTAGACGGCCGGGTTTAGGTCGGCGAAGTCGAGATAGGCGCGGCAACGGCGGACCAGCCGGGCGGCGAGCGAATCGGCCTTGAGACAGGCGAGCCCGGGGGCGGCCGGATCGGCCTCGGCGGCGTCGAGCGCAGAGGCGAGTCGGGCGAAGTCGCGCTCGCGGATCTCGGCCGCGATCTCGGCCGCGCCGCCCGGAAAATGCCGGTAAAGCGCGCCCGGCGCGCATTCGAGGATGCGCGACAGCGAGCGCACGGTCC
>CAYYWV010000161.1:0-3696 GCA_964475385.1 uncultured Alphaproteobacteria bacterium | reverse complement strand
ACTTCAAGCTCGCGGGCGACGACGGCGCGATCTACATCCTGCGCCACGATCCCCGAAGCGGGGTCTGGGCGCTGACCTTGTTCGACCGCAAAGGGCCGCTGTCAGGAGGCCGCGCTCAGCCGCGGCCCAGATAAGCGGCGAGCGCCGGCGCCGGCGGGTCGTCGAGAAGCGCCGGCAGCGGGCCCTCGACAAGGATGCGGCCATCGTGAACGAAGGCCGCGCGCTCGGCGATGCGCCGCGCGTCCTCGGGCTGGTGGCTGACGAGCACCACCGTAAGCCGCGCCTGGGCGCGCAACGCGTCCACCAGGTCGAGCATCTCGAAGCGCAGCGCAGGCCCGAGCGCGGCGAAGGGCTCGTCGAGCAGCAGCACCGGGCGGCGGCGGACCAGGCTGCGGGCGAGCGCGACTCGTTGGCGCTCGCCGCCCGAAAGCTGGCGCGGCAGGCGGTCGCCCATAGAGCCGAGGCCGACGCGGGCGAGCGCACGCGCCACTTCGTCCCAGCCGGCGGCGTCGAGTCTGAGCCCCGGGTCGATCCCAAGCCCGACGTTCTGGGTCGCGGTGAGGTGCGGAAACAAGTTGTGCTCTTGAAAGAGCGTGGTCACCGGGCGCTCGGCGGGCGGGACGTCGGTCACGTCGCGCCCTCCGATCAGGACGCGGCCCGCGAGCGGCCTCTCGAACCCCGCGATCAGCGACAACAACGTCGTTTTGCCCGCCCCCGACGGCCCGATCAGCGCGAAGCAGCAGCCCGGCGGCACCTCGAGCGAGAACGCCACCTCCCAGTCGCCGTGGCGGAAGCGCACGTCGCGCAGCGCAATGCCGGCTGGGCTTTCAGGCGCGTTCACGGCCGCCGAGCCCGCGCTCGATGACGACGAACAGAAGAAGGCTCAGCGCGACCAGGACGAGCGCCGTGACCGCCGCCTCATCGAGCCGATAGCTCCCCATGCGCTGATAGAGAAGGAGCGGCAGGGTCGCCGTGTCGCGGGTGCCGAACAGCGCGATCGCGCCGAGATCGCCCATTGCGAGCGCCGAAGCGAGCGCGAGCGCGAGCGCCGCCGGGCGGCGCAGCGCCGGCCACTCGATCAGCCGAAGCCGGTCGAGGCCCGTAATCCCAAGGCTCGCGCAGAGCCGGTCGTGGTGCTCGGCCGAGCGGCGCAGCGGGGGGCCGAGGAGCCGAATCACATAAGGCAATCCCATGATCGCGTTGATCACGACGACCACCCGCAGGCCCACCGAGAGCACGTCGACGAACGGCAGGAGAAGGACGAACAATCCGGTCCCGAGAACGATGGGCGAGACCACGAGGACGAGCGATCCCGACGCCTCGAGCGCGGCCGCCGCCCGCGGCCGGCCCTTGCGCAGCGCAAGCTCGCGCGCGGCCAGCGCGATCGCCCAACCGGCGGCGAGCGAGAGCGCGCCGGCCGAAAGCGCGACCGCGAGGCTCCGCGCCGTGGCCCGCCACAGCGCTGGATCGCCGAGCACCGCGCTGAGCGGTCCCGTCAGCCCCGCGACCGCCACCGCGGCGAGCGGCAGGGCGACGAACAGGGTCGCGAGCGCGATCACGCAGGCGTCGAAGACGCGCCCGGCGGGGCTTGCGAGATCGGGCCGGTCGACCGCGCGGCTCTCGGTCGGCGCGGTCGCGAGCGGACGGACGAAGCGCAGGCCCGCCGCCACCAGCGCGCCGCACAGCCCGATCTGAACGAGCGCGAGCGTGACCGCGCGGGCGAGGTCGAAGTCGAGGCGCAGCGCCTGGTAGATCGCGACCTCGACGATCGTCGTCGCCGGCCCGCCGCCAAGGGTGAGCACCACCGTGAAGCTCATGAAGCAAAGCAGGAACACAAGCCCCGCGATCCCCGGCAGCACCTCGCGCAGCATGGGCCATTCGACGAGCCGGAAGATCTGCCCCGAGCGCATCCCGAGCTGGGCGCACAGCCGCCAGGTCTCGCCCGGCACCGCCTGCCAGGCGAACAGCATCAAACGCGCCGAGAGCGGCAGGTTGAAGAACACATGGGCGATCAGAATACCCGGAAGCCCGTAGAGATACCCGCCCGGATTCCAGCCCAGCGCGGCGAACGCGCGGGTGACGAGCCCGTTGACGCCGTAGATCGAGACGATGCCGAGCACGGCGACGATGACCGGGATCACCAGCGGCAGCCCGAACAGGCGCAGGATCATGCGCCGGCCCGGAAAGTCCGCGCGCCTCGCGAGCGCCCGGGCGACCACGACGCCGAGCCCGACCGCGAGCAGCGTGGACAACGCCGCCTGCCAGACCGTGAACAGGACGACCCGGCCGAGATAGGCGTCGGTCCAGATGTCGCGCGCCGCCCCCGCCGGCGCGGCCGCGAACAAGGCGGCGAGCGCGCCTGCGACCAGCGCCCCGATCAGCGCGAGGACGACCGCGCCCGGGACGAGCGCCCAAGGAAAGGGCGCGCCCCGGGCGCGCATGCGCGGGATCGGCGCCCGGGGGGCGTGCGTCCGGACGCCGCCCGGCATCACCGGCTCATCGCTTCGAGCCAGGCGTCGATCCAGGCCTTGCGCTCCGCGGCCGCCTCCTTGGGCGCGTAAAGAAGGGTCTTCGCGGGCTTCGGCAGGGCGGCGAAGGCCGGCGGCAGACCGTCGGCGAGCTCGATGACCGGGTACATCCAGTTGCCGGTCGGGATCGTCTTCTGGAACGCGGGCGAGACGATGAAGGCGAGGAACCGTTTGGCGAGCGACGGCTCCTTCGCGGACTTCAACCGCGCCGCGACCTCGATCTGAAGGTAGTGGCCCTCGGGGAACAGGGCGGCGGCGTAGTTGTTCTTCTTCTCGACGATCGCGTGGTAGGCGGGCGAGGTGGTGTAGCTCAGCACCAAGGGCGCCTCGCCCTTGAGGAACATGCCGTAGGCTTCGCTCCAGCTCTTGGTTACGGCGAGCACCCGGGGCTTGAGCCGCGCCCAGGCGTCGTTCGCGCGCTCGCCGTAGACCTTGCGCATCCACAAGAGCAGCCCGAGCCCCGGCGTCGAGGTGCGCGGATCCTCGATCAGGATCTTCGGCCCGTTCGCGTCCGAGACCAAGGCGTCGAGGCTCTTAGGCGGGTTGGCGAGCCGGTTGCGGTCGTAGACGAAGGCGAACCACCCGTAATCGACCGGCACGAACACGTCGTCGGTCCAGGGCACCGGCAGCGCGAGCTTGCCGAGGTCAGCCTCGTGCGGGGCGAGCAGCCCGGTCGCGCGGGCCTCGGCCATGGTGTTGGTGTCGAGCCCGAGAACCACGTCGGCCTTGGCGCGCGCGCCTTCAAGCCGCAGCCGCGAGAGGATGGTCGCGCTGGCGTCGAGCCCGACGAAGTCGAGGGTGCAGGCGCACTCGGCCTCGAAGGCCTTCTTGATGGCCGGGCCGGGCCCCCAATCGGAGATGAACGACGAATACGTGTAGACCGTCAGCGTCGGCGTATCGGCCGCCGCGGCGGGGAAGGCGAGACCGGCGGCGAGCGCGCCGGCGAGCCAGAGAGTAATGGATTTTCTCACCTTTTCCTCCAACCGTTGGCGGCGGAGGCGAGGCGGTGCAAGCCGTGCTCAAATCCCTCCGCCGGTATGATCCGGATCAGGTTCGACGGGTTGGCGTCGGCGGGGCCGCGCGACGCCTCTCAGCCAAAGGCACCCCGTTGAGACGGCCTCAGGGTAGGACTGCGGCGCGCCGCTTTCAAGCGCGGCGAAGGGCGAGG
>CAYYWV010000160.1:0-3705 GCA_964475385.1 uncultured Alphaproteobacteria bacterium | reverse complement strand
CGCGACCGCGGCAAGGAGATCGCCGAACGGGTGCGCCCCGCCGATGCGGCCTGAAACACAGGCGATCCGGCGGCCTTTGCATGGCGTGCGGGCCGGCCGATGCCCGGGCGGCGAATCGGCGCGGAGGTTCTTTGTCCTTGTCTTCCGGGGTTACCAGCCTGGATAGCGCGCCCGGACCTCTTCCGAGCCGGCGTCGAAGCGATCGGTGGCGACGGCGTAGAGGTCGTCGGCGAGGCGGAGAATCGCGTGGCGGAGCTCGAGATCGGCGAGCCAGCGGCCGGGGATCGCGCCCGCGCCGAGGAGAGCGCCCAAGATGTTGCCGCAGATCGCGCCGGTCGAATCGCTGTCGCCGCCGTGGTTGACCGCGCGCGCGACGCCGTCCTCGAAGCTTTCGGCGGTGAGCGCCGCGTAGAGCCCGATCGCGAGCGCCTCCTCGG
Organism: uncultured Alphaproteobacteria bacterium; assembly: GCA_964475385.1. Classification (GTDB taxonomy): domain Bacteria; phylum Pseudomonadota; class Alphaproteobacteria; order JAAXGF01; family JAAXGF01; genus CAYYWV01. Next base: position 3,268 of record CAYYWV010000160.1, on the reverse strand, counting down.
CGACCCAGCCTTGGCCTAAGGTCTCGACCCGCTCGGCGGACGGCGCGCCCTCTGCGGCCAAGGCCCGCGCGGCCTCGATCGCGGCGAGCGTCTCCTCGTGGCGATCGGCTTCCTTGAGCCGCGCGGCCGCGGCGTCGACCGCCGCATCGAGCGGTTTCTCCGCGACGAGCTCGTGGATGACGACGGCGAGCGCGCCCGCCGCGAGCTGTCCGGTCGGATGCCCGTGGGTGAGCCCTGCGATCGCGCAGCCCAATGCGAACGGATCGCCCCTGCCGATCAGCCCCACCGGCGCGATCCGCATCACCCCGCCGCAGCCCTTGCTGTCGTTGGCGGCCTTGGGCGCGCCGAGGGACGAGCTCTCAAGCGCGGAGAGGCAGGTGTTGCCCGGCGCGCGGCGCGACCACAGCGCGCGCTCCGCGACGAGCCAGCCGTCCATGCCGAGCCTGCCCGAAACGGGCCGCGCCCCTTGCGTCGCGAGCCAGCGCAGATACGCGTGGCGGACGACCGCCACCGGGTCGCAAATCCCCTTGTCGTCCTCGCGAACCGCGGCCCGGATCAGCCCCTCGGCGGTGAACAGCGCCATCTGGGTGTCGTCGGTGATCGCGCCCCGCCGCCCATAGGCCGGAACGTAGTCGCGAATGCCGTCCGCGCCGAAGCGCGCGCGGATGGCCTCGAGCGAATCGAACTCGACCGGCGCGCCGAGCGCATCGCCCACCGCGCCCCCCAGCAGGCAGCCCCGAAACCGCTCGATCCGGTCCATCGCGTTCCTCAACGTATGTGGACGTCCCCTTTCTCGCCGCGCGAGAGCTTGAAAGCCTGCGCGTACGATTTCATTATATCGCTTGCATCCAGAGAGCGCTCTCGGGGCGCCGCCAACCGGCCTCCTCCAGGCAGCGGTGGCAAGGCGATGCGGCCAGTCATGGGCAAAGATATGGAGGATACGATGACCGATCCCGTTTCCCTTTCCCCTTCGCTTAAGCGGGTTCTCGCGGCCCGCGCGCACGATCTCGCGCTCATCGAAGACCTTCTCCATTACCGGAGGATCATCGCGAAAGGCGGTCCCAAGGGCTTCGCCGCGGCGCTGTTCGTCCATCACTTGCGCGAGGTTGCGCCGTTCGAGACCCGAGCGATCGACGCCGAAGCAAGCAAGGGCGCGCCGCTCACGGAGGCCGAGTGCGACGCCATCCGCCGTACGGTCGCCGAGGCCGCGCTCGCCGCTCACGAAGCGGAGATCGAAAGGCGGAAGGACGAAGCGGAGAGCAAGGCCCGCCGCCTCCGCGCCTTGCGCGCGGCGCTCACGTGAGCCCGGGCAAAGGACGGCTGGAACGTCCCTGAACCCCTTCGACCCAGAGGAGGTCCGCGCCCCAATCCATCCCTTAACCTTTAGGCGCGGCCCTACTACGCTATGGCGTAAAGCACTGCGTGCCGGCGGCGACGGCAGGCGGAACGTGGGGAGCGATGGTTGATCTTTTGCATCTTCACCGCGCCGGAGCGCGTTGATCAGAAGCAACCGGGCGGCGTGAGTGATGGCCTATCTCGTCCCTTCCGATCTCACCCAGGTCGCGTTCGCGAAGCGGCACGGGCGCGAGCTCGAAACGCTCGCCGCGCTCCGCCGCGATCTCGGCCCCGCCTACACCGTTTTCCACGGGGTCCACTGGTCGCGCGCCTACCGTGGCCACACCGTGTTCGGCGAGGCCGACTTCATCATCGTCAACCGCTCGGGCGAGGTGCTGGTGATCGAGCAGAAGAACGGCGCCCTCGACGAGACCGAGGACGGGCTCGTCAAGCGCTACGACGACGGCGCCAAGAACGTGGGCGATCAGGTCCGTCGCGCGCTTGAGAACCTACGCGAGAAGTTCAAGTGGCAGAACAGGGACATCCGCCCGCTCCGCCTCGACTACCTGGTCTACTGCCCCGACCACCGGGTCCGCAGCCTCAACGCCGCCGCGCTCGATCGCAACCGGATCGTCGATGCCGCCGACGGCGACCTCGCCGCGCGCATCGAATCGCTGCTCGGCCCCGGGACGGACGGCGGCGACGGCTATCGCGACCGCGTGCTCGACTTCTTCGCCCAGACCTTCGAGGTCGCGCCCGACATTCACGCCCATGCGAGCGCGCAGATGCGCGCCTATACCCGGCTCAGCGGCGGGCTCGCGCGCACGCTGGAGAGCATCGAGATGACGCCCCTGCGCCTCAGAGTGCGGGGCACGGCGGGCTGCGGCAAGTCGGTGGTGGCGCTCCGGTTCTTCACCCGCGCGATCGAGCGCGGCCGGCGGCCGCTTCTCGTCTGCTACAACCGCCCGCTCAAGGAGAAGCTCGCCGCGGTCGCCCCCGACGGCGGCCTGGTCGAGACCTGGAACGGGCTTTGCATCCGCTTCCTTCAGGCCCGCGGGCGGCGCATCGACTTCGCGGAGATGAGCGCAGACCCCAACTTCTGGCGTCGGATCGAGGAGATGGTGGTGACCGAGACCTTTCCCGAGGACTGGCGCTTCGATGCGGTGATCGTCGACGAAGGCCAGGACTTCGCGCCCGAATGGTTCGACATCCTGCGCCTGTTCTGGCGTTCGGACTCGGACGTGCTTTGGCTCGAAGACCCGGACCAGAACCTGCGCGGCGCGGGCGTGTCCGCGATGCCGGGCTTCATCGGCTTTCGGACCGACGCCAACTACCGCACGCCCGAGACCATCGCGCGCTTCATCCGCCGCACCCTGCCCTTCCGCTTCGAAAGCGCGAACGATCTGCCGGGGCTCGGCGTGGGCGTTGCGGGCTATAACGATGCGGCCGAGCAGCCGGCGATCGCCGCTCGCCTGATCGACCGATTGCTGCGGATGGGCTTCGCGCACGGCGACATCGCGATCCTGTCGATGCGCGGCGTCGGGCATTCGGCGCTGAGCGACTGTCAACGCCTTGGGAACTTCACCCTCGCCCGCTTCACTGGCGACTACGACGCCGAGGGCAACCAGATCCTGACCGAGGGTCAGATCCGGTTCGAGACCATCTACCGCTTCAAGGGTCAGCAGGCGCCGGCGGTGATCCTCGTCGACGTCGACCCGGACGGCCGCGCGCAAGAGCGCGATCTCAGCCTCCTGTTCACCGGCATGACGCGCGCGACCGTACGCCTCGACATCGTCGCCCGCCGGACCAACCCGCACAACGCTTCTCTGTTCGCCTGAACCAGAGGCGAGGCGGAGGCGGGCGAAGCGCGGCCTCCGGCGGCGCGCCCGATTCTGACGCCTCCCCCGGTTAGCCTTGGCTTGAGAAAGGCGCG
>CAYYWV010000159.1:0-3838 GCA_964475385.1 uncultured Alphaproteobacteria bacterium | reverse complement strand
TCGATGGCGCCGCTCGCCAACTGGGCGGCGGCCTTCGCCGCCGGGATCGAGGCCGCCCTCGCGGATGGAGACGGTCGAGAGGCGAAGGCTCGGGCCTGCCTTCAGCTCGAAGCGCGTCTCGCCGCGCGCAAGCAAGGGTTCACGAATGCGATCGTCGCCGCCGCCCGTCCGGTCCTCGCCGAGGCCCGGGCGGTCGTGACGATCAGCCGCTCCTCGACCGTCGAGGCGGCGCTCGCCCAGGCGTGTCCGCCGGATACGACCGTCTGGGTCTGCGAATCGCGCCCCCGCCTCGAAGGGCGGCGGCTGTGCGCGGCGCTCGAGGACGCAGGGCTTGCGGTCCGCTGCGTCACCGACGCCCAGATGGCCGCAGCCCTGGCCAACGCCGACGCGGCGCTGATCGGCGCCGACGCGATCCTCGGCGACCTTTCGGTCGTCAACAAGGTCGGCAGCCTTGCGCTCGCGCTCTGCGCCCATCATCTGGACAAGCCCTTCTACGTCGTCGCCGACAGCTTCAAGGCCGAGCCCGCGCGGACCCGCGAGAACGCCGTCTTCGAGGCCATGGACGGCGCCGAGGTCTGGCCCGAGCGGCCCGAAATCTGCGCCAACGTTTACTTTGAAGCGGTGCCGGGCGCGCTCGTCGCCCTTTATCTGACCGAAACCGGCGCGCTTTCCGCGAACGACATGGCCAATCGCCTAAAAGAGATTGAAAATCTTCGCCGAGCGGCCGGATTCGCTACTTGAGACGAAGGTTTCCAATTCATACATGACCGAAAGACGGCGGACCGCCCTGGGAGGAGCGTGAAGCTCCGTCGAGGCCGGGTCGCCGCATCTCACGCGTCGCGCGCACCAGCCGGACCGCCGTTCTAGGATCTTTTTTGCATCTCGGTTCCGACGGTCGTCCCCCGGACGGCCACAGAGCGGCAGGCCCGGCCGGGCAGGCGTGATACGCGCAACCGATGGACAACGACCCGGACACGGAGGAGTGGACGACATGATCTTGCGTAAAGCAGCCCTTCTGGTTGCGGCTCTCCTGCTCTTCGCGCCGTTCCCAGCGAGCCCGGCGGGAGCGGGCCTGCCGGCGGCGGTCGGCGACACCGCGGTGCCGAGCCTCGCCCCGATGCTGAAAAAGGCGACGCCCGCGGTGGTCAACATCGCCGCCCGCGGGCGCGTGCGGGTGATGGACAACCCGCTTCTCGCCGATCCCTTCTTCCGCCGCTTCTTCAACCTTCCCGAGATGCCCCGCGAACGCCGCACTCAAAGCGTAGGTTCGGGCGTGATCGTCGACGCCGAGAAAGGCTATGTGCTGACCAACAATCACGTCATCGCCAACGCCGACGAGATCGTCGTCACCCTTCGCGACCGGCGGCGGTTCACGGCGACCCTCGTCGGCACCGATCCCGACACCGATATCGCGGTGCTGCAAATCCCGGCCGAGAATTTGACCGCGTTGCCGCTCGGCGATTCGGACGCGCTCGAGGTCGGCGACTTCGTGGTCGCCATCGGCAATCCGTTCGGCATCGGCCAGACCGTGACCTCGGGCATCGTCAGCGCCTTGCGCCGCTCGGGCCTCGGCATCGAGGGCTTCGAGGACTTCATCCAGACCGACGCCTCGATCAACCCGGGCAACTCGGGCGGCGCGTTGGTCACGCTCGACGGCAAGCTGATCGGCATCAACACCGCGATCATCGGCCCGAACGGCGGCAACGTCGGCATCGGGTTCGCGATTCCGATCAACATGGCGCGGCAGATCATGGACCAGCTCATCGCCTATGGCGCGGTGGACCGCGGCCGGCTCGGCATCCAGATTCAGGACATCACGCCCGAGATCGCCGATGCGCTCGACCTCGAAAGCACCGACGGCGCGTTGATCACCCGGATCGCGCCGGGCTCGCCCGCCGACAAGGCCGGGCTCAAGGCCGGCGATGTGGTCGTCGCGGTCGAAGGCCGAGCGATCCACAACGCGCCCCAGCTTCGTAATGCGCTCGGCGTCCTGCGCGCCGGCAAGCCGGTTCGGATCACCGTTCTGCGCGACGGGCGCAAGCGCACGCTCCGCGCCGTGCTCGCCAAGACCGAGAAGTTGACCGTTCCCGCGAAGGGAATCGCTCGGCGTCTCGCCGGGGCCACGTTCGAGACCCTGGGGCCCGGCTCGCCGCTTTACGGCCGCATCGAAGGCGTTCACGTCGCCGATGTGGCCCGCGGCAGCCCGGCTTGGCAGATCGGACTGCGCAAGAACGACGTGATCGTCGCCGTGAACCGCAAACGGGTGCGCAATCTCGAAGAGTTCAAGGCTGCGGTCGCCGAAAGTCGGGGGGCGCTGCTTCTCAACATCCAGCGCGGCGCGGCCCAGATCTTTATTGTGATACGCTAAGGAGAGAGCGTCCAGATAGGCGGGGAACGCGAGGGGTTCGATGGAAAAGAAGACGCAGTACAATCTTTGGTATCTCGTCGTCGCGATCATCGGCGTTCTGCTGCTCCAGCAGACCTGGGTGGCGAGCCAGCGGATCGAGCCCCTCGCCTACAGCGACTTCAAGGCCCAGCTCGAGGCGGGCAACGTCGAGGAGATCGCGATCTCCAACAACTACATCCACGGCCGGCTGCGCAACCCGATCGACGGCGGACGGCGCGAGTTCGTCGTCGCCCGGGTCGATCCCAAGCTCGCCGAGGATCTGTCGAAGTACAACGTGCGCTTTACCGGCGTCGTCGAATCGACCTTCCTGCGCGATCTGTTGTCGTGGATCGTGCCGATGCTGGTGTTCTTCGGGATCTGGCTGTTCGTGTTCCGCAAGATCGCCGAAAAACAGGGCTTCGGCGGGTTCATGACCGTCGGCAAGAGCAAAGCCAAGGTCTATATGGAGAAGGACACCAAGGTGACCTTCGACGACGTGGCCGGCGTCGACGAAGCCAAGGAAGAGCTCAAAGAGATCGTCGCCTTCCTCAAGAACCCGGGCGATTACGGCAAGCTCGGCGCGCGCGTGCCCAAGGGCATCTTGCTCGTCGGCCCGCCGGGCACCGGCAAGACCCTGCTCGCCCGCGCGGTGGCCGGCGAGGCCGGGGTCGCGTTCTTTTCGATCAACGGCTCGGAGTTCGTCGAGATGTTCGTCGGCGTCGGCGCGGCGCGGGTCCGCGACCTGTTCGAGCAGGCGCGCAAGAACGCGCCTTGCATCATCTTCATCGACGAGCTCGACGCCTTGGGCCGCGCCCGCGGGATCGGCCCCATGACCGGCGGCCACGACGAGAAGGAGCAGACGCTGAACCAGCTTCTCGCCGAGCTCGACGGCTTCGACCCGACCGAAGGCGTGGTTCTGCTCGCCGCCACCAACCGCCCCGAGGTGCTCGACCCGGCGCTGTTGCGCGCCGGCCGTTTCGACCGTCAGGTGCTGGTCGATCGGCCCGACCGCCGCGGACGCGAGGCGATCCTCCGCGTCCACATCAAGAAGATCAAGACCGCGCCCGAGGTCGACGTCGAAACCATCGCCGGGCTCACCCCGGGGTTTTCGGGCGCCGACCTCGCCAACCTCGTCAACGAAGCGGCGGTGATGGCGACTCGGCGCGGGGCAAGCGCGGTCACGATGGACGACTTTACGGTCGCGGTCGAGCGGATCGTCGCCGGGCTTGAGAAGAAAAACCGGCTCTTGAACCCGCGCGAGCGCGAGATCGTCGCCTACCACGAGATGGGCCATGCGCTGGTCGCCATGGCCTTGCCGGGCACCGATCCGGTCCACAAGGTCTCGATCATCCCGCGCGGGATCGGCGCGCTCGGCTACACGATCCAGCGCCCGACCGAGGATCGCTACCTGATGACGCGGGAGGAGCTCGAGAACAAGATGGCCGTGCTGCT
>CAYYWV010000158.1:0-3860 GCA_964475385.1 uncultured Alphaproteobacteria bacterium | reverse complement strand
CGATACGCGCGCTCTTGTCTGCTTCGGCCATTGCGACAGCGGCCGGGGCTGGCGTGGATGCGGGCGGGAGGGGGCTTGCCTCCGCCCTTGGGGCTGCGGCCTTCTCGATCGTCACCCCCGGAGCCACGCTTGTAACCAACGGCGCGGAAAGCGCCGTCCCGCCGCCGCGCGCCTTCTGGAGCGCGCGGTAGTAATCGATATTCTCTTGCGCCATCTCCTCGGGCAAATCCTGCCGGATGAGCCGTTCGGCGAGGTCGAGCCGCCCTTTGGTCGCATAGAGCAACGCGAGGTTCTGGCGCACCTGCGGCCCGGCGAGCGGGAAGGTCGCCGCCCGGCTGAGAATCCGGATGCCCTCGTCGAGATCGCCCGACAACGCCTTGGAAAGGCCGAGGTTGTTGAGAATCGTGAGATTGTTGGGCGAGACCGCGAGCGCGGCCTCGTATTCGGCCTGGGCCTTAGCGTAGTCGCCGCGGAGGTCATAGGCGATCCCAAGCGCGGAGATCACCCGCCAGTCGTCGGGAGCGGCGCGCCTAACCTCGTTAAGGATGGCGATCGCTTCATCCCCCTTGCCGGCGGCGAGCAGAGCCTTGCCGTACTCGGCCTTGATATCGAGCCGGTCCGGGTGCGCTTCGCGCCCTTTTCTGAGAATATCGAGGGCCTGGCCGGTGGAGCCGATGTAGCGCAAGTTGCGGGCGAGGCCCAAAATCGCTTCCGGATCCTTCGGGTTCCGCGAGTACAGGCTCTGATAATAGTTCACCGCCGCGCCGTAGTTGCGCGCCTCTTGCGAGGCGTTGGCGGCCGCGCGCAGAAACTGCCCGACCGAGCTGCCGGCGCGCACGGCGGGCTTCTGGGAAGCCGCCTTGGGCGCGCTCTGACACCCCCACAATACGGTGAGCGCAAGCAGCGAAACGGCGAGACCTGGACGGAACTTGCTCATCGGGTCGAGTTCCTCGCGCCTTGGATGCGGGGGCGACGGCGGCGCGCCGCAAGGTTTCCTTAACCTGAGGCGTCTTATGATCTGGCGGCGTTCGGCGCCTGGCGACAGTATCGGCGCACAGTCGTTAGGATAGGGTTAATGAACCCTCGCCCTGCGGCTCCTAACCACAGTCGTCGCGCGACATGATCACGGGTACGCCATGAGCCTTTTCGGAATCTTTCCTTGCCTGCGCCGGGCTTCGCCCTCGCGGCGCCGTCGCACCGGCGCGCTCGCGGCTACGGTAGGCGCGATTCTCGCCGCGGGTCCGGCCATCGCTGAAGAGCCTCTGAGCGTGACCGTCGACAAGGCCCATGTCTTGCGACTCGACAGCGATGCGAGCCTCGTCATGGTCGCCAACCCGGATATCGCCGATGTGACGATCGAATCGCCGCGCCTCCTCTTTGTCCTCGGCCGGGCGGCCGGCGAGACCAATCTGTACGTGCTCGACGGCGGCGGACGCGAGATCCTGAACACGGCCCTTGTTGTGGTTCCCAACGACGAGCGCGAGGTGACGATCAACCGCAATCTCAAAGAGGGAACGCTGAGCTGCGATCCGCGCTGCGTGCGCGTGCCGACGCCGCGCCAGGACGCGAACGGCGTCGGCGCTTCGAACGCGGCGATGGGCGATACCCAGACCGCAGGCCTCGATTCCGAAACCGATGCCGCAAAGGCGGAACAGACCGCGCCGCAGACGCCCCCGGTCCCGCCCGGCGTCGATCTTTCTTCCGGAGACGAGGCGTTGAACCCCGAAGATGTCGGCGTCAGGTTGAAAATGATGACGCCGCTTGCCGGACAAAACGGGTCGAATTAATCGAAAATCCCTTTATCGGTTCTTCGCGTGGGATCGATACTGCATTGGATTTCCGCTGTATTTCTTCATCTCTGCGCCGGCTTGGACAATGCGTCCGAGTCAGCAAATCTTAACGGATTTCCGACGATACTCGTGATCGACCACGGTCCAGGTAGCAGCTCATGAAGATCCTTCTCGTCTCCGACGACGACCTGTTCGCCCATCTCACCGCCAACAAGCTCGAGAAATGGGGCCATGAGGTGGCGGTCGAGAGCACGGGGACCGATGCGCTCGACCGGGTTCGCCGCGAGCCCTTCCGCGTGGTGATCACCGGTTGCGATCTCCAGGGCCTCTCGGGGTTCGAGCTCTGCCGTAAGATCCGCGCGTTGAAGCAGAACCGCTACACCTACATCGTCTTCTACACGGCGAAGAACGACAAGGAGAGCCTGATGGCCGGCTACGAAGCCGGCGCCGACGACTTCCTCGTCCGCCCCTTCAACGCCCCCGAGCTCCACGTCCGGCTCAAGGCGGCGAGCCGCCTCCTCGACCTCGAAGACGAGCTCCGTCATGGGTCGGGCGTCGATTCGGAGACCGGGCTGGTCAACGCCGCAAGCTTTCGCCAGTTCTTCCGCGTGATCCTCGCCGAGGCCCGACGCACCGAAAGCGGCGGGGCCTTGATGTTCGTCAAGCTTCTCAACTACCGCGAGACCCTGGACCGCTTCGGGCTCGGACCCGCTCAGCGAATGGCGGTCGAAGTGGCGGCGACGCTCGGCCGCGCCATCCGCGACAGCGATCTGGTCGCGCGACTCGACGACGACGCGTTCTGCCTCGCGCTTCAGAACACCTTCTGGGAACGCTGCGTGAGGGTCGCCGAAAAGATCAGCGCCCAGGTCGAGAACATGGCCCTTTACATCGACGACGTGACGCTGAGGCCGGCGATCGAGATCTCGATCGTCAACTACCCGGCCGGGGATCTTGGCGTCGACGAAACCATCGACAGCGCCGAGCGCGTAATCTACGAAGCCAAGGCCGAAGCCCAATGCGGCGTCGCCGGTTAGCCCGAGCCGGCCTCCACAACATCGCCTTCCGGCCTTTTGCGGCCGACGCCGCATCAGCAGGCTTGCTCTTCGCGTACGAAAGACCATCATAAGGGCAGATCGATCACGCGGAGGGCCGGGCCATGTTCATTCAAACCGAGGATACGACCAACCCGGCTTGCGTACGCTTCCTGCCGGGATGTTCTGTCACCGGCGGCGCGACTGTGCGCTTCGCCGCCGCCGACGAAGCGGCGCGCGCGCCGCTTGCGGCCCGGCTTTTGGCGCTCGACGGGGTCGCAACGGTCGCGCTCGGCCCCGAGCACATCGAGGTCACGGCCAAAGAGAATGTCGATTGGGCGACCCTTAAGCCCGCTGTCTTGCGCGCGATCATGGAGCACTTCCGCGACGGCGCGCCTGTCATTACCGACCCTGGCCTGGATCAGACTGCTTCCGGCGACGAGGAGAACGGCGAGATCGTCGCCGAGATTCGTGAGCTTATCGAGACCCGTATCCACCCCGCGGTCGTCCAAGGCGGCGGCGATATCGCGTTCCGGGGCTTTGAAGACGGTTTCGCGATCCTCGACCTCGAAGGCCCCGCGGTCGGGCTCAAGCAGCCGATCACCAACATGCTGCGCCACTACGTTCCCGAGGTTCGCGGGGTGCGCACAACCGAAGAGCACGAACGCCTTCAGCGTCCCGAAATGAACACGCCCGAAGCGCTTGCCGTGCGTCGCCTCCTCGACGAGGAGATCAATCCGGCCATCGCGAGCCATGGCGGCAACATCGCGCTCATCGACATCAAGGAGCACATCGCCTACATCCGCCTCGAAGGCGGCTGCCAAGGCTGCGGAATGGCCGATGTGACCCTGAAGCAAGGCGTCGAGGTCGCAATCCGGCGCGCGGTGCCATCGATCGCCGAGGTTCTTGACGTGACCGATCACGCGGGCGGGACCAACCCTTACTATCAGCCCGGCAAGGGCGGCGCGAGTCCGGTCTGACCGGTCGCCGGTGGCCCGGCTCCTTCTCCTCGTTCCGACCACATCCTATCGGGTCGCCG
>CAYYWV010000157.1:0-3886 GCA_964475385.1 uncultured Alphaproteobacteria bacterium | reverse complement strand
TTACTCGGCGCGGAACGCGAAAGGAAGCGCGCCCGCGGCGCCTTCGCGGCCTTCGTAGAAGCCGGCGGCGAAGGGCGCGAACCCGACCAGGTCTTCGAGCCGGGCCGCTGCGGCCTCCGCTTCTTCGCGGCCGTCGAGCACGGAGCGGAACGCTTCGGCCACGGCCACCATGTCGACCGCCTGCGGCCACAGCCGGACCCGCCCGACGCCAAGCGCCGCGAGCGCGTCGAGCGCGCCGATCAGGTTGCAGACCGTGTAGGTCATGGTCTGGGTGCCGTTGACCGCGAGGAAGGGCTCGCCATCCAGGGTCTCGAGGTCGAGCCCGTTCGGGTTCTCGCCGCAGACGTACCGACAACCGTCCTTGTGCAGGCCGTGGATGCGGGCGTGATAGCAGCGCGCCGACAGCGCCAACGGCAGGCGGCCGAACGCCTGAACCTCGAGCCGCGCGCCGCCGGCGTGCGCCGCAAGCGTCGCGATCGCCTCGGCCGAAAGCTCGGCCGGCAACGACACCCACTGCGCTCCGCGCGCGAACAAGGCGTCGAGCGCGCCCTCGTTGTAAGCATTGACGAAGGGGCCGATCACATGCGGCCGTCCAGAAAGCGCCGCCACCGCGGCGATGTCGTTGGCCTCGACCAGAAGCTCGGACTCGGCGGCGGTCGCGCGCAGCGCGGCCCGTTCCTCGTCCGTCATGACGAGGGCGAGGGTGGACAGCACCACCTCCTTGCCCGCACGCGTCAATCGCTCGACGATCTCGGCGAATACCGGCTCTAGGAACACCGCGCGCTTCTGGCAAACGACCTCGCCGACATACACGGTATCGATCGGCGCCTCGTCGGCGATTCGGAAGTAAAAATCGCGGCGTTCGCCGCTCGGCCAGTTGAACAGGAGCGGCCCGAGCGCGAGCTTCGCTTTCGTCTCCGATGCGCCGTTCATCGCCACGACCGCACATAAGCGCCCGAGGTGTCGCGCCGACCCTCGGTCATGTCGTCGAGCGCCATCGCCGGCACCGGTTCGCCGCGGGCGGCGGCGTCGACCGCGCGGCGGAAGGCCGCGACCACCCGGGCGACATAGGCGCGCCCGCGCTGGCGTCCCTCGATCTTGAGCGCGCTCACCCCGGCGGCCATGAGTTCGGGCAGCACTCCGAGCACGTTGAGGGAAGTCGGCTCCTCGAACAGGTAGGACGGCTTGCCCTCGGTCACGAAGCGGCCTTTGCAGAGCGTCGGATAGCCCGCCGCCTCGCCGTCGCGGAAGCTGTCGATGGTGAAGTCGCCGAGCCGCGCCACCAGGCGGCCTTCGCGGCGTTCGTAGCGGACATGGCTCGCCGGCGAACAGACCCCGTCCACATTGGGCGAGCGCCCGGTCGCATAGGCCGAAAGCGCGCAGCGGCCTTCGGCCATGACGCACATGCCGCCGAAGGCGAAGACCTCGGTCTCGACCGGAATCTCGGCGTTGAGCGCGGCGATCTCGGCGATGGTCAAGACCCGCGGCAGCACCACCCGGCGCACCCCGAAGGCCTCGTGGTAGAAGCGGATCGCTTCGGCGTTCGAGGCCGAGGCCTGAACCGACAGATGGCGGCGCAGCCCAGGGTGACGATCGGCGGCATAGTCGAGAAGCCCGAGATCGGCGAGGATCACCGCATCGGCCCCGAGCTGGGCGGCGTCGTCCACCGCCCGCCGCCACGGCCCCGGGTCGCCCGCCGCCGGAAAGGTGTTGACCGCCACATAGACCTTGCAGCCGCGGTCGTGGGCGAACGCGATTCCCTCGGCGAGCTCGGCGCGGTCGAAGTTGAGGCCCGGGAAGTTGCGGGCGTTGGTCTCGTCGCGAAAACCGACATAGACCGTGTCCGCCCCCGCTTCGACCGCGGCGCGGAGCGCGGCCGGCGTGCCAGCCGGACAGACGAGCTCGAGACCCCGCCCGTTCATGCCCGCCCGCCCGCGTCGAGGTCCGCGTGAAACGCGGGCCGAGCCGTGCGCCGGCGCCGGGCGAGCTCGCGCCTGAGCGCGGCGACCGTCTCGCGAAGCTCGGCGATTTCGTCCGCTTGACGCGCGCAGTCGCGTAGCGCCGGCGCGATCAGCGCCGCGCGCAGAGCGTCGAGATCGCGCGCCGCGCGGGCGGCCAGCGCCCCGCCGAGCGCCGCCAGCCGGCGAACCGGCCCCCCCAGGGGGCCGAGCGGCGCGAGCAGATCGGCCGCCAAATCGATCTCGGCCGCATCGACCGCGTTCCGCAACGCGAGCACGATCTCGGTGTCGCCTTCGATGACGAGAGCGCGCGAGAAGAACAGGGCGTCGCCGTCGATCCGCCCCTGCAACAGCGCGATCAGCGCTGCGAGCGGCCCATGCACGCGGGCCGCCGGCGCCTCGGTCTCGGAGTCGTCTTCGCCGATGATATCGAGCGCCGGGCGCTCGGGATCGAGACGAAGAAGAAAACGAAACGGCAGGTCGGTGGGATCGATCTCCACAAGCCGCGTCCCCAGCGGCGCAAGGCGAGCGAACACATCGGCGTGGCGGCGGCGCATGAGCGCCATCGCGAACGCAACCGCCGGACGCAGAAGAGCAGGCGGCACCGGCCGCAGCGCAAGCCCGGCAAGCATGGCGGGGCTTAGCGCGTCGGGATCGGCGCGACGGTCATGGCCGATTTCGGGCAAACGGACCCTCCCTTCGGGCTTCGGCCTCAAATGGGCCGGCCCCGTTCTCCCTATCGGGTCAAGCGGCGCAATGCCTTGATCTCGATCAATCAGAGGGGCTCGCCAAGCCCCCGCGCAGCCGTTCCCTAACGGGCCGAGTAGTACTCGATGACGAGATTGGGCTCGATCTGCACCGGATAGGGAACCTCGGCCATCTCGGGCGTGCGCAAGAAGGTGCCCCGCATCTTCCGATAATCGACCTCGAGGTAATCGGGGACGTCGCGCTCGGGCGATTCGATGGCCTCGAGCACAAGCGGGATGTTGCGCGACTTCTCGCGCACCTCGATCACATCCCCTTCGCGCACCCGATAGCTCGGGATATTGACCCGACGCCCGTTGACCAGAATATGGCCGTGGTTGATGAACTGCCGGGCGGCGAACACGGTGGGAACGAACTTCATCCGGTAGACCACCGCGTCGAGCCGCCGCTCAAGAAGGCCGATCAGGTTCTCGCCGGTATCGCCCCGGCGACGCACGGCCTCCTCGTAGATGCGGTGGAACTGGCGTTCGGTGATGTTGCCGTAATAGCCCCTGAGCTTCTGCTTGGCGGCGAGATGGACCCCGAAATCGGACGGCTTGCGGCGGCGCTGCCCGTGCTCGCCGGGCGCGTAGTCGCGCTTATTCGTCGGGCTCTTGGGGCGTCCCCACAGGTTGACGCCCAACCGACGGCAAATCTTGTACTTCGATGACAAACGCTTGGTCATTCGAGACCCTTGGCGATCTTGGGAAAAGGGGCCTTGCTTGGGCGGGCGTACTATACGGACCGGCCCCGGCTTGTCAAACCGATTTGCGACCGGCGCCGAATCGGGCGCGGATCGGGGCCATAAGGGCCGCGCCCGGGGCTCCGCCATCGCCTTCGAGACGATCGGCGATGACTTGGCGCATGGCCGCGATCAGCGTCTCGGCCTCGGCGAGCGCGCCTTGCTCGCAAGCGCCCGGGTTCTTCGCGAGATCGACGGCGAAGGCGTGCAGATAGCCGCCGAGCTCGGTCATCAGGGGATAATCGTAGGTCGTCCCCTCGCCCTTGACATCGTGGGCGACCTCGGCGAGCCGTTCGAGGTGGAGGGCGCGGCCGGCGCGGTCGTCGCGGGCCTTGGCGGCCGCGGCCTCGAGAACGGCGATGTGCCCTTCCGCCCAGGTCGGGTACTGGGCCTTGAGCGCCGCCACCGCGGCCTCGGCGCGCCGCAGCATTTCGGCCTCGTC
>CAYYWV010000156.1:0-3902 GCA_964475385.1 uncultured Alphaproteobacteria bacterium | reverse complement strand
ACGGCCAGCCGGTGTTCGCGGTCGCGCGGCCCGACGGGCGCGAGGTCTGGGTCAACTTCGCCTTTCCGCGCAACGACACGGTCCAGATCATCGACGCCGAGACCCTGAAGGTCGTCGACACCCTCAAGCCCGGCAAGGCGGTGCTGCACATCGAGTTCACCCCGCGCGGCGATCAGGCCTGGATCTCGGCCCGCGACGACGACCGGGTGACGGTCTACGACGCCCGCAGCCACAAGCCGATCGCCGCCATCGAGGCCCAGAAGCCGAGCGGCATCTTCCTCGCCGCCCGGGCGCACCGGATCGGGCTATGACCGCGACCGCCGTCGCCCCTAAGGCCCGGCCGGACCCGATCGCGGCGCTGGACCCGCTCGAGCGCCGGCTGATCGACGAGTTCCAGCGCGGCTTTCCTCTGGTTCCGCGCCCTTACGCCGAAATCGCCCGCCGCCTCGGCGTCGAGGAGGACGCGGTGATCGCCGCCCTCGATCGTCTCGCCGCGAAAGGCGTGCTCGACCGCGTGGGCGCCGTGCTCGCGCCCCACCGCGCGGGCTGGAGCACGCTCGCCGCCATGAAGGTGCCCGAGGACCGGCTCGACGCGGTGGCCGCGCTGGTCTCGGACTACGCCGCCGTCAACCACAACTACGCGCGCGAACACGCGGTCAACCTGTGGTTCGTGGTCACCGGGCCGGACGAGGCCGCCGTGCGCGCGGTCCTCGACGACATCGCCCGCAAGAGCGACCTGCGCGTTCTCGTCCTGCCGCTTCTCGAGGCCTATCACGTCGATCTTGGCTTCGCCCTGCCATGACCGCGCCTGCGCTCGACCTCGCCGACCGCCGCCTGATCGCCGCCCTCGCCGATGGGCTGCCGTTCTCTCCGCGCCCTTATGCGGCGATCGCCGCCCGGGCCGGGATCGACGAGGACGAGGCGATCGCGCGGCTCGCCCGGCTGGTCGAGGACGGCGCGATCAAGCGCTTCGGCCTCGTCGTCCGCCACCGCGAGCTCGGGTATCGAGCGACGGCGATGGTCGCCTGGGACGTCCCCGACGACGAGGCGGCGGCGGCGGGCCGCGCGCTCGCCCGGGTGCCCGGCGTCACCCTCGCTTATCGGCGGGCGCGGGCCGAAGGCTGGCCCTACAATCTCTATGTGATGGTCCACGCCCGGGCGCGCGACGAAGTCCATGCGGCGATCGCCCGCGCCGAGGCCGCCGCCGGCATCGAAGGGCGGCCGCGGGCGGTCCTGTTCACCCGCAAGCGCTACAAGCAGACAGGCGCGCGCTACCCCGCGCCGGAGGCCAGGCCATGAGCGCGCCCGCGATGGATGCGATCGACCGCCGGATCGTGAACGCCCTTCAGGACGGCATCGCGGTCGAGCCGCGGCCCTTCGCCCGCGCCGCGGCCGCGCTCGGCCTCGACGAGGACGAGCTGATCGCGCGGCTCAAGGCGCTGGTCGCGCGCGGCGTGCTGTCGCGCTTCGGCCCCTTGATCGACGCCGAGCGCTTGGGCGGCGCGGTCACGCTCGCCGCCATGGCGGTGCCCGAGGAGCGGTTCGAGACGGTCGCCGCAAATCTCGCCGCGCGGCCCGAGGTCGCCCACAACTACGCCCGCGAGCACGCGCTCAACATGTGGTTCGTGATCGCCACCGAGACGCCCGACCGCCTGCCCGAGGTGATCGCCGAGATCGAGGCCGAGACCGGGCTTTCCGTGCTCGCCCTGCCCAAGGAGCGCGAGTACTGCTTGTCGCTGAGGTTCGAAGCATGACGTCCGCGGCCCCCGCCGAAGCCCGCCTCGGTTGCGCGATCGACGAGATCGACCGCGCCATTCTCCGCGCCATGCAGGACGGGCTGCCGCTGGCGCGCGAGCCTTACCGCGCGGTGGCCGAGGCGGTGGGCGTTCCGGCGGACGAGGCGATGGCGCGCATCCGCCGTTTGCTCGCTTGCGGCGTGATCCGGCGCATCGCCGCGGTCCCCAACCACTATGCGTTGGGCTACCGGGCCAACGGCATGTCGGTCTGGGACGTCCCCAATTCGCGCCTGGACGAGATCGGACGGCGGGTGGGCGCGCTTCCTTTCGTGAGCCACTGCTACGCCCGCCCCCGACGGCCGCCGCTCTGGCCCTATAACCTGTTCGCCATGGTCCACGGCCGCAGCCGCGAAGAGGTCGAAGCGCGCATCGCCGAGATCGCCGCGCTGGTCGGCGATGATTCGCGCGGCCACGACGTGCTTTACTCGACCCGGGTGCTCAAGAAGACGGGGCTTCGGATCGCGCCGCGGGGCGAGACCGAGGGATAAGGAGAGACGCGATGTTCCGCCTCAGCCGTTTCATGCGCGAGATCGTCGCCCCCACCCCGCCCCGGCCGGCGCGCCCGCGCGGGCCGGTGGTGATCTGGAACCTGGTGCGGCGCTGCAATCTGAACTGCCGGCACTGTTACTCGCTGTCGGCCGACACCGACTTCCCGGGCGAGCTTTCGACCGCCGAGGTCTTCGCCGTGATGGACGACCTCAAGGCCTTCGGCGTGCCTGTCCTGATCCTCTCGGGCGGCGAGCCGCTCCTGCGCCCCGACATCTTCAAAATCTCGGCCCGCGCCAAGGCGATGGGCTTCTTCGTCGCGCTGTCGACCAACGGAACCCTGATCGACGACGAGACCGCCGACCGGATCGCCGAGATCGGCTATGACTACCTTGGCGTCAGCCTCGACGGCGTCGGCGCGGTCCACGACCGTTTCCGCCGCAAGGAAGGCGCTTACGACGCCGCGCTGGCCGGGCTCAGGCGCTGCCGCGACCGCGGGGTCAAGGTCGGCGTGCGCTTCACCATGACCGAGCGCAACATCGACTCGCTGGTCGCGCTCCTCGACCTCGTGGAGGCCGAGGCGATCGACAAGTTCTACCTCTCGCACCTCGTCTACGCCGGGCGCGGCAACCGCTATCGCAGCGACGACGCCCGCCACGCCACCACCCGGGCGGCCATGGACCTTCTGTTCGAGCGCTGTTTCGCCGACATCGAGGCCGGCCGGGCGCGCGAGTACGTGACCGGCAACAACGACGCCGACGGGGTCTATCTTCTGCACTGGGTCGAGCGGCGCTTCCCCGACCGGGCGGACCACTTGCGCGCGCATCTCGCCGCTTGGGGCGGCAACGCCTCGGGCGTGAACGTCGCCAACATCGACAATCTCGGCGACGTGCACCCCGACACCATGTGGTGGCACTACTCGCTGGGCAACGTGCGCGAACGCCCGTTCTCAGAGATCTGGACCGATCTTTCCGATCCCATCATGGCCGGGCTCAAGGCGCGGCCGCGCAAGATCGGCGGGCGCTGCGCCGCCTGCGCCTACTTCGATATCTGCGGCGGGAACACCCGTGTGCGCGCGCTGCGCGTCTATGATGACCCTTGGGCCGAAGACCCCGCCTGCTACCTCACCGACGCCGAGATCGGGCGTCTGCCGGAGACGGTCCGTGCCTCGGCGGTCTAAGGCGCTCGCGTTCGCATTCGCGTTCGCGCTTGCGCTGGCGTCCGCGCCCGCCGCCCGAGCGGCCGGCGATGCGGCCAAGCTGTTCCAGGCCCGTTGCGCCCAATGCCACGGCGCCGACCGCCTGGGCGGCACCGGCCCTGCGCTTCTGCCCGAAACCCTGGGCCGGCTCAAGCCTGAGCGCGCGCGCAAGGTGATCGCCAAGGGCCGGGCGGCGACCCAGATGCCGGCCTTCGGCGACACGCTTTCCGCGGACGAGATCGCGGCGCTCGTCGACTACATCTTCACGCGCCCCGCGACGACGCCGCGCTGGGGGCCGGCCGAGATCGAAGCCTCGCGCAAGACCCTGGTTCCGCCCGAACGCTGGCCCGCCAAGCCGACCTATGAGGCCGACCCGCTGAATCTGTTCGTGGTCGTCGAGGCGGGCGATCACCACATCACCA
>CAYYWV010000155.1:2400-3903 GCA_964475385.1 uncultured Alphaproteobacteria bacterium | reverse complement strand
ATGCCCGCCGCGCCCGGGTTCCTGGACGCGCGCTTCGGGCTGCGCGCGCGGAGCCAGGTGTTCGAGAGCCCGCTTTCGGGCGCGACGCAGACCCTGGAGCTTCCGGGGGCGTTGTGGGTCGCGACCTATGCGCTGCCGCCCATGACCCGCGCGCAGGCGGCCGCCTGGCGGGCGTTCCTGGTCGCGCTCGGGGGCCGCGCCGGGCGCTTCTGGGGCTATGACCCCGACGCGCGCAGCCCGCGGGGCGTCTACGATGCGGCGCAGGATGCGCCCGTGGTCTCGGGCGCGGGCCAGACGGGGACGAGCCTCATGACCGCGGGCTGGCGGGCGAACGTGGCCGGGCTTCTCGAGCCGGGCGATTACTTTTCGGTCGGCGGCGAGCTCAAGATGGCGACGGCGCGGGTGGACTCGGATGCGACCGGGGCCGCGACGATCGCGTTCAAGCCCGCTCTTCGCGCGAGCCCGGCGGACGCCTCCGCGCTTACGCTCATCGACCCGGCGGTCGAGATGCGGCTCGCGGACGACGAGGCGGTCTGGGAGACGGACCTCAACCGCATCGTCCGCGGCCTCGCGTTCTCCGCGATCGAGGCCTTCGCATGAGCCGGACCATCACCGCCGCCGCGATCGCCGAGAGCGGCAAGGCGCACGGCGCGCGGCCCGTGCTTCTCGCCCGCCTCGCCTTCGATTCGGGCGTCCAGACCCTGTGGTCGGGGCGCGGCGATCTCGCCTGGAACGGCGAGGTCTACCGGGGCGTCGGCGACATGGGCGCGGTGAGCGCAATCGAGGAAGGGGTCGAGCAGCGCGCCTTCGGGGTGCGGATGACGCTTTCGGGAATCCCCGTCAACCTGCTTTCGATCGCGCTCCAGGAGGACGTCCAGGGCCGCCGGGCCGAGGTCTGGCTCGGCTTCCTCGACGACGCTTACGCGCTGGTCGCCGACCCGGCGCTCCTGTTCCGGGGGCGGATGGACGCCATGGACGCGAGCCTCGGCGCGACCGCGACGATCACGCTCACGGCCGAGAACCGGCTCGCCGATTGGAACCGGCCGCGGGTGCGCCGCTACACCGACGCCGAGCAGCAAGCGCGCTTCCCGGGCGACAAAGGGCTCGAATTCGTGAACCCGACGACCGAGAAGGAGATCGTCTGGGGCGGCAAGGTCGCGGGCGGCCAGCAAGGCGGTCCGGTCGCGGCCGGCCAGGGCGCGGGCGCGCCCACGGGCGTGCGCACCGCGGCCGGCGGCGCAGGAGGCGAGCGATGATGGCGCGGCGTCACGACTGGCCCGAGCGCTTGGCCGAGGTCGTGCGCGCGGCGCAAGCGCGGCCCTTCGCCTGGGGGCGGCAGGATTGCGCGCTCTTCGTCTGCGACTGCATCCAGGCCATGTGCGGCGAAGACCCGGCCGCGCGCTTCCGGGGGCGGTATCGCACCGCCCGCGGGGCGGCGCGCGCGATCCGGCGGATCGGGGGCGCGCAGGACCTCGCCGATCTCGCGACCCGCGTTCTCGGCCC
>CAYYWV010000155.1:0-2300 GCA_964475385.1 uncultured Alphaproteobacteria bacterium | reverse complement strand
CGAACCTCGCGCTCGGGGTGGTGACCGATGCGCTCGCGCCCAAGCCCAAGGCCCCGTCGCTGCCCGACTTCGCCGCCCGCGAGTCCGGCATCACCCAGCTCGTCCGCGGCTCGGTCGAGCCGCAGCGGGTGATCTACGGCGAGCGCATCGTCTCGGGCGTCCTCGTCTTCGCCGAGGTCACGGGCGCGGCGCGCGAGCACTTGCACCTCGTGATCGCGCTCGCCGGCCACGAGGTCGAGGCGATCGGCGACGTCTGGTTCAACGACGAGCGCGTGGGCGCGCTCGACGCTTCGGGCAATGTGACCACGGGCCGCTTCGCCGGCTTCGCGCGGATCAAGAAGCATCTGGGCTCGGCGACCCAGACGGCGGATGCGGACCTGGTCGCCGAAGCGCCGTCCTGGACCACGGCGCACGCGCTCCAAGGGATCGCGTATCTCTATGTGCGGCTCACCTTCGACCGCGACGCATTCCCGACCGGAATCCCGAACGTCAAGGCGCAGGTGCGCGGGCGCAAGGTGTTCGACCCCCGCGATTCGCAAACCCGCTGGACCGACAACGCGGCGCTTTGTCTTCGCGACTACCTCGTCTCCGACTTCGGGCTCAACGCCGACGCGAGCCTCGAGATCGACGATGCGGCCGCGATCGCGGCGGCCAACGTCTGCGACGAGGACGCGCCCTTGCCGAGCGATCCCGCGCTCTCCTTCGACTTCACGGCCGATCCGGCGACCGATCTCTGCGCCCAGACGGTGGCGTCGGGCGCGCGCGCGAAGCCTCTGCACCTCGGCGACCGGCTGAGCTTCTCGAGCTCGGGCGCGTTGCCGGCGGGGCTCGACGGCGCGGGCCCGTACTACGCCATTCCCCTGACCGAGACGACCTTCAAGGTCGCATCGTCGCTCTCGAACGCGCGGGCCGGGACCGCGGTCGACATCACCAGCGCCGGGACCGGGACGCACACGCTCACGCGGACGCACCAGCCGCGCTACACGGTCAATGGGGCGATCGCGTTGGACCAGCGCCCGGTCGACATCGTGCCCGACCTGCTCTCCGCCATGTTCGGGCTCCTCGCCTACACCCAGGGGCTCTACACCATGTTCGCCGGCGCCTACCGGGGGCCGGCGGCGGTGACGCTCACCGAGGACGATCTGCGCGGGCCGCTCGCGATCCGTCCCCGCGCGCCCAAACGCACGCTGCACAACGCGGTCCGCGGCGTCTTCGCCGACCGCGACGCCGGCGCGCAGCCGACCGAGTTTCCGCCCGTCACCAACGCGACCTATGAGGCCCAGGACGGCGGCGAGCGGCTGTGGCGCGACATCGAGCTGCCGCACGTGACCGACGTCTGGCGGGCGCAAAGGCTCGCGCGGCTCACCAACGAGCGCGACCGCCAGGCCGAGACCGTCACCTTCCCCGCCAAGCTCGGGGCGCTGCGCCTCGCGGTCGGCGACGTGGTCGCGCTCGATGTCAAGCGCGGGAGCGATCAGATCTTCGCGGGCAAGGAGTTCGAGGTCGTGGGCTGGGCGCTCGCCGACGACGGCGGGGTCGACCTTACGCTCCAGGAGACGGCGGCCGCGATCTACGCGGACGATCCGGCGTCGATGACCGCGCCCGACCTCGCGCCGAACGCGTCGCTGCCGCGGGCCTTCGATCCGCCGCCCGCGCCCACGGCGCTCACGCTTCAGCGCCAGGTGATCCAAGGGCCCACGGGCTCGTCGACGCGGATCAAGGCGACCTGGACCCCGCCCGCCGACCACCGCGTCACCGAGGCCGGGACGTTCGAGGTCCAGTTCAAGAAGTCGGCCGACCCCGACTGGGAGCCGTCGTTCTTCGTCGACGGCCGCGAGAGCCAGACCTTCATCGCGCCGGTCGTCGACGGCACGCTCTACGACGTCCGCGTCCGCTCGGTCGCCCAGCCGGGCGCGACCCGGAGCGCCTGGGCCGAGACGCTCTCGTTCCCCGTAGGCGACGTGGTGACGACCGAGGACTGGGGGCTGGTGACCGACGCGCCGAGCGTGAGCGAGGACTGGGGCCAGGTCTCGATCGCCGCCGACGCCAACGATGACTGGGGGCTTGTCGCATGACCAAAGAAGTCCAGCTTCGCCGCGGCACGACCGCGCAAATCTTCGCCTTCACCGGCCAGGTGGGCGAGCTCACGCCCGACACCACGCTCAAGCGGCTCGCGCTCCACGACGGGGTGACCGCCGGCGGCAAGCCGATCGACGCGCCGAGGGGCTGGATCGACGGGTTGACGCTCGCGCCGAACGCGACGAATCCGACGACCCAGATCGACATCGCGCCCGGCCAGG
>CAYYWV010000154.1:0-3931 GCA_964475385.1 uncultured Alphaproteobacteria bacterium | reverse complement strand
AGGCCATCTGGCGGATGACGCGCTCGGCGTCGGGGCCTTCCTTGACGCTCTCGACATAGCTGGTCTCGACCCGGTCGCCGAGCGCCGTCTCGATCGCCCGGCGGCCGACGTCGTGGCGGTAGGTCCAGCCGTGGTCGCCGACCGGGCCGACATAGACGAAGCCGATCTTGAGCGGCTTGGCCGCCCGGGCGCGGCGCGGAAGAAGGCCGGCCCCGAGCATCGCCGCGAAGCTCGCCCCGGCGAGAAGGAATTGTCGTCTGTACATCGTACCTCCCTGGGTTGCGTGGTTGCGTAAAGCCTTGTCCGGCCGCCCTCTACGCGGCGGGGTTGAACGTCTTGCCGATCGAGGCCGGCGCATTGAGCCGGATTCGCACCGTATCGCGCGAGATCAGCACCAGAACCAGAACCGTCGCGATATAAGGTAGCATCGACATGAACTGCGAGGGGACCGCAATCCCCAGCCCTTGCGCATAGAGCTGGACGATGGTCACGCCGCCGAACAGATAGGCGCCGACCAGCACGTTGAGCGGCCGCCAGGTCGCGAACATCACCAGCGCAAGCGCGATCCAGCCCCGGCCCGCGGTCATGTTCTCGATCCACATCGGCGTATACGCCAGCGAAAGATAGACCCCGCCGAGCCCGGCCATCGCGCCCCCGAACATCACCGCGCAAAGGCGGATGCGAATCACCGGATAGCCCACCGCATGCGCCGCGTCGTGGGATTCGCCGACCGCCCGCAGCACCAGCCCCGCCCGGGTGTGATACAGGAAGTAATGCACCGCCGCGACCATGGCGAGCGCGAGGTAGGTGAGCGCGTCGTGGGCGAACAGAAGCGGGCCGAGCACAGGCAGATCCGACAGCCCCGGAATGTCGAGCTTGGGCAGCGGGTCGAGCGCGAAGCCGACGAAGGGCTTGCCGATCAGCGCGCTGAGCCCGATCCCGAACAGGGTGAGCGCGAGCCCGGTCGCGACCTGATTGGCGAGCAGGCCGAGGGTGAGAACCCCGAAGACCAGCGACACCGCGACCCCCGCCGCGGCCGCCGCCAGCACGCCGGCCGCGCCGCTCCCGGTCGCCGCCGCGACCACGAAGCCGACCACCGCGCCGGCGAGCATCATGCCTTCGACGCCGAGGTTGAGAACCCCCGACTTCTCGGTCACCAGCTCGCCCAAGGCGGCGAACAGAAGCGGCGTCGCCGCCGTCATCATGGTGGCGAGAATCGCGACCACAGCCCCCGCCTCGGCGTTCATGGAACGGCCTCCTCGGCGGCGCGGAAGCGAACCCGATGGCGGACCAGCACGTCGGTCGCAAGCAGCACGAACAAGAGCAGCCCCTGGAACACGCCGACCACCGCCAGCGGCACGCCGAGCGTGATCTGCGCGGTCTCGCCGCCGATGTACGAAAGCGCGACCAGAAACGCCGCGCCGACGATTCCCGCCGGATGCAGCCGGCCGAGAAAGGCGACGATGATCGCGGTGAAGCCGTAGCCCGGCGAGATCGAGGGCATGAGCTGGCCGACCGGGCCGGCGACCTCGATCACGCCCGCGATTCCCGAAAGCCCGCCGCTTGCGAGCAGCGTGATCCAGACCAGCCGGTCGCGGCTGAAGCCGGCGTATTGCGCCGCCCGCGGCGCGAGCCCGAGCACCTTGATCTGATAGCCGAGATGGGCGCGCGCGAGCACGATCCACCCGCCCGCGACCGCGGCCAGCGCGATCAGGACGCCGATATGAAGCCGGGTGCCTTCCCAAAGGATGGGCAAGGTCGCCTCGGGCTCGAACAGGCGCGATTGGGGAAAGTTGTAGCCTTCGGGGTCGCGCCAGGGGCCGTGGACCAGGTAGTTGAGAAACAGCGTCGCCACATAGACCAGCATCAGGCTGGTCAGGATCTCGTTGGCGTTGAACCGGGTCCGCAGGAAGGCCGGAATCGCCGCCCAGGCGACGCCGCCCGCAAGCCCGGCGAGGAACATCAACGGCAGCACGAGCCCGCCCGCGTCCTCGCCCCAGAAGGCGAGCGCCACCCCGCCGCCGCAGACCGCCCCGATGGTGAGCTGCCCTTCGGCGCCGATGTTCCACACATTGGCCCGGTAGCCGAGCGCGAGCCCGACCGCGATCAGCGCGAGCGGCGTCGCCTTCACGCCGACCTCGGCGAGCCCGTAGCCGGTGGTCAGCGGGTCGATGAAAAAGGCGTAAAGCGTCGCCGCCGGGTCGAAGCCGAGGACCGCGAACAGCGCCGCGCCGAGCGCCACCGTCACGGCGACCGCCGCCAGCGGCGTCGTCCACAGCATGAGGCGCGAGGTCTCGCCGCGCGGTTCCAGCCTAAGCCACATCGGAGCGCGCGTCCTTTGCGGCCTCGAACAGGCCGCCCATCAGAAGGCCCACTTCTTCGGTGGTGGTCTCGGCGGTCGCGACGCTGTGCGACAGCCGGCCGCGGAACATGACCATCAGCCGGTCGCACAGCACGAACAGCTCGTCGAGATCCTGCGAGATCACCAGGATCGCCGCGCCCCGTCGGGCAAGCCGGATCAGCTCTTGATGGATCGCGGCCGCGGCCCCGGCGTCCACGCCCCAGGTCGGCGCGGCGGCGATCAGGATGCGGGGCTCGCCCAGCATCTCGCGGCCGATGATGAACTTCTGGAGGTTCCCGCCCGAAAGGTTGCGGGCCTCGGCCTGCGGCCCTTTGGCGACCACCTTGTAGGCCTCGATGATGCGGGCGGCGAGCGCGACCGTGCGCTCGGTTCGGATGAACCCGCGCGCGACCAGGTCGCGGCCGCCGCGCTCGCTCAAAAGCGTGTTCTCGGCGAGCGTCATCTCGCCCACGGCGCCGTGGCCGAGCCGACCCTCGGGCACCAGCGCGAGCCCGCGCGCGCGCCGGCTGCGCGGGTCTTCGTCGCCGACCGGCGCGCCGTCGATGCGGATGGCGCCCGCGTCGGGCGCGCGCTCCTCGCCCGAGAGATAAGCCACAAGCTCCGATTGCCCGTTGCCGGCGACGCCTGCGATGCCGACGATCTCGCCCGCGCGCAAGGCGAAGCTCACGTCCTTGAGGCTGGCGCCGAAGGGGCCGGCCGAACGGGTCGAAAGCCCGCGAACCTCGAACACCGGCGGCCCCGAAACCGCAGCCGGCGCGCGGGTCGGCTCGGCGAGGTCGCCGCCGATCATCATCTCGGCGAGCTCGTGGGCCGACTTCTCGCGCGGGTCGCAGGCGGCGACCACCCGGCCTCCGCGCAAGACGGTCGCGCGTTCGCACAGCGCGCGAATCTCATCGAGCTTGTGGCTGATGTAGAGGATCGTGCAGCCCTCGTCGCGCAGCCGGCGCAGGGTCTCGAACAGGCGCTCGACCTCTTGCGGCGTGAGCACCGAGGTCGGCTCGTCCATGATGAGAAGGCGCGGCTCCTGCAACAGGCAGCGCACGATCTCGATCCGCTGGCGCTCGCCGACCGAGAGGCTGTAGACGTGGCGGCGGGGGTCGAGCTCGAGCCCGTAGCGCGCCGAGACCGCGCCGATGCGCTCGGCGAGCTTGGCGGGCGCGATGCGCTCGTCGATGCCGAGCGCGATGTTCTCGGCCACGCTCAGGCTCTCGAACAGCGAGAAGTGCTGGAACACCATGCCGATGCCGAGCCGGCGCGCGACCATCGGGTTGTGGATCTCGGTCTCGGCCCCTTCCCAAAAGATGCGCCCCGCATCGGCGCGCAGAACCCCGTAGACGATCTTGACGAGCGTGCTCTTGCCGGCCCCGTTCTCGCCGAAAAGGGCGTGGATTTCGCCCGGCATCAGGGTGAGGTCCACATGGTCGTTGGCGAGGCAGCCGGGGAACCGCTTGGTGATCCCTTCGAGGCGCAAGCGCGGGGTTGCGTTCGCCGTCGCGGCCGTCGTCGCCATGGTCAGGCGCTCCGCGCGCCCGCCGCGGGCGCGTTCGCCGCAGGTTCGCTCGCCGCAGG
>CAYYWV010000153.1:0-4029 GCA_964475385.1 uncultured Alphaproteobacteria bacterium | reverse complement strand
GAAAACCGGCAGGGGTAATCGCCCCTCGTGGGTTCGAATCCCACCCCATCCGCCATCTGCACAGACCCTTCTTCCCGACCCATCCCCTCTCTTCGGCCGACATCGGCGATGCCCCGACCGCGCCGACCCGACTTGAAGCGAGGCTCCAATTGCAATTCGTTTCACGTGAAACATCAAGCCTCTATCCAGTTAACTTTTTGTTAGGAATTAAGTATAGATTCCTTATCTAGAAACTTAAATCTTTTTTCTATTTGCTTGTATAAAGTCGCAATTTCCCATTACCGATCCTGGAAAGGATCGATCCCACTTAACGGTATGCGCAGATCGCGCAACCAGGGCTTGCGGCGGCTGCGCTCCGGTCGCGGCCTCAGGCGAGCCCTTCGATCTCGAGGTAACGGGGGTTGTTCGCGCGCAGCGCCGCGCGCGTGGTCTCGACGAGGTGGCTGCGCAAAGCCTCGAGCCGTTCGGGCGGCGCATCGTCGAATGCGCCGGCGCGCAGATCGGCCGCGAGACGTCGCGAAAGCGCATCGAACCGCGTCTTGACGTCGTCGAGCGGGAGATCGGCGGGCGCGATCTCTCCGTAAAGGGCGCAGAGCCGGGCGAGGGCCGTACGGAGCGGTCCCTCGCCTTCGGCGGCCTCGCGCGCCGCGATCGCAAGCACATTGGCGATCACCAGAACATCGAGACGACGGCTCTCGGGAAGAAGCGGAAGAAGGTCGTCGATCAGCGTCTCGCGGGCGGCGCGAAGCAGGGTCGACGTTTCAGGATAGCCCAGCATAGTCTTTATATTTTGCGTTAAACCATATCTGTAAGACGAAGTATTTCAAGCTCCATCTCAGGGATTCGTCGGCCGATCGCTGCAAGCTCGACCGACCGTTCGCCCCCCGATAGATGGCGCTCGCATTGGGCGATGGCGATCACCGCCCAGCGGATATGCGCCATCACCTCCCAGAAGCGCACCGCCGCGGGGTCGATGGTCCGCCCGGAAACGCGCTCGTAACCGGCGTAGAAGACGCTGCGCGGAGCGAGCCCGCCGGCCTCGCGGTCATGCGCCCGAAACCGCCAGCACTTGGCGCAGAACCACCCGATGTCCGACATCGGCGCGCCCCAGCCGGCGAACTCCCAGTCGAGAATGGCAGCAAGCCCGCCGCTTTCTCTCCGCGCGGGGTCAACCAGGTAGTTCCCGGTCCGGAAGTCGTGGTGGCAGAGCACGATCCCCTCGTCGGCGGGCGCGTGGCGCTCGGCCCAGGCGAGCCCCCACTCGATCACCGGACGCGGCCGCGGGTGCTCGTCGAGAAAGGTCCGATAGGCCCCGATCGCCGCCGCGGCCGGCGACGGCGACGGCGTTTTGAGAAAAGCAAGGTCCGCGGCCGCGGTCCCCCCGGGAACGATGGAATGAATGCGGGCGAGCTCTTCGCCGAGCCGCTCGGCGAGCCGTTCGCGCAACCCGTCGAACATAGAATCGCGAACGATCTTCGTCCCTAAGGAAACGCCCTTTATGTAACGCATGATGAAAAAGGGCGTGCCGATCACGTCCTCGTCGGGGCACAGCCACAAGGGCTCGGGCACGGTGACGCCGGCGGCGTGGGCCGCGCGCAAAAGGGCGAATTCCTCGGCGCGGCCGTGGCTGAAGACAATCTGGGTCGGGCGCGAGGCGCGCAACACGAATGCCTGATCGCCCGCGTAAGGTCCGCCCTCGATCGCGACGTCAAGCCGCCAGTTGTCCTGGATCGCGCCGCCGCCGAGACGTTCGAGCCGGCGGATGACGACCGCGCCTTTCGCTTCCCGGGCGATGAAGTCGGCGAGGCGAGCGCGGCGGTCGGCATCGAATGCGCCTGTCCGGTCGTGAGGCTCTCGTGTCTCCATCGGCCTTTCCCGCCCGTTTCGCTCCTTTTGAGGCCCGCGCATCTCCATCACGGCCAGGCCCAGAAGTCGGCGCCTTCGGCCATCAGCCGGCGCGCGAGCACCATCTTGTGGACCTCGGAGGCGCCGTCGACCAGCCGCGCCTGGCGCGCGTAGCGGTACATCCACTCGAGCGGCGTATCCTTCGAATAGCCCCGCGCCCCGCAAAGCTGGATCGCCGTATCGACCGCCTTGTGAAGGGTGTCGGCGACTTGGACCTTGGCGATCGAGACCGCCTTGCGAGCGAACCGGCCCTGGTCGAGCTGCCAAGCCGCCCGCATGGTGAGCAGACGCCCGGTCTCGATCGCCATCGCCGCTTCGCCGAGCAACCATTGAACGCCTTCGCGCTCGGCGAGCCGCCGGCCGAAGCTCTCGCGCTCTTTTACATAGTCGAGCGCGATCTCGATCGCGCGGCGGGAAAGCCCCAGCCAGCGCATACAGTGGGTCAGCCGCGCGGTGCCAAGCCGGATCTGAGTTACCTTAAGGCCGTCTCCGACATTTAGGATTCTGTTTTCATCCGGAATCTCAAGTCCGTCGAAGCGAATCTCGCAATGGCCGCCGTGCTCCTCCGGCCCCATGATCGGAATCCGGCGCACGACTTCCCAGCCCGGCTGGCCGGCGTCGAACAGGAAGGCGGTGAGGCCTTTGCGCGCGTCCTCCGAGGTCTTGGCGACCAGAATGAAGATTTTCGCCGCTTCGGCCCCGGTGATGAACCACTTACGCCCCCGGATCACCCAGCGGTCGCCGCGGCGCTCGGCCGTGGTCCGCATCATGCCGGGGTCCGAGCCCGCGCCCGGCATGGGCTCGGTCATGGCGAAGGCCGAGCGCGCGGCGCCGTCGATGATCGGCTGGAGCCAGCGGTCCTTTTCCGCCTCGTCGAGCACCCGGTTGAGAAGCAGCATGTTGCCGTCGTCGGGGGCGGCGGCGTTGAACACCACGGGGCCGAAGATCGAACGGTTCATCTCCTCGTAACAAGGCGCAATCCCAGCGATGCCAAAGCCCCGGCCGCCGCGGGCCTCGGGCATGGCGAGCGCCCACAACCCTTCGGCGCGCGCCTTGGCGCGCAGCGCGGCGAGCAAGTCCTCGCGGATGTTCTCGCCGGGACCGAAGCTCCCAGGATCCGATTCACGGGGAATGAGCTCGCGCTCGACAAAGGCTCGGATCCGGGCGCGGGTTTCTTCGATCTGCGGGTCTAAGTTAAAGTCCATTTTTTGATACAGCTCATATTATGTTGTTTTATCTATCTTAACGCATACCCACCGTCGACCGTAATCACGCTTCCGGTCATGAAGCGCGAGGCGTTGGAGGCGAGCAGAAGAAGCGCGCCGTCGAGATCGCGGGCTTCGCCGATTCGCCCCAGCGGAGTGCGGCGGCGGACCGTTTCGCCGCCGGGGCCGGACAGGAAATCGCGGTTAAGATCGGTCTCCACATAACCCGGCGCAAGCGCGTTGACCCGGATTCGGTCGCGCGCGAGCTCGAGCGCGAGCACCCGGGTAAGCTGGATCAGTCCGGCCTTGGAGGCGCAGTAAGCGGCAAGCCCGGCGGCCGGGCGCTCGCCGAGGACCGAGGCGATGTTGACGATCGCGCCCTCGTGGCCGAGCCGCTTCATGCGGCGCGCCGTCTCGCGGGCGACGAGAAACGCGCCCTTGAGGTTGGTGTCCATCACCTGGTCCCAATCCGTCTCGTCGAGGTCGAGCGCGGGCGTTGCATGGGCCGCGCCCGCGTTGTTGACCAGCACGGCGATGGGGCCGAGCTCGGTCTCCGCGGCGGCGACCGCCTCGGCCACGCTCGCCGCGTCGGTCACGTCGAGAGCGACCGCGAGCGCGCGACCGTCGAAGGCTTCGATCTCGCGGACCAGCGCGCGCAGCCGGTCGAGCCGGCGCGCCGCGACCGCCACCTTGCAGCCGGCGCGCGCAAGCGTGAGCGCGAAGTGACGGCCGAGCCCGCTCGAAGCGCCGGTCACCAAAGCCACCTTGTCGTCGAGATGAAAAAGACCGGTGGTCATGCTTGGCGGCCTTCGGAACGGAACGCGGGATCGTTTCGCATTGCAACAAACGGCAGTTTAAAGCGTTCGCGCCCGTTCGCGCAGCACGAATTTCTGGATCTTGCCGGTCGAGGTCTTGGGCA
>CAYYWV010000152.1:1798-4121 GCA_964475385.1 uncultured Alphaproteobacteria bacterium | reverse complement strand
CGGTTCGGCGGGAAGACGACGCGCACCGTCGTGCCGGCCCCCAGCTCGCTTTCGAGCACGAGCCGGCCGCCGTGGAGCTCGACGAGGGACTTGCACAGGGGAAGGCCGAGCCCGGTCCCTTCGTAGCGGCGCGCGAGCTTGCTGTCGACCTGGGTGAACGGCTTCATGACCAGGTCGAGATCGTGGCGGGCGATCCCGATCCCGGTGTCGGTGATCGTGGCCTCGAGCCGACGGTCGTCGCGGAGCCTGATCCGCAACGAGATCCGCCCGCCCGGTTCGGTGAACTTGACCGCGTTGGACAGAAGGTTGATCAGGATCTGCTTCACCTGGCGCTCGTCGGCGAGCAGGAGCGGCAGCTCGTCGGGAAGATCGAGATCGACGGTCAGCCCGTTGTCCTGGGCGCGTCGGGCCACGAGCCGGACGCAGGCGTGCGCGATCCGGGCGATGTCGACCTCTTCTTCGTTAAGCCGGATCTCGCCGGCCTCGATCTTCGAGATGTCGAGGATGTCGTTGATGAGCTCGAGAAGGTGCCTGCCCGAGGCGTGGATGTCGCCCGCGTACTCGATGTACTTGGGGCTTCCGACCGGGCCGAACGCGCCGTCGCGGATCATCTCCGAGAACCCGATGATCGCGTTCAAGGGCGTGCGCAGCTCGTGGCTCATATTGGCGAGGAACTCGGACTTGGCCCGGTTGGCGAGCTCGGCCTGCTGGCGGGCTTCGTTGAGGATCGCCTCGCGCATCTTGACGTCGGTGATGTCGGTGAAGACCGAGATGATGTCGCCGTCGCAGCTCTTTCTGTCGAAAACGCTGAGCCACCGGCCGTCGGTCAGGCGAATCTCTTCGCGGTTGCAGCCCGAACGGTGGCGCACAAGCCGCCCTTCCAACCACTCTTCGGCGCAATTGGGGGCTATCTCGATGCGGCCCTCGTCGATCATGGCGCGGCACAGATCGGCGAACGGCACTCCGGGCGCGACGCTGGCCGGCGCATCGGCGACGAGGCTTTGGTATCGCTGATTGCAGAGGATCAGCCGATCGTCGGCGTCGAACAACGCGATTCCCTGCGGGATCGCTTCGATGGCGTCGACGAGCCGCGCCTCGGCCCGCAGCGTCCGCGCTTCGGCCTCGGTCGCCTTGCGCAGGAGCTTGTTCGCTCGCCGCACCTCGCGGACCAGGAAAAGCACCAAAAGAGCGCCCCCCACCAGCATTCCGATAAAGGCGAAGGCGATGCCCAAAATCAGCGAATCCATGCCCGAGGCGCGCGCCTGGCTCCTCCAGCGGTCCTTCAAGTGCGTGGCCACCACCGCCCGGTGGATCGCGCTCGCAAAGGGATCGAGCACGGTGCGAATCCGCCGGTATCCGGCCGTATCGCCGGGTTGAAGGTCGGTGACGATAGGCTCGATCTCGGCCAGCGTGCGGGCGAGGGACTCGGCCAGGGGGACAACCCCCTCCACCGTGCGCGCCAGCGCCCCGTCCTCGCCTTTCAGAACCACCGGCAATCGGCTCCACAAAATCTCGAACCGCTCGCGAACCGCGTCCGCCGAGATCTCGGGATCGCCATATGCAAGCCGGTCGAGCGCGGAGATGAACTTCAGGTACTCGGCCTCGATCTGGGCCACTATGTAAACCGTCGCCTTCTCCTTGTCGGCAAGCTGTCCCCCCGTGTGAATGAGCTTCACGAAGCCGACCACGAGGCTCACGACGAAGACCGTGATCACGACCCCGATCATGAAAAAAGTAAACGTCCGACGCGTTGCGTCGTCCACGCGTCGCGATCCGTTCATTCGACGCGGAGTCGGTGGAGTTGCCACACCCATTTCGCATTAACCTGAGGATTGTTGAGTTCGGGATGGGCGTCGCGCGGATAGACGATCCAAATCGGTCCCTTATCGCGAACGCGCATGTACCGGCCGTTCATCTTGAGCGCGAGCAGAACGTCGTAACGCGTGAAGTCGCTCAAAGGAATCTCGACCGCATAGTCGTTAAGCGCCTCGGCCCGCACCGCGCTGCCGCGGGCGCCGACGATCGCGAGCAGATCGCGCATAAGAACGCCTTCGAAGGTGACGGCGCCCTCGGTCCAGGGGGTTGTGGTGCGGAGCATCCGGAGGCCGAGCGCTTCGAGCATCGCGCGGTCGAACGCCGCCGTCTCGCCGTCGTTCGTGGACTGAATCGCGCCTTCGACGCGAAGGATGACCTTGCCCGCGGGCCTTGGCAGCACTTCCGCCGCCTGGCTGGCCGAGGTTGCGCAGATCATCGCCGCAATGGCTACGACCGCTTGCCCCAGCCGGTAGAAAAATCTCACGAATACCGTCCTTACCTTCGCACG
>CAYYWV010000152.1:0-1698 GCA_964475385.1 uncultured Alphaproteobacteria bacterium | reverse complement strand
GATTCCGCCCCGATCTTGACCTACGTCATGGTGCGATCCCGATGAGGGGCGATGATATTTTTTCGAGAGAACGGCGCCCGAGGGCTATGCTTCGGCGCCGCTGCGAGAGTGAAAGGAAGGATCGCCATGTCGATCAAGACGATGCTCGTTCATCTCGATGCCGACAAGTACACCCCGCCCCGGCTCGACAGCGCGCTTGCGCTCGCCGGCGACCACAACGCCTCTCTGGTCGGGCTTTACGTTCGCCCGCGAGTCGAAGTGCCTGCGAACGTCCAGGCCTATATCGACGCCGAGATTCTCGCCGCCAACGAACGCGCGGCCCGCGAACAGGCGGGCCGGATCGAGACGATGTTTCGCGAGCGCTGCGAAAAGGCCGGCGTCTCGCATGAATGGCGTTGCGAAATCGGCGATCGCCACGAGATCGTCACGATTCACGCCCGACACGCGGACATCGCCGTGCTCGGCCAGACCCCGCCCGAGGAGTCCGATTCGCTCGTCTTCGCCCACCTGCCTGAGGACGTGGCCCTGGGCTCGGGCCGGCCGGTCATCGTCGTCCCTTACGCCGGGGTCCATACGACCATCGGGCGGCGCGTGCTCGTCGCTTGGAACGGAAGCCGCGAGGCGGTGCGCGCGGTCTATGACGCGCTGCCGATCCTCGAGCGCGCCGAGCGGGTGATCGTGCTCAGCGTCAACCCGGGCGAGATGCGCCATATTCCGGGGGCCGACATCACCGCCCAGCTCGCCCGCCACGGAGTCAAGGCCGAGGCCAGCGAGACCGCGAGCGAGGCGCTCGGCGTGGGCGACGTGCTTCTGTCGCGGGCGGTCGATCTTGGCGTCGATCTGATCGTGATGGGCGCGTACGGGCACTCGCGGGCGCGCGAGTGGATCGCGGGCGGCGCGACCCGGCACTTGCTCGCCCATATGACGGTGCCGGTGCTGTTCTCGCATTAGCGCGCTGTCGGCGGTATGATCCCTCCTCGATCGGGGAGCAAGCGCCCCGATGACGGGAGATCGGAATGGACGCGACCGACGTCGTCACCGCCTTTCTCATCCATGACGATCGTATCCTCGTCCTGCGCCGCAGCGGGAAGGTCGGCACCTATCGCGGACGCTGGGCCGGTGTGAGCGGCTATGTCGAGCATGCGCCGCTCGAGCAGGCCTATATCGAGATCGAAGAAGAGACCGGGCTCGGGCGCGACGACGTGACCTTGGTCCGCGCGGGCGAACCTTTGCTCGTCCACGATCGCGAGGAAGGCCGGTTGTGGCGGGTCCATCCCTTCCTGTTCTCGGTCGCCGATCCGAAACGCATTCGTCTCGACTGGGAGCATGTGCAACGGCGCTGGATCTGGCCCGGCGAGATCGAGGATCTCGACACCGTGCCCGGGCTCGCCGACGCTCTTGCGCGCGTCTACCCCTGAGCCTTTCGCATGGCCGACGAAAGGCCTCGTCCCGAGCGAACGTTCGATCCCGCAACCGAGGCCGCGCTCGCGCGCCTCGCCGCCGACCGCGACCGCGGGGCCGCCGAGCTCGCCGCCGATGCGCTCCGCCTGATGGCCCGTGCGGCGGCTGCGGCCGCCCGCCGGGGCGACGACGCGGCGGCGCTGTCGCGGGCGCTCGCGGCGCGGCTCGCCGGTCTCAGGCCGTCGATGGCGCCGCTCGCCAACTGGGCGGCGGCCTTCGCCGCCGGGATCGAGGCCG
>CAYYWV010000151.1:0-4238 GCA_964475385.1 uncultured Alphaproteobacteria bacterium | reverse complement strand
GGCCGAGCTGTTCGAGGCCCGCAAGCCCAAGGACCACGCGATCATCGCCCAGGTCTCGGGCACCATCGAGTACGGCAAGGACCACAAGGCCAAGCGCCGCATCATCATCAAGCCCGACGACGAAAGCCTCAGCCCGGTCGAGTACCTTCTGCCCAAGGGCAAGCACATCACCGTGCAGGAGGGCGACCACGTCGAGAAGGGCGATCTTCTGATGGACGGCAACCCGGTGCCCCACGACATCCTGCGCATCCTCGGGGTCGAGGCGCTCGCCGACTACCTGATCAATGAGATCCAGGAGGTCTATCGGCTCCAGGGCGTGAAGATCAACGACAAGCACATCGAGGTGATCTGCCGCCAGATGCTCCAGAAGGTCGAGATCGAGGACCCGGGCGAGACCACCTTCCTGACCGGCGAGCAGGTCGATCGCCGCGAGTTCGAGGCGGTCAACGAGCGGGCCAAGGCCGAAGGCTTGCGCCCGGCGACCGCGGCGCCGGTGCTCCAGGGCATCACCAAGGCCTCGCTTCAGACCGGCTCGTTCATCTCGGCGGCCTCTTTCCAGGAGACGACGCGGGTGCTGACCGAGGCCGCGGTGGCCGGCCGCGTCGACCGCCTCGTCGGGCTCAAGGAGAATGTCATCGTCGGCCGCCTGATCCCGGCCGGCACGGGACGCGCGATGGCGCGGATCCGCGAGATCGCCGCCGAGCGCGACCGCGCTTTCGAGCTCGCCGAGCGCGAGAAGGAGAAGGCGGCCGAGGCCATGCTCGGCGGCCCCGCCGCGGCCGAGGGCGACGGAACCGAAGAGGCCCAGATCGCCTGAGGCGGTCGCGGGGCGGACGCCGCGTCGACGACGGCGTCGAGCGCCCCGGGCGGGGCTTTTCGAGGGGCCGCGCAGGCCCCGCCGCCCCGCCCGTAAGGCGCGGATTCGAGCCGAAAAAAGGGCTCGAATTTGCCTTGACGGGGGGTAGGCCCCTGACTAGTATGCCGCCCTCTTTTGGGTGCCGGCGGTAGGGCTT
Organism: uncultured Alphaproteobacteria bacterium; assembly: GCA_964475385.1. GTDB lineage: Bacteria > Pseudomonadota > Alphaproteobacteria > JAAXGF01 > JAAXGF01 > CAYYWV01. The sequence goes on along the minus strand of CAYYWV010000151.1, from coordinate 3,225 downwards.
GGCGTTCTAGACGCGGCGCCTGGAACAAACGGGTCATTAACGATTATGCCGTGTGGGCCGGCGAAACAGGCCCCAATGGAGCAAACGAGAGTTTGCTTCGCCTGGTTTGTCACGCGACAAGCCGGGCCTGTGTTTTGACAGAAGGTTGCAGGCGATGCCGACGATCAACCAGCTCATCCGCAAGCCGCGCAAGCCGCAGCTTACGCGGAACAAGGTGCCGGCCATGCAGGGCTGCCCGCAGAAGCGGGGGGTCTGCACGCGGGTCTACACGACGACGCCGAAGAAGCCGAACTCGGCGCTGCGCAAGGTGGCGCGCGTGCGGCTGACCAACGGGTTCGAGGTCACGACCTACATCCCGGGCGAAGGGCACAACCTGCAAGAGCACTCGGTGGTGCTGATCCGCGGCGGCCGCGTCAAGGACTTGCCCGGCGTTCGCTATCACATCATCCGCGGCACGCTCGACACCCAGGGCGTCAGCGACCGTCGCCAGCGCCGGTCCAAGTACGGCGCCAAGCGGCCCAAGTAAGAGCCCAAGTAAGAGGAGAGGCCGATGTCCCGTCGCCGCGCCGCCGAGAAACGCGAGGTTCTGCCCGACCCCAAGTACGGGGACCGGGTGGTCAACAAGTTCATGAATTCCCTGATGCTCGCCGGCAAGAAGTCGGTCGCCGAGCGGATTCTCTATGGCGCCTTCGACCTGATCGAGAAGCGCACCGGCCAGGATCCGGTCAAGGTGTTCCATGAGGCGCTCGAGAACGTGAAGCCCGCGGTCGAAGTGCGTTCGCGGCGCGTCGGCGGCGCGACCTATCAGGTTCCGGTCGAGGTTCAGCCCGCGCGGCGGCAGGCGCTCGCCATCCGCTGGATCATCGGCATCAGCCGCAAGCGCGGCGAGAACACCATGACCGAGCGGCTCGCGGGCGAGCTTTTGGACGCGGCCAACAACCGCGGCGCGGCGGTCAAGAAGCGCGAGGACACCCACCGGATGGCCGAGGCCAACCGGGCGTTCTCGCACTATCGCTGGTAAGCGGGCGGAATCCGGGAGACTCGCCATGGCCCGCACCACGCCCCTCGACCGCTACCGAAACATCGGCATCATGGCGCACATCGATGCCGGCAAGACGACCACGACCGAGCGCATCCTCTATTACACCGGGCGGTCCTACAAGATCGGCGAGGTGCACGAAGGCACCGCGACGATGGACTGGATGGAGCAGGAGCAGGAGCGCGGCATCACCATCACCTCGGCCGCGACCACCTGCTTCTGGCGCGACCACCGGATCAACATCATCGACACCCCGGGCCACGTCGACTTCACCATCGAGGTCGAGCGCTCGCTTCGCGTGCTCGACGGCGCGGTCGCGGTGTTCGACTCGGTCGCCGGCGTCGAGCCCCAGTCCGAGACCGTTTGGCGCCAGGCCGATCGCTACGACGTGCCGCGGATCTGCTTCGTCAACAAGATGGACCGCGTCGGCGCCGACTTCTTCCGCTGCGTGGAGATGATCGCCGACCGCCTCGGGGCGACGCCGCTCGTGACCCAGCTTCCGGTCGGCGCGGAGAGCGACTTCGTCGGGGTCGTCGATCTGATCAAGATGAAGGCCATCGTCTGGAAGGACGAGACCCTCGGCGCCGAGTTCTACGAGACCGAGATTCCCGACGCGCTTGCGGCCGAGGCCGAGAGCTGGCGCGCGAAGCTCGTCGAGACCGCGGTCGAGATCGACGACGACGCGCTCGAGGCCTACCTCGGCGGCGAGGAGCCCGATGCGGCGACCCTCAGGCGCTGCATCCGCAAGGGCACGATCGACGGCAACTTCGTTCCCGTGCTGTGCGGTTCCGCCTTCAAGAACAAGGGCGTGCAGCCCCTTCTCGATGCGGTCGTCGACTATCTGCCGTCGCCGGCCGACGTCGCCGCGATCCGCGGCGTCAAAGCGGGCGCCGACGAGGAGATCGTGCGCCGCTCGTCCGACGACGAGCCGTTCGCCGCGCTCGCCTTCAAGGTGATGACCGACCCATACGTCGGCAGCCTGACCTTCGTGCGCATCTACTCGGGCGTGATCGCCACCGGCGCTCAGGTCATGAACACGGTGAAGGGCAAGCGCGAGCGCATCGGGCGCATGCTGCTCATGCACGCGAACTCGCGCGAGGAGATCAAAGAGGCCCGCGCCGGCGATATCGTCGCGCTCGCCGGGCTCAAGAACACCTCGACCGGCGATACGCTGTCGGACCCGGCGCACCCGGTGGTGCTCGAGCGCATGGACTTCCCCGAGCCGGTGATCGAGATCGCGGTCGAGCCCAAGACCAAGGGCGACCAGGAGAAGATGTCGGCGGCGCTCGCCCGGCTCGCCGACGAAGACCCGTCGTTCCGGGTCGCGGTCGACGCCGAAAGCGGCCAGACCATCATCAAGGGGATGGGCGAGCTCCACCTCGAGATCATCGTCGATCGCCTGCGCCGCGAGTTCAAGGTCGACGCCAATGTCGGCGCGCCTCAGGTGGCCTATCGCGAGACCATCAGCCACCCGGCGGTCGCCGATTACACCCACAAGAAGCAGACCGGCGGCGCCGGCCAGTTCGCCCGGGTCAAGATCGAGATCGAGCCCAACGAGGGCGGCGGCTTCGAGTTCGTCAACAAGATCGTCGGCGGCGCCATCCCGCGCGAGTACATCCCCGCGGTCCAGAAGGGGATCGAGGGCGCGGCGAGCGCCGGGATCATCGCCGGCTTTCCGCTCATCGACTTCAAGGTGACGCTTTCGGACGGCGCCTATCACGAGGTCGATTCGAGCGCGCTCGCCTTCGAGATCGCGGGCCGCGCCGCGCTGCGCGAGGCGGCGCAAAAGGCCGGTCCCAAGCTTCTCGAGCCGATGATGCGGGTCGAGGTCGTGACGCCCGAGGAGTACATGGGCGACGTGATGGGCGATCTGAACGCCCGTCGCGGCCAGATCACCGGCATGGAGCCGCGCGGCAACGCCCAGGTGATCCGCGCCATGGTGCCGCTCGCGACCATGTTCGGATACGTCAACAACCTCCGGTCCATCACCCAGGGCCGGGCGACTTTCACCATGCATTTCGACCACTACGAGCCGGTTCCTCAGATGGTGTCTGAGGAGGTTCGGGCGAAGCTCGCCTGAACGCCGGCAGGGGAAACGCTGAACGCGCGCCACGCGGGATTTTCGGAGATCGGACGATGTCGAAGGCGAAGTTTGAGCGGACGAAGCCGCATGTGAACGTAGGGAC
>CAYYWV010000150.1:0-4318 GCA_964475385.1 uncultured Alphaproteobacteria bacterium | reverse complement strand
GGCGGGCGCGAGAGGCGGCCAACGTGGTCGCCTCTTATCACCCCCACCCACCCCTCCCCCATCGAGGGAGAGGGCTTAATCGTTGGGCCGCGCCCCCGTCGAGGGGGGCGTTGATGTCGCGCCCGCGCCGCCCCGTTCCCCCTCCCTCGATGGGAGGGGGCAAGGGGAGGGTGAAACTATTTCGCCTTTGAAACGGCCTATGCGAGCAAGGCGCTCAGGATGAGGGCCTCACCCTGAGCGCGCCCCCGCGAAAGCGGGGGCCTGTCGAAGGGCGGGGCCCGAACCTCCTCATAAGCGAACGGGCATCAGCCCTTCGCGCCGGCCGAGCGCTGGCCCTGGACCTCGAAGAAGGAGGCGTTGCCGTAGGCCGCGGGCAGCTCGATCGTCCCCGGCATCAGACGCGCGATGCGCCGGGGGCGGCCGCGCACGATCCGCCCTTCGAACCGGTTGGGCAACGGCGAAGGACACAGCGCGACCGCATCGGCCGCCGCGTAGACCGCGATGTAGATTCCCCGCGGCCGGTCCGAGCCGTTGGACGCCGAGCCGTGCAGCGCCGAGGTGTGCATGAAGCACACATCGCCTGCGCGCCCCGTGATCGCCGCCGCGCGGGCCTCGCACGCGGCCGTAATTTCGGGCGGGGTTTCGCCGACGAAGGTTCCGTCCCGCCACAGGCTGACCTGTCCCTCGCGGTGCGAGCCGGGCACGATCTTCAGGCAGCCGTTCTCGAGCGTCGCGTCGTCGAGCATGACGAGCACGGTCACGAGATCGTCGTTGGTGTGCGGCGTGTACGAGAAGTCCTGATGATAGCCCACCCGGGTCTCGGTGCCCGGCAGCTTGAGGTTGATCTTGCCGTGATGGAACTTCACGTCGGGGCCGATGAGCGCGGCGACCATGTCGGGAATAGGGCCGTCGAAGGTCACCGCGCGATACGCGTCCGAGATCTCGGCCGGGTTGTTGACCCGGCGCAGGCGCGGCGCATCCGCGCTGTGCCCGGCCTCGAGGTCGAACCGCGGCCGCCCGTCGAGGGTGTCGCCGTAGTTGCGCGCGTGCGCGCGGCTCTCCTCGACCCAGTCCGCGAGCGCGCGTTTCAGCGCGGCAAGCAAAGACGCCTCGACCGCCCCGCGAACGACGGTGAAGCCGTCGTTGTGGAACTGCGCGCGTTCCGTTTCCGTGAGCATCGCCTCCCCCGCTTTCCCATTCGGGTTATCGTTTGCGGTTATAATTCCACCTTGCAATATAAGGGGAAAGTCGTCAATATGAAATTCCGTTGAACGAAAGAAAATTCCATAAAATGGAAACTCGTTGAAAGGGGATCGCACGGGAGGCCCTGATGACGCGCTCGAATCTGCCTTACGACACCGAGGATCTGCGCCGCAAGGACCGCGACCACTTCATCCACCCCTGGACCGATTTCTCGACCTTCAAGGAGACCGGCTCCGACGTGATCGCCGAATCGGAGGGCATCTACGTCACCGATTCGGACGGCCGGCGCTACATCGACGGAATCGGCGGGCTGTGGTGCGTCAACATCGGTTACGGGCGCGACGAGATGGCCCAAGCGATCGCCGAACAGGCGCGAAGACTCTGCTACTACTCGACCTTCACCCACCTGACCACGCCGCCGGGGGCCGAGCTCGCCGCCAAGCTCGCCGCGCTTGCGCCCGGGCCTCTCAACCACGTCTTCTACGGCACCGGCGGGTCGATGGCCAACGACACCGCCATCCGCCTGATCCACTTCTATTTCAACCGCCTCGGCAAGACGACCAAGAAGAAGATCATCTCGCGGATCGACGCCTATCACGGCTCGACCTACCTCGCCGCGGCGATCACCGGCATCATGGCCGACCGGCTCGGCTTCGACGTCGCCGAGAACCTCGTCGAGCACGTCTCGGCGCCCTATGTCTACCGCCGGCCCGAGGGGATGAGCGTCGAGGAGTTCTGCGACGCCAAGGTGGCCGAGCTCGAGGACAAGATTCTCGAGATCGGGCCTGAGAACGTCGCCTGTTTCATCGCCGAGCCGATCATGGGCGCGGGCGGCGTGATCGTGCCGCCGCCCGGCTATCACGCCCGCACGCTCGAGGTCTGCCGCAAGTACGATGTCTTCTACATCTCGGACGAGGTGGTGACCGGATTCGGACGGCTCGGCCATTTCTTCGCCTCCGAGCCGGCGTTCGGCATCGTTCCCGACGTGATCACCAGCGCCAAGGGGCTGACCTCGGGCTACCTGCCGTTGTCGGCGACCCTGATCTCGGACGCGATCTACGAGGTCATCAGCGTGCCCCAGGCCAAGGGGGCGCTGTTCACCCACGGCTTCACCTACTCGGGCCACCCGGTCTGCTGCGCCGCCGGGCTCAAGAACATCGAGATCATGGAGCGCGAAGACATCTGCGGCCACGTCCGCAAGGTCGGCCCTTACTTCGAGGAGCGGCTCGCCAGCCTTCTCGATCTGCCGATCGTGGGCGACGTGCGCGGCAGCCACTTCATGATGTGCGTCGAGAACGTCGCCGACAAGAAGACCAAGGCGCTGTTCGACATCGACGTGGCGATCGGCAACCGCATCGCCGACCACTGCCAAAAGCGCGGCCTGATCGTCCGTCCGCTCGGGCATCTCAACGTGCTGTCGCCGCCGATCATCATGACCCGCGATCAGATCGACGAGACCGTCGCGATCCTGCGCGCCGGCATCGAGGCGACCATGGACGATCTCGTCCGCGAAGGGCTGTGGAACGGCTGATCAGCGCAGGGCGAACGCCCCGGACTTTCCGGACGGGTTCGCCCCGCGGCGAGAGTAAAAAATGATGCCGAAGGCCCCGACCGCGCCGACGTCGTTCCCGACGAAAGCGGCAGAAGGCGGCATCCTGTGAGCGGCGGCATGTGCGCTCCTAAGGGCGCGCCTAACGTCGACAATGCCTATAATACATAGCGTAATTCCGGTGGTCACTCTCCCGGGCCTATGATGCGGTGTCGCAATGAAGCGCACCAAGAGGCGAACAAGGAGAGTGACCATGGTCGAGTATGTAGGCTTTGACGTATCGAAGGAAGAGACGGCGTTTTGCGTCAAGGACGAGGACGGTCGGGTTTTGGCGCGCGGCAAAGTCGCGACCGACGCCGATGCGCTGTTCGAGGCTCTGAAGGAGCATTGCCTGTGTCCGGAGCGGATGGTCATGGAGACGGGGACGCTGTGCCATTGGCTGGCCCGGGAGTTGCGGGCCCGCGGCATGCCGGTGGATCTGATCGACGCCCGCCAGGCGCATGCGGTGATGCGGCTTCAGCACAACAAGACGGACGCCAACGACGCCGATCTTCTGGCGGAGATCGGGCGCACGGGGTTTTACCGCCTGGTGGCGGTGAAGAGCGAGGACGCGCAAGGGGATCGGGTCCTGCTCAAGGCGCGCCAGCACCTGGTTCGCCAGCGCCGAGACACGGAGAACGCGATCCGTGGCATTCTGGCGTCCCTGGGCCACCGATTCCCCAAAGGTGTCGGCAAGTTCGCCCGCCGCGTCCTCGCGATCGTGGAAGAGCGCCCGGAGCTCGCCCCGGTGATCAAGCCCCTGCTCTCGGTCCGCGCGGCCGTGGAGATTTCCCTCGCGCGGCTGGACAAGGAGGTCGGTCGCCGGACCCGGGAAAGCCCCGCCTGCCGGCTGCTGATGACGGTGCCGGGGGTGGGTCCGGTGACGGCGCTGGCCTTCGCTTCGACCATCGACGATCCCGGACGGTTCGCCGAGTCGCGGGCCGTCGGGGCCTATGTGGGGTTGACGGCACGGCGATATCAGTCGGGTGGAATGGACTGCTCGGGACGCATATCGAAACACGGCGACGGCATGCTGCGCAGCCTGCTCTACGAGGCGGCGAACAGCATGCTGACGGTGGTGCGCAAGGCTCACCCACTGAAGGACTGGGCGCGCCGCATCAAGAGGCGGACCAGCCACAAAAAGGCCTGCGTCGCCCTGGCGCGCAAGCTGGCGGTGATCCTGCATCGAATGCTGATCACCGGCGAGGTGTTCCGCTGGCCCGAGAAGGAGGAGAAGCAAGCCGCCTGACGCCGACAAACCGCCAAGGCCTGGCCAATAGAGTTCCGCCCGTGGCGGAAAACCCGTCCCCGCCGGGACGGTGGCCGAGGCGATCCCGCCGCACTGGTTGCAACACGAACCTCGTTCGCGATTGCGTTTGATACCCTGGGATGCCGAGGCCAAAGGGCGCTATGATGAAGCGATCCGGCATACCCGCCGGAGAAGACTTCGGAGACAACCGTGTTCCCGGCGGAGACAAGGGTTCGGGAGGGCTTGACTGGAGAGCCGGAATTAGACAACCCGTTCGC
>CAYYWV010000149.1:0-4617 GCA_964475385.1 uncultured Alphaproteobacteria bacterium | reverse complement strand
CGAGCCGCTCGCGCGGGCGGATCGCCGCGACATGGCCGTGGGCGTCGAAGATCACCTGGTGCTCGGGCAGATCGAGGTCGATCGCGCCCCGCCGCTTGCGCGCCTCGGCGAGCGCGCGCCAGACGCCGTAGAGCGGCGCGATCACCGCATCGAGAAGCGGACCGGTCGTCTCGTCCGCCGCGCCGTTGCGGGCGGCCTGGACCTGGGCGTAGGTAAGCCGAGCCGCCGAGCGCATAAGCCCGCGCAGGAATCGGTGGCGGACGAGCCGGCCGCGCGCGTCGATCCAGAGATGGACCACGAGGCACGGCCTGAGCGCGCCGGGCTTGAGCGAGCAGAGATCGTTCGACAGCGCCTCGGGCAGCATGGGCACCACGCGGTCGGGGAAGTAGACCGAATTGCCGCGTTCGCGCGCCGCCCGGTCGAGCGCCGAGCCGGGCCGCACGTAATGCGCCACGTCGGCGATGGCGACCACCGCGTGCCAGCCGTCCTTGCGCTCGGGGTCGGGCTCGGCCCAGACCGCGTCGTCGAAGTCCCGCGCGTCCTCGCCGTCGATGGTGACCAGAGGCAGGGCGGTGAGGTCGGCGCGGCCTTCGAGGCTCGTGACCGGGCGGGCGGCGCGCGCCTCCTTGATGGCGGCCGCCGGGAACGCGACCGGGATTCCGTGGGCGTGTATGGCGATCAGGCTGATCGCGCCGGGCTCTTCGAGCGAAGCGCCGAGGCGCTCGACGATCCGCGCCTGCGGCAGCCCGAGGCGACGGCCGGGCAGGGCTTCGGCGAGCACCACGTCGCCGGATCGAAGCCCCGTCTCGTCGCCGCCGGCGACGACGAAATCGGCCTTGATGCGACGGTCGGTGGGCGTGATGCGCGCGCCGCGCCGGTCTCGCCGATAGACGCCGAGAACCCGGTTCGTCCCCCGGGGCAGCCGGCGGATCACCCGGCCTTCGTAATCGCCGTCGGCCAGGCGGACGAGCCGCGCGAGCACCCGGTCGCCGGGCGCGATGGCCTTGCCCGGGCCGCGCTCGACGACGATCCGGATCGCCGGCGGCGCGCTCTCGACGCCCTCGTCCTCGCCCTCTGCGCCCGCAAGCGGCCGGGCGAGCGGCTCGCCGTCGGCGTCGATCCCCGTGATCTCGACCACCGCCACCGGCGGCAGTCGGCCCGCGCGGCGAACGCGGCGACGGCGCCCGCGCGCGATCAGCCCTTCGTCGGCGAGATCGCGCAGCATGTCCTTCAGGAGCGCGCGGTCGGGACCGCGCAGGCGGAAGGCGCGGGCGATCTCACGCTTGCCCACCGGGCCGGGGCTTTCCTCGATGAAGGCGAGCAGCTCCTCGCGGGTGGGAAGCGGGGCCGGGCCGGCGGAGCGCTTAGCCAAGGGGGCTCGTCGGCGTGCCCGCGCGCGTCTTTCGCGACGCCGCCTTCTTCGCCGTCGCCTTCTTGGGGGTCGTTTTCTTGGCGGGTTTCTTGGCCGCGGCAGACTTCTTCGCGCCCTTGGCCGCGGTCTTGCGAGCCGTCGCCTTGGCGGCCTTCGCCCCGCCCCGGCCGCGCGCCGGTTTGCCGCGGGCCTCGATCTGGGCGACCGCCTCTTCGAGCGTGATGGTCTCGGCGTCCTTGCCGCGCGGCAAGGGCGCGTTGGTGCCGTTGTGCGCGAGGTAAGGGCCATAGCGCCCGTCCATCACCATGACCGGCTTCCGGTCCTTGGGGTGGAGGCCGATCTCGCGCAAAGGCCGCGGGCCGCGCTTGCGCTTGGCCGCCTCGGCGATGATGGCGACCGCCCGGTTGAGCCCGATGGTCAGCACGTCCTCGCCGGCGGGAAGCGAGACATAGACCCCGTCGTGGCGAAGATAGGGGCCGAAACGGCCGAGGCCGGCGGCGATCGGCTTGCCGGTCTCGGGATGGAGTCCGACCTCGCGGGGCAGAGATAAGAGCGCGAGCGCCGCATCGAGGTCGACGTCGGCGGGCCGCTTGTCCTTGGGCAAGGCCGCGCGCTTGGGCTTGGTCCCCGTCTCGTCGGCCTCGCCGAGCTGCACGTAGTGGCCGTAAGGCCCGCGCCTGAGGGTGACGGCGAGCCCGGTCTCGGGATCGACGCCGAGAAGCCGCGGCCCGTTGTCGGCCTCGTCCGCGCCGCCGGCGTCCCCGTTGCTCACCAGCGCCCGGGTGTACTTGCACGCGGGGTAGTTCGAGCAGCCGATGAAGGCCCCGAAGCGGCCGAGCTTGAGGCTGAGGCGGCCGTCGCCGCAGGCCGGGCAGGCGCGCGGGTCGCGGCCGTCGTCGCGGGCCGGAAAGATATGGGGGCCGAGGACGCGCTCGAGCGCGGCGAGCACGTCGGCGATGCGCAGCTCGCGGGTCTCGTCGACCGCCGCCTTGAACGCCGTCCAGAACGCGCGCAGCACGTCCTTCCAGTGCAGCTTGCCGTTGGAGATCTGGTCGAGCTGCTCTTCGAGCTGGGCGGTGAAGTCGTACTCGACATAGCGCTCGAAGAAGCTTTCGAGAAAGGCGGTGACCAGGCGGCCGCGGTCCTCGGGCACGAAGCGTTTCTTTTCGAGCCGGACGTAATCGCGCTCTTGGAGGACCGAGAGGATAGAGGCGTAGGTCGAAGGCCGCCCGATGCCGAGCTCTTCGAGCTTCTTGACCAAGGACGCCTCGGTGTAGCGCGGCGGCGGCTCGGTGAAGTGCTGGCGGGGCGCGACCTCTTCGAGCGCGAGCGCCGCGCCTTCGGCGACCGGCGGCAGCCGACGGTCGTCGTCCTCCGCCGCGCCGTTATCGTCGCGGCCTTCGCGGTAGAGCTTGAGATAGCCGTCGAAAGCGACCGTCGCGCCGGTGGCGCGGAAGACGATGCGCCGGTCGGGCGTGGCGATCTCGATCGCCACCTGGTCGATGACCGCGCTTTCCATCTGGCTCGCCATCGCGCGCTTCCAGATCAACTCGTAAAGCCTGCGCTGGTCGGGGTCGAGGTGGGCGGCCACGTCCTCGGGGCGGCGGGCGAAGCTCGTCGGGCGGATCGCCTCGTGCGCTTCTTGGGCGTTGCGGGCGGTCGACCGATAAGCGCGCGGCTTGGCCGGCAGGTAAGCATCGCCGAAGAGGCGGCCGATCATCGCCCGGCCTTCCTCGACCGCCTCGCGGGCGAGCTGCACGCTGTCGGTCCGCATGTAGGTGATGAGGCCCACGGTCTCGCCGCCGAGGTCCACGCCCTCGTAAAGGCGCTGGGCGATGCGCATGGTGCGCGCCGCCCCGAAGCCGAGCTTGCGCGAGGCCTCTTGCTGAAGGGTCGAGGTGGTGAAGGGCGGCGGCGGGTTGCGCCGGGTTTGTTTCCGTTCGATGGCGGCGGCGCTGTACGTCCCGCTTTGGGCGGCGGCGACCGCGGCGCGCGCGGCCTTCTCGTCGCCGAGGTCGAACTTGCCGAGCTTCTTGCCGTCGAACGCAGAGAGCCGGGCCGCGATGGCCGCGCCGTCGGGAGTCGCGAAGCGGCCTTCGACGGTCCAGTACTCGCGCGGGCGGAAGGATTCGATCTCGGCCTCGCGCTCGCAGATCAGGCGCAGCGCGACCGACTGCACGCGCCCGGCCGAGCGGCTGCCCGGCAGCTTGCGCCACAGCACCGGCGAAAGCGTGAAGCCGACCAGGTAGTCGAGCGCGCGGCGCGCCTGCTGGGCGTTGACGAGATCCATGTCGAGCGCCCGCGGGTGCTTCATCGCCTCGCGCACGGCGCGCTCGGTGATCTCGTGGAAGGTGACGCGTTTGACCTCGAGCCCGTCAAGGACGCCTCGGCGCTTGAGCTCCTCGACCACGTGCCACGAGATCGCCTCGCCCTCGCGGTCGGGGTCGGTGGCGAGGTAGAGCCGCTTCGCGCCTTTGAGCGCCTTGACGATCCCGGCCATGGGCTTGGCGGCTTTGGCCTCGGGCTCGTAGGTCATGGCGAAGTCTTCGTCGGGCCGGACCGAACCGTCCTTGGCGGGCAGATCGCGCACGTGTCCGTAGCTCGCCACGACCCGGTAATCGGGGCCGAGGTATTTTTCGAGCGTTTTCGCCTTGGCGGGCGATTCGACGATGACGACGTTTGCGGTCATAAGGCGTGTCCGATCACACTCTCAGCCCAACCGGTTAACAGTTCCTGACCCCGCAGCGCAGCGAAACCTGGTTGCCGGGGTGGCGGTCGAGCCGGCCCGCAAGTTCGAGTTCGAGAAGCAGGATCAACGCCACGGGGGCCGTTAATTGGCACTCGCGGATGATTTCGTCAACCGCGATCGGCGTCGGCCCCAGCGCTTCGAGGAGACGGCCGCGGGCCTCATCGAGGGCCTTTTCGTCCACCGCCGCCCCGGGAGCGGGGGCGAAATCGGCTCCCGCGGGCTCGGCGGCGGGGCGTCCGAGCGGGCCTTCGAGGGCGGCGAGCACGTCGGCCGCGCCTTCGGTCAGAATCGCGCCCTCGCGGATCAGGTTGTTGGTCCCTCGGCAGCGCGGATCGAGCGGCGAGCCCGGCACGGCGAAGACCTCGCGTCCTTGCTCGAGCGCGAGCCGCGCCGTGATCAGCGAGCCCGAGCGCGGCGCCGCTTCGACCACCACCACGCCGAGCGCGAGCCCCGCGATGATTCGGTTGCGGCGCGGGAAGTGGCGGGCCTGGGGGAG
>CAYYWV010000148.1:0-4684 GCA_964475385.1 uncultured Alphaproteobacteria bacterium | reverse complement strand
CCGTCCCAAGGATAAGAGGGAGGCCGCCGGCTCAACGCGGCGTCTCAGGAGAAAGGTAACGGGCGAGGTAGCCCAGGATTCGCTCGCGCTCGTCGGGCTCGAGCGGGGGCATGCCTTGTTCCTCCACCATCCAGTCGAGCGTCTCGGCCCAGGAATCGCGGCTCAGACGTTGCTGGAGGACGAGTTTGAGCGAGTGGCACGCCTGACAGGCGTAGAAGACGTCCTCGCGCCCTTCGCCCGGAACCAGGCCGCCGTAATCCTCGGTTTCGACGCCGAAGTGGGTGGAGAGGTACGAAAGCATCAGAGTTCGCGCCCACGGCTTGGGCTTGGCCATTCCGTTGTTCGCCACCATCCAGTCGAGAAGCGCGTCCCAGTCCTCGCGGCTAAGACGCTGCTGGGTGAACTGCTGGGCGGAGTGGCAAGCCGTGCAGGTGAAGTACACGGCCCTGCGTCCCGGCCCGGGCGGCAGGCCTTCGAAGTCTGGAGCCTCGTCGCCAATCTGCGCGGCAGGCGCCGATGCGGGATCGCCGGCCGGAGCGGGGCCGCTCCAGCCGGCGATCAGCGCCGCAAGAACGAGCGCAACCCGTCGACGCATGGTCTCAGGTCGGAACCCGCACGGCGATGCGGTGCATCGAGTTGTTGAGATAGCCCTTGGCGTTCCAGGTGATCGCGAAGGGCTGCATCCGGCCCTGGTCGTCGGTCGCCCGCGCCCAGATCTCGTAATAGCCTTTGGTCGGGAAACGGATGCGCGCGCGCCAGCGCTGCCACGCGTAACGATTGGGCGGCGGCGACAGCTCGGCCTTGATCCAGGTCGCCCCGAAGTCGTAGGTGATATGGACGGCGCTGACTTCATTGTCGCCCGCCCAGGCGTGGCCGCGCACCTCGAGCATCCGGTTGTCCACCGGCAGGACCGTGCCGGTCTTGGGATAGGTGATCAGCGACTTCACGGGCATCGACTGGATGATGCGCCAGTCCGCTTTGGGCACCTTCTCGCCCGGTTTCGGCGGGTAGCGCGGCACCCGATAAGCGTGCCCCGTCATCTTCGGCCCATCGTGCACCTGGTCGCGGACCCAGATGCGATACAGCCACTTGCCCGAGACCGAGCCGGGCCAGCCCGGCACCACGGTGCGCACGGGAAAGCCGTGCCATTGGGGAATCGGTTCCCCGTTCATGGCGAAAGCGATGATGCTGTGCGGGTCCATCATCTTCCAGATCGGCGCTCCGCGCGATATCACCACCCTGTCGGGGTCGCCCGAAAGATGCACATCACGCCCGTAATAGCCGGTGTAGACGGCGCTCTCCTTGATGCCCGCGGCCTTAAAGACGTCGCGGATTCGCACCCCCGTCCACTCGGCGTTGCCGATAGCGCCCACCGTCCACTGATTGCCCTTGGCCGGCGGGTTGAACGCGGCCCGGCCGTTGCCGCCGCATTCGAGCTGGAGCTTGAGGGTGACCACCTCGAACTTGCTCTTGAGGTCGTTGAGCGAAAGCGTCAGCGGCCGCTCGACCTCGCCGTCGATCAGCAGCGACCAGCCCGAGGCGTCCATCTTCTTGGCGTAGTCCGGCACCAGACCGTTGTTACGGATGAAGTGACGCTCGATCGGGGTGACGTCATCGTCGAGGAGATGGGCCGGGGTCTCGGCGTTCACCGGCCGGTCGTTGAGCACGGTGAGCCCGTTCTTTCCTTTGATGACGAAGGGCTCGGTCGTTTCGGCCAGGGCCGCGGGGATGAGGCCAGCCGGCATGTTCCGGCTGAACGGGATCGCCGCGCCGACCACCGCGCCCATCGCGGCGAGCCCCGCACCGTGAAGGAAACCGCGGCGATCGGGGCCGGCAATCCGGCCGAACACTAAGGCGTCGGCGCGTTCGGGGTCTTCGGCGTAAAGCTCGCAGAGTCCTCGTTCCTTTGGCAGCTCTGCCATGACATTACCTCCCTTCCTTATCCGGGACGGCCGCTCACCCGTTGATCGCGGGCGTTGGCGCGCCGTCAGGTCATAAGGAAGAAACGTTCGAGAAATAAGAAATATTCCATTTTGCAGGAGCGTCCGATCGAACGCGTCGGCGATTCGCGTTCAGGCGCAGGGCGGGCTTTCCTCGCGGTCCTTGCGCAATAGAGCCTCGGCGGTCGGGCCCGGCTCCTGATGGCGGCGCGTCGCTTCGCGAACGATGTCGGCGATATCCGCGAACCGCTTCGCCGCCATGCCCGAGACCAGGGCGTAATCGAGCGGCCCCGCCCGCCAGGCGTAGGCGCGCAAGCCCTTCTGCGTGTACGTCGCCTCCCAGCGCGCGGGTTCTTCCGCCGCCGGCGCGACCCACAGCGAGACCCGGCAGCCCCGTTCGCCTGCGTAGCGGATCTGGAGGGCGGTGGTCCGATCGCCGTTGGGGACGAGCCTGATCCCGACGATCCACAGCCGGGCCGCCTCGAGATCGGGGATCACGGGGGCCGCGCCGAGCGCCCCTGCCGCGGCTAGGACCGCGCGGGCGCCCGAATCCCCCCCGTCGGATCGAGGCGCGTCGGCCCATCGGGCGTGATCGTCGATTGCGGCCGTGACCCAGGCCGGCGTCGAAGGCGTCGGCGATGTCGACCACAGAACGAAGAGGCCGACGAACAGCGCGGCGACCAGACTGAGGGCGACCGCGATCGGGGCCGTCGTGGCCAGCGCATGGGGGCGGAGATCGAGCGGAGGAGCGGGCTCGGTCTCGGCGGCGAGGCTCGCCTTGAGGTTCGAAAGGGTTGCGATCCGCGCCGCGAGTCGAGGGTCGCGCGCCGCCGCGGCGGCGACCCGTGCCTGTTCGGCGGCGGGAAGCTCGCCGTCGATATAGGCGCAAAGCTGCTCGATCGTGGGGCTGTTTCCGCTCATCGTCGCGACTGTCCTCGCGGCAAGGGAAGAGGGTGGACGTTGGTCTCGCCGATCACGGCCAAAAGGGCCATCCGCGCCCGGCTGAGGCGGCTCATCACGGTTCCGCGCGGGATCTCGAGTATCTTCGCCGCCTCCTCATAGGTGAAGCCCGCGATGTCGACAAGCGCGATGACCTCGCGGTGACGCACGCTGAGGCGGCGGAGAGCAAGGCGGACGGTCAGCGCCGAGATCAGCGCATCGTCGTGGTTCCACGTCCATTGGAGCGGCGCGTCTTCGCCGCTCTCGACCGCTTCCCCGTAGGCGGGGATCGATTCGGCCCCTTCGCGGGCGCGGCGGCGTTGCTGGTCGATGAAGGTGTTGCGCAAGATGCGGAACAGCCACGCGCGCAAGGCCCGCTCGTCGCTCGGCGTGGAGCGGGCCGAAAGCGCCTTTACGATCCCGTCGTGCAGAAGATCGGCGGCGTCGTCGCGATCGTTCGTCAGGCTCAAGGCGTAGCCGAAAAGACGCGCCGCATGCCGTTCCACGCGTCGTCGTAAGTCGTCCCGGTCGAAGATCGAGATCACCGGCCGCATACGACCATAGTGTGCATGGAACGGGTTGCGGCGGCAACCGCCGCCGCCGAAAGGAGCCGGGGTGACGACGGTTCCCAGGGGGTGACAAGGCGGGCGCGAGGCGTCATTCTCTGCCTCGTCCCGCGCCGCCCGTTGCGACCACCTCGCCAAGGACCGACGATGCCCGAGACGCTTTTCGAATCCCGGCTTTCTTCGCTTCCGTTGATCAATCGCGGCAAGGTCCGCGATATTTACGCCCTCGGCGACGACCACCTGTTGATCGTGGCCTCCGACCGATTGTCGGCCTTCGACGTCGTTCTGCCGACGCCGATTCCCGACAAGGGGGCGGTGCTGACCGCGCTGTCCAACTTCTGGTTCGCGCGCACGCGCCATATCGTCGCCAACCATATCGCCGCCATTCCGCTCGCCGAAGCGGTGCCCGACCCGGACGAGCGCGCGCCGCTCGAAGGCCGGTCGGTGGTCGTCCGCAGGCTCGATCCCTTGCCCATCGAGGCCATCGTGCGCGGCTACCTCGCGGGCTCGGGCTGGAAGGAGTACCGGCGCACCGGCGCGGTCTGCGGAATCGCGTTGCCCGAGGGCCTGCGCGAGGCCGAGGCGCTGCCCGAGCCGCTGTTCACGCCGTCGACCAAGGCCGCGCCGGGCGCGCACGACGAGAACATCGCCTTCGACCAGGCGGTCGATCTGATCGGCGCCGAGACGGCCGAACGCGTGAAGGCGGCGAGCCTCGCGCTCTATGCCTTCGCGCGCGATTACGCGAAGGCGCGCGGCATCATTCTCGCCGACACCAAGTTCGAGTTCGCGCTCGGCGACGACGGCGCGCTGGTCCTGATCGACGAGGCGTTGACCCCCGATTCCTCGCGGTTCTGGCCCGCCGACGCGTATGCGCCGGGCGCGAGCCCGCCGAGCTTCGACAAGCAGTTCGTCCGCGACTACCTCGAACGCATCGGCTGGGACAAGCGCCCGCCCGCGCCCGCGCTTCCGCCCGAGATCGTCGACCGCACCGCCGCTAAGTACCGCGAAGCGCGCCGCCGCCTGATCGGCGACGAGGATTGACGCCGAATCGCCGGAAACCGCCCTCCTGACCGCATCCGAGAAATCTTAGAATTACGGCGACTTAACCGTTTCTTTACGAGCGGGGGCGTAAAGCGGACCTTAACCTTAAATGCCGCTAAGGCTGGCGCGATCGGGAGCTCACGATGCGTGTATTGCTTGTGGAAGACGACACGACGTTGGCGAAGAGCATCGAGCTGA
>CAYYWV010000147.1:0-5066 GCA_964475385.1 uncultured Alphaproteobacteria bacterium | reverse complement strand
CGTTGAACGCGCGGACGGCGGCCGCAGGGCCTTCCGCCGCGGTCCAGACCGCGGCCGAGACGGCGATGAAATCGGCGCCCGCGGCGACCGGAACGGCGCAGTTCTCGGGCGTGATTCCGCCGACCGCGACGCAAGGCACGACCATCAGCGCGCTCCACCAGGAAAGGATCTCGGGATCGACGGTCGCCGCCCCGGGCAGGGTGGGCGAGGGGAAGATCGCGCCGAAGGAGACATAGTCCGCGCCCGCCTCGGCGGCGACCATCGCGGCGTGGCGCGAGCCCCCGCAGCCTGCGCCGACGATTCGGTCCGGTCCCAGACGCGCCCGCGCCGCCGCGACCGCGCGGCAGTCCGAAAGATGGACCCCGTCGGCCTCCGTCTCCGCGGCCGCATCGATGTCTTCGTCGATCACGAAGGCGACGTCGCGGGCGTGGCAGACCGGGCGCAGGATTCGGGCCGCGGCGCGGCGGGCCTCGTCGTCGGCGTCCGCCAAGCGGAGCTGAACGCAGGCGACGTCGCCGGCGTCAAGCGCCGCCGCAAGCGTCTCGGCGAAGGTCTCGGGCGCGAGGCGCGGCGGCGTAATCAGGTAAAGCCGGCAGGCTTGCGCCGCGTCGCCGCCGGCGCTCACGCCCCTTGCCCTCGCGCGCCCCTTCAGGCCGCCTCGCGCTCCATCTCCGGGCTGTAGCGGCCGTAGCGCGCCGCGCTGTTGAGCTTCGCCCGGCGATAGAAAGCCTTCTTGGCCGCTTCCGCATTGGCGGCGTTCCCCGCCCAGGTCTTGAGCGGCGGGGCCTGAAGCGCCCGCCCATAGGAGAAGCTGAGCTGCCAGGGATGGGCGGCGTCCATGGCGTTCATGGCGTTGAGGTGCGCGGTCGCCTCCTCGTCGGTCTGGCCGCCCGAGAGGAAGACGATGCCGGGCACCGCCGCGGGCACCGTCCGGCGCAAGGTCTTCACGGTCGCGGCGGCGACCTCCTCGACGCTCGCCTTCGGCGCATGGTCCTTGCCGTCGAGCACCATGTTGGGCTTGAGCAGCATGCCTTCGAGGACGACCCGCTGGTCGCGCAGCGCGGCGAACACCCGCGCGAGCGTCGCCTCGGTCGCCTCGGCGCAGCGCGCGAGATCGTGGTCGCCGTCCATCAACACCTCGGGCTCGACGATCGGCACGAGGCCCGCCTCCTGCGACAGCGCCGCGAAGCGGGCGAGCGCATGGGCGTTCACGTCGATGCAGTAGGTCGACGGCAGGCCGTCGCCGATGGCGATCACCGCCCGCCACTTGGTGAAGCGCGCGCCGAGATCGAAGTACTCTTGCAACCGGTCGCGCAGGCCGTCGAGGCCTTCGGTCACCTTCTCGCCGGGCGCGCCGGCGAGCGGCTTGGCGCCTTTGTCGACCTTGATGCCGGGAATGATGCCCTGGCTTTTCAGAACCTCGACGAAGGGGACGCCGTCCGAGGCCTTCTGGCGGATGGTCTCGTCGAACAGGATCACGCCCGAGATGAACTCGCCGACGCCGGGGGTGGTGAACAGAATCTCGCGATAGGCGCGGCGGTTCTCCTCGGTCGATTCGACGTTGATCGAATCGAAGCGCTTCTTGATCGTCGGGCTGCTCTCGTCGGCCGCGAGGATGCCCTTGCCCGGCGCGACGAGCGCCTTGGCGGTAGCTTCAAGATCGGATGCCGTCATGGGCTCGGTCCTCCGGTTCGTGACTGGCGCGGCGGCCGTCTCGGAAGCGGCCGCAAGCGCCGGGAAAAGGGATGGAAAATCACCCATCAGATAGCCCAGCCCCGGGGCTTTTGCAACGCCGGCGGAAGGGTTGAACGCTATTCGCGGCGGCGTTCGAAGAAGGCCCGGCAGGCCGCCTCCGGGTCGGGCGAATCAAGAAGGTCGAGGGTCTCCTCGGCGCGCGCGTCCGCAAGCAGGCGCGCGCCCTGGGCGGCGGCGATGGCGGCGATGCGGCGGCGCGCGTCCTCTTCGCCCGAAAAGAAAAGCGCGGTCCAGCCCGCGCGCAGGGCGGCGAGCGCGAGGCCCGCGTCGTCGCCGCAGTCGATCGCCGCTTCGGCCCGCGCGTCCGGCGCATCAGCGCGCGCCCGGTCGACCACCGCCTTGAGATAACCCGCCCCCGCATAGGCCGCGGCCCCGGGGGCGGTGCGCAGAATCAAAGGGGCCCGCGCCTCGGCGGCGGCCGCCAACGCCGCCCGCGCGTGGTCGAGCGAGTGAAAGATCACGACCCGCGCGCCCCCATTGGGCGGGCGCGGATCGCTCAAGGGCGGAGCGCCGCGACCCCCGGCAGCGCGCGCCCTTCGAGCCATTCGAGGAAGGCCCCGCCGGCGGTCGAGACGTAAGTAAAGCGGTCGAGCGCGCCGGCCTTGGCGAGCGCCGCCACCGTGTCGCCGCCGCCGGCCACGCTGACCAGGCCGGCTTCGGCGGTCAGCCGGGCGACGGCGCGGGCGACCGCGTTCGTCCCGCCATCGAACCCATCGAGCTCGAACGCGCCGAGCGGCCCGTTCCAGACCACGGTTCGGGCCTCGGCGAGGCGGTCGGCGATCGCCTTCGCGCTCGCCGGTCCGATGTCGAGGATCATGGCGTCGTCGGCGACCGCGTCGATGGCGACCGTCTCGCGCGGCGCGCCGGCCTCGAAGCGGGTGGCGACCACCGCGTCTTCGGGCAGGATCAGCGCGCAGCCGCGGCGCTCGGCCCGGGCCATGATCTCGCGCGCGGTCTCGGCCATGTCGCGCTCGCACAGCGAGCGGCCGACCGAAACGCCCTTGGCGGCGAGGAAGGTGTTGGCCATGCCGCCGCCGATGACCAGCATGTCGACCCGTTCGATCAGGTTGCCGAGCAGCGCGAGCTTGGTCGAGACCTTGGCCCCGCCGACCACCGCGGCGACCGGGCGCGCCGGGTTCTCGAGCGCCGCGTCGAGCGCTTCGAGCTCGGCCTGCATCAGCCGCCCGGCGTAGGCCGGCAAGAGCTTCGCCACCCCGACCACCGAGGCGTGCGCCCGGTGCGCGGCCGAGAAAGCGTCGTTCACATAGACCTCGCCGAGGCGGGCGAGCGCGGCGGCGAAGTCGGGATCGTTCTTCTCCTCGCCCGCATGGAAGCGCAGATTCTCGAGCAGCAGCACCGCGCCGTCGGCAAGCTCCGCCGCCGCCGCTTCGGCCGCCTCGCCCACGCAGTCGGGCGCGAAGGCCACCGCGCGTCCGCCGAGCGCGGCCGACAGCGGCTCCACGAGGGGGGCGAGCGACATCGACGGCACGACCTTGCCTTTGGGTCGGCCGAAGTGCGAGATCGCCACGACGCGGCCGCCGCGCTCGGCGAGCTCGTTGAGCGTCGGCGCGACGCGCTCGATCCGGGTCGCGTCCGCGACCTCGCCCTCGCGCATAGGCACGTTGAGATCGACCCGGACGAGGACGCGCCGGCCCGCAGGCTCGAGGTCGTCGAGGGTCCGGAAGGCCGTCACGGCCGAACCTCCCGCGCGGCTACAGCCGGCCCAGAAGGGCGGCGACGTCGGCCATCCGGTTCGAGAAGCCCCACTCGTTGTCGTACCAGGCGAGCACGCGGCAGAGCTTGCCCTCGATCACCGCGGTTTGGCCGAGGTCGAAAGTCGCGCTCGCCGGGCAGTGGTTGAAGTCGGTCGAGACGAGCGGCGCTTCCGAGGTCGCGAGGATGCCGGCGAGCGGGCCGTTCGCCGCCGCCTTGATGGCCTCGTTGATCTCCTCGGCGCTGGTCTCGCGCTTGGCGATGAACGAGAGATCGACCATCGAGACATTGGGCGTGGGCACCCTGACCGCGACGCCGTCGAGCCGGCCCTTGAGCTCGGGCAGGACGAGGCCCACGGCCCGCGCCGCCCCGGTCGAGGTCGGAATGATCGAAAGCGCCGCCGCCCGCGCCCGGTGCAGATCCTTGTGCAGGGTGTCCAGCACCGGCTGGTCGCCGGTGTAGGCGTGCACCGTGGTCATGAAGCCGCAGTCGATTCCGATCGCGTCGTTGAGCGCCTTGGCCACCGGCGCGAGGCAGTTGGTGGTGCAGGACGCGTTGGAGACGACCTTGTGCTCTTGGGTCAGGCGGTCGTGATTGACGCCGTAGACCACCGTAAGGTCGGCCTCCGACGCCGGCGCCGAGACCAGAACCTTGCGCGCGCCGGCCTCGAGGTGCTTGGCCGCGAGCTCGCGCTTGGTGAAGCGGCCCGTGCATTCGAGCGCCACATCGACCCCGAGATCGCCCCACGGCAGCGCCGCCGGGTCGCGTTCGGCGCAGACCTTGATCGGCCCGCGGCCGAGGTCGATGCTGTCGTCCGTGGTCTTGACCTCGCCCGGGAATCGACCGTGAACCGAATCGTAGCGCAGAAGATGGGCGTTGGTCTCGACCGGGCCGAGGTCGTTGATCGCGACCACCTCCACGTCGTCTCGGTTCGCTTCGTGGATGGCCCGCAGAACGAGGCGGCCGATACGGCCGAAACCGTTGATCGCGAGACGAACCGGCATTTTTCACCTCCAGTTTTTGATCGAAAGCTGCGCGCGGCGCGGTCGCCGCTTGCGGCTGCTTACAGCCTTGCCCGCACCGCGGCGGCGACGGCCTCCGCCGTGATGCCGAAATGGGCGTACAGCGTCTCGGCCGGGGCCGAAGCGCCGAAACCCGTCATGCCGATCGCCGCGCCGGTCTCGCCGACGTAGCGCTCCCAGCCGAGCGGCGCCGCCGCCTCGACCGCGACCCGCACGGTCGCCGGGTCGATCACCGCGCGGCGGTAGCCTTCCTCTTGGCGGTCGAACAACCGCCAACACGGCATCGAGACCACGCGGGTGGGGACGCCTTCGGCCTCGAGCGCCGCGCGGGCGGCGAGCGCGACGGCGACCTCCGAGCCGGTGGCGATCAAGGTCGCGCGCGCCGGCCCGCCGTCGGCGTCGGCGAGCACATAGGCCCCGCGGGCGCAAAGGTTCTCGTCCGTATGCGCGGTGCGCAGCGTCGGCGCGCCCTGGCGCGAAAGCGCGATCACCGAAGGCGTCGCGGTCTCGGCGAGCGCGAGCGCCCAGCACTCGGCGGTCTCGACCGCGTCCGCGGGGCGGAAGACGTTGAGGTTG
>CAYYWV010000146.1:0-5097 GCA_964475385.1 uncultured Alphaproteobacteria bacterium | reverse complement strand
TATAGCCGATATTTAGCCGATGTCCGCCGCCGAATGAAACGGCGCGAAGGCGCGCCTACCATACGTACTTGCGCAGCCCGGCGAGACCCTTGGGCGCGAAGATCATAACCCCGATCAGAAGCGCGCCGAACATCACCAGCCGCCACGCCTCGAGCTCGCGGAAGTACTCTTGGAAGCCGATCAGAAGAAAGCCGGCGAACAACGAGCCCCACAACGTGCCGCGGCCGCCCACATAGGCGACGGTCAGAATCTCGACCGTCCGCGGAACGCCGAACTCCTCGGGCGTCGGCGACAGGATGCCGAGGTAATGCGCGTAGAACGAGCCGACAACGCCGGTGAAAAAGCAGGCGACGGTGAAATTGATGAGCTTGTACTTGGTGGCGTTGAGGCCGAGGCTCTCGGTCGCGAGCTGGTCCTCGCGGATGGCCTTGAACGCAAGCCCGATCTTCGAGCGCACGAGCGCGGCCATGACCGCGAAGATAACCGCCCCGAGCGCCAGCAGGAGATAGTAGTAGGCGATCAGGTTCCCGCGCGAGAAGTCGATCCCGAACAGGTCGGGAAAGGGCGCGACCTCGAGCCCGAGCACGCCGCGCGTGTACTGGGGCGTGTTCGAGATCGTAAACCGCAGCGCCTCGGCGACGAACCACGTCGTCAACCCGAGGTAGAGACCGCGCAGGCGCAGCGTGATGACGCCTGTGAAAAAGCCGAGCAAACCGCCGCTGACGCCGCCGATAAGCAGCCCCAACCACGGGCTGATCCCGTAATGGAAGTTGGCCAGCGCCGAGCCGTAGGCGCCGGCGGCGATGAAGCCGGCGAAGCCGAAGTTGGTGAGCCCGGCGTAACCCAGCATCAAGTCGTAGATCGCCCCCAGAACGCCGAACATCAGCGCCGAGATGAACACGGTGGTGACGAAGGGGCTGTCGATCGCCGGCGGCCCGAAGGCCAGAAGCGCGGCCAGCACCGCAAGCTTGACGATGCGCAACGCGCTCACTCCCCCGGCCGCCTGCAGGCTCGCCTGGGTCATGGCCGCTCTCCTTGGGCGGTGAACAGCCCGGTGGGCCGGACGATGAGAATCAGGACCACGAGCAGCGGCGTGAGCACCGCCTGCCAACCGGCGGACATGAAGAAGATCGCATAGGCCTCGATGACGCCGAGCAGGAAGCCGCCGGCGATCGCTCCGGGGATGTTGCCGAGCCCGCCGAGGATGACGACCGCGAAGCTCTTGAGCACCGGCTGGTAGCCGACGGTGGGAAAGGCCGGAAAGATCGAGATCAGGAGCGCGCCGGCGATGCCGGCGAGCGCCGCCCCGATGCCGAAGGCGATGGTGTGGATGCGGTCGACGTCGATGCCCAGCGTCAGCGCCGCCTCGGCGTGCTGTGCGGTGGCCCGAATCGCCTTGCCGGTGTCGGTGAACTTGATGAACGCGGCCAGCAACGAAACCACCACCACCGAGAGCCCGAGGATCGCGATGCGCTCGTAGCTGATGCGGACGTCGCCGAAGACGAGGCCGCCCGAGATCATCTCGGTGATCCCGCGGCGTCGGCTGCCGAAGGCGAGCAGCGCGAGGTTTTGCAGAATCACCATCAGCCCGATGGTCAGCACGAAGGAATCGAGCAGCCAGTCGCGTCCCGCCCGGCGGCGCAACGGCTCGACAAGGCCGCGCTCGATCAGCATGCCGACGAAGAACAGCACCACGCCGGCGGCGGCGATGCCGAAGATGAACGGAAGCCCGAGCGTGACGCTGACGTAGACCATCACATAAGCGCCGATCATGAACAGCTCGCCATGGGCGAAGTTGACCACCCCGAGGATGCCGAAGATGAGCGACAGCCCGATGCCCATCAGCGCGTACATCGCGCCGCGGACGAGCCCTTGGAAGAGAAGCTCGCTCATGATGGCGGGGTCGGTGATGATGCCGATGTCGAGCATCAGATCCATTCCCTGATGATGTCTTCGAGCCGGGCCTCGAAGTCCTTCTGCGGCCCGTGGTGGCTGTTGCGCCCGAGGTTGAGCACGTAAACGTAGTCGGCGATCTCGATCGACTTCTTCACGTTCTGATCGACCATCAGGATCGTGAACCGGTGCGCCTTGAGCTTGATGATCTCGTCGTAGACCTGATCGACGAGCTTGGGCATCAATCCGACCGAGGGCTCGTCGAGCAGAAGCGTTTTCGGCCCGGTCATGGTCAGCCGCGCGATCTCGAGGATGCGCTGCTCGCCGCCCGAGAGCGCGCCGGCGGCGAGGCGGCGCTTCTCTTTGAGCACAGGGAAACGGGCGTAGAGCGCCTCGAACGCCTGGCGGACTCGGGCGCGGTCGTGCTTGAAGATCCACGCCCCGAGCTCGAGGTTCTCCTCGACCGTCATCCGGGGAAACACGCTGTGGCCCTGCAGGAGATACGCGATTCCCTCGGCGAGCATCCGCTCGGGCCTGAGTCCGTTGATCCGCTTGCCGTAGTGGATGATCTCGCCTTCGAGGGGCCGCAGATAGCCGTAGATCGTGCGCAAAAGCGTCGATTTTCCGGCGCCGTTGGGGCCGATGATCGCGGTCACGAGGCCCTCCGCCGCGGTCACGGTGACCCCGTGCAGGATCGGCACCTCCTTGGCGTAGCCGGAGACGACGTTGCGGACCTCGAGCGTCATCGGCCGCCTCAGTGCCCGAGATAGGCCTCGATGACCGCGGGGTCGGCGCGAATCTCGGCCGGCGGCCCCTGCGCGATCGTCCGTCCGGCGGCGAGCACGGTCACCACCGCGCACAGCCTGGTCACCGAGGGCATCTCGTGGCTGATGAGCAGGAAGGTCTTGCCCTCCTTGCGGTTGAGGTCGAGCACGATCTCGCTGAGACGCTCGACGAGCGCCGGATTGATGCCGCCGAACGGCTCGTCGAGAAGGACGAGCTCGGGCTCGGCCATCATCGTGCGCATGAACTCAAGCAACTTTTTCTGGCCGCCCGAGACCTCGACCGCCGGCTGGTCCTTGAGCTCGACAAGCCCCGCGATCTCGAGCAGGTGAAGCGCCCGCTCGCGCGCTTCGCGCCAGGAAAGGCGCCGGGGAATCGCCGGCACCAGCATGTTCTCAAGCAGCGTCATCTCGTTGAACACGCGCGCGACCTGGAACGTGCGGCCGAGCCCGCGCGACGCGATGTCGCTGAGCTTGCGATTGGTGATATCGGTGCCTTTGAACGTGATCGTCCCGCCGTTCGCGGCGTAGATGCCGTTGATCACGTTGAATAACGTCGTCTTGCCGGCGCCGTTGGGGCCGATGATGCCGTGGATGCGGCCGCGTTCGACCGCAATGGAGACGCCGTCGAGGACGATCATGCCGCCGAAGCGTTTCTTGACCCGATCGACCGTGAGAATCGGTGTATCCATCTCGCGCGCCTGTTCCTCCGGCCCGGGCGGCGTATGGCCCGGACGAAGGGCGGGAGCAAAAGGAGGCGGGACGGCCAGCGCCGCCGACCGTTCCCGCCGGTCGGTCACCGCGACGCAGCCGTCACAGCCACGGCGGCGCGCGGAACTCGGTGGTCGCGTACTCGAGCGGCCAGATGACGTTCGCTTTGCCCTTGGAGAACTGGACCATCGGGAAGAAGAACCCCTTCATGAACGGCCCCGTCATCACCTCGTTGGGGGCGAGCGCGTTTGCGCCAGCCGTCCGCGAGAACTGGTAGAAGTTCCATACTCCCTTATACGGGGTGTCGTAGATGGTCTCGACAAGGGTATCGAAGTTGAGCGTTCCGGCCTTCTTCAGGATCTTGATCGCCATCCGCATGTAGTCGTAGGTGATGCCGCTCGCGGCGATGCCCGGCTCGATGCCGAACTTGGCCTTGTAGCGGTCCACCCACTCCTGCTGCCAGGGCGCGATCACATGCGGCGAATCGATCGCCACCGCGTAATCGGAGGCTTCGCCGGTGAGCTGGTACCACTCGCTGAACCAGTCGAGGCCGTGGGCGATGAGCAGCGCCTTGACCCCTTGCGCGCGGAACTGCTTGACGAAGTTCGACACGCTCACGTTGCCGGTCGACGTCATGCCGACGAGCGAGACCTTCTGCGCTTTGTATCGGGTCAAGAGCGGCGAGAACTCGGTCTCGTCGAGCGCGGTGACGTCGTAAGGCAGCACGTCGAAGCCGGCCTTTTTGAGGCTGACCATCGCGGCCTCGCCCCAGCCGCGGCCGAAGTCGGTGTCCTCGACCAGGATCGCGCACTTGCGGTTAGCCGGCTTCCATTGGCCGGTCTTGATGAAGTGCTGCAACGGCGGGCCGTAGAGCCCGGCCAGCATCGGCGGGGCCGGCCAGCCCTTGAACCAGCCGCGATACTTCTTCGGGTTCTTGTTGATCTTCTCGGAGATGAACTGCGATTCGCCGAGATGCCCGATGTGCACGATATGCAGCGGCACCTCGGCGTCCATGACAGCCATCGCCACCGACGAGTGCCAGCCGTTGACGATGAACTCGACACCCTGGCGCTCGACGGCCTGGCGGACCGCCTTGACCGCTTTCTCCGGGCTCGACTGGCTGTCGATGAACACGACCTCGATGTCGCGTTTCTTGCCGTCGATGACGAGCGGCAGATCGCCCGCCGCGCGGGCGTCTTCGATCGCCATCGCGACGCCGTTCTTGAATTCATCGCCGGTCCGGCTCGCCGGTCCGGTGAACGGCCCCATCGAACCGATCTTGAGCGCCGGCCCCGCTTCCTGGGCGCGCAACGGCGACGCTGTCACCATGAACGCGCCCGCGGTGCCGAGTCCGCTCACGACCTCGAGGAACTTGCGACGGGAGAGGCCGGTGAGCGGCCCGTGGCCGTTTTCCTTATCCTTCGAATCCGTCATTGGTGTCCTCCTTGCTGAAAAGCGCGGAGGACGGCGTCCCTAGCGATGTCGGCGTGGGCTCTTTTCCGGCCCTTAGCACCCGATCTCGGGTCCGCCGATCCTCCCTTTGAATAAAGAGCGTCTCGCGAAACCCGAACGATTTTATTCTTAATTATAGTGGGGATATTTCCAGGGGCCGTCAACTCCGGCGCGCGCCAACCAGACAAAGAGCGATCGCGAGCGAGGCTATCGCAGGAAGCGGCGGAACTCGTCGATCACCGCGGCGTAGAGCGCGCGC
>CAYYWV010000145.1:0-5218 GCA_964475385.1 uncultured Alphaproteobacteria bacterium | reverse complement strand
TTTCGCCCTTGACGACCTATGGGGCCGAGGGCCGGGTCTCCTCATAAGCGAACGGGCATCAGTCGGCCTTTCCGCTCTTTCCCTTTTCCTCGTCCATCCCGACGCGGGCGGCGAGCGCCGCGGCCATGAAGCGGTCGAGGTCGCCGTCGAGCACGGCGGTGGTGTTGCCGGTCTCGACCCCGGTGCGCAGATCCTTGACGAGCTGGTAGGGGTGGAGCACGTAGGATCGGATCTGGTGGCCCCAGCCGATCTCGCTCTTGGTCGCGGCCTGGGCCTGGGCCTCCTCCTCGCGGCGCTGGAGCTCGCGTTCGTAGAGCCGGGCGCGCAGCATGGCCATCGCTTCGGCCCGGTTGCGGTGCTGCGAGCGGTTGTTCTGGCACTGGACGACGATGCCGGTGGGCAGATGCGTGATCCGCACCGCGCTGTCGGTCTTGTTGACGTGCTGGCCGCCGGCGCCGGACGCGCGGTAGGTGTCGACGCGCAGATCCTTGTCGGCGATCTCGATCTCGATCGAGTCGTCGATCACCGGGTAAACCCAGACGCTCGCGAAGCTGGTGTGCCGGCGCGCGCTGGCGTCGAACGGCGAGATGCGGACCAGGCGATGGACGCCGCTTTCGGTCTTGCACCAGCCGTAGGCGTTGGGGCCGCGAAGCCGGATGGTCGCCGACTTGATGCCGGCCTCCTCGCCCGGGCTCTCTTCGATCCACTCGACCTTGTAGCCGTGGCGTTCGGCCCAGCGCACGTACATGCGCAAGAGCATCTCGGCCCAGTCCTGGCTTTCGGTGCCGCCGGCCCCGGCGTGGACCTCGAGGTAGCAGTCGTTGGCGTCGGCCTCGCCCGAGAGCAGGGCTTCGAGGCGGAGCCGCCGGGTCCGCTCGGCGAGCTGGGCGAGCGCCGCCTGGGCCTCGTCGAGCGCCGCCTCGTCGCCTTCGGCCTCGCCGAGCTCGGCGAGAGTGAGGTGGTCGTCGAGCTCGCGCTCGATCGCGCGGCAGCTTTCGATCGCGCTTTCGAGACGCGTGCGCTCGCGCATCACAGCCTGGGCGCGTTCGGGGTCGTCCCAGAGGGCCGGGTCTTCCGCCTTCTCGTTCAGGCGGGCGAGCTCTTCAAGCGCCGCGTCCCAGTCAAAGATGCCTCCTCAGCAGTTCGAGCGACTGCTTGATCTCGTCCGCGAGAGCCGTGATCTCGGCGCGCATGGAATACCTCGAAACGATTGGCGGTGCTTTGCGGGCGACTGTATAGCGCCTCGGCGCGCCCGGCGGAAGACCGTCGGGACCGGACGCCGCGCCCGCCGCAAGGTTCAGTAAAGCCCGCTCGCGGTGGGCTCGATCAACGGGGCGCTGGTGTCGGGCTCGGTCCCCGGCTTGTAGGCTTCGAGGATCACCCGGCGCGTGTTCGGCCCGGGCAGAAGCCCGGTGTCGCCGTCGATCCGCACCAGCCGAATCCCGGGCGGGATGCGGAAGGGAATCGCGGGCGCGCCCTTGAGGGCTTCGGCCATGAACATCTTGAAGATGGGCGCGGCGACGCGCGAGCCCGTCTCCTTGTAGCCGAGGCTGCGGGGCTGGTCGAAGCCGACGTAGACGCCGGCGACGAGGTCGGGCGAAAAGCCGATGAACCAGGCGTCGACGTCGTCGTTGGTGGTTCCGGTCTTGCCGGCGAGCGGACGGCCGAGATCGCGGATTCGCCGCCCGGTTCCGCGCAGAACCACGCCGCGCAGCATGGAGACCATCTGATAGGCGGTATCGGGGCTGAGCACGGTCTCGCGGGTATCGGGAATGCGCGGCACCGGCTGGTTCTCCCAGCGGGCCGCGCGGCAGCCGGGACAGGGCCGGGTGTCGCGGCGGTAGATGGTCTTGCCGTTGCGGTCCTGGACGCGCTCGATCAAGGCGGGCGCGATGCGCTTGCCGCCATTGACGATCATGGCGTAGGCCGCTGTCAGGCGGATCAGCGTGGTCTCGCCTGCGCCCAGCGCCATCGGCAGGAGCCGCGGCAGGTCGTCGACCACGCCGAGGCGCCGGGCGTACTCGGCGACCGTCTCCATCCCGATCGCCCGCGCGAGGCGCACGGTCATGAGGTTGCGCGACTTCTCGATCCCGATGCGCAAGGGCGAGCGGCCGTAGAACCGGGTCGTGTAGTTGGCCGGCTTCCACTTCGGCAGGCCGGGGCCTTGGTCGATCACGATGGGCGCGTCGTCGACGATGCTCGACGGCGTGAACCCGTGATCGAGCGCCGCCATGTAGACGATCGGCTTGAACGCCGAGCCGGGCTGGCGCATGGCCTGGGTGGCCCGATTGAACTGGCTGATCTCGTAGCTGTAGCCGCCCACCATGGCGAGCACGCGCCCGGTGTGGGGGTCGAGCGCGACGATGGCGCCGCCGACGTCGGGGATCTGGCGAAGCCCGTAATCGCCGGTCGCGTCGACCGGCTCGACCAGCACCACGTCGCCGGGGGCGAGCACGTCAGCAGGGCGCTGAATCTTCGGCCCGACGCGCTGGCCCTTGCGCCAGGCCCGCGCCCAGCGGAGCTCTTCGAGCGGAATCCGCCCTTGCCCGCCGTCGGAAAGGCCGATCGCCGCCGCCTGCGCATCCACGCCGAGAACCACCGCAAGACGCCAAGGCGCGGCCCCCGGCGGCGGAGCCACGGCGGCGAGCCGCGCCCGCCAGCCGGGGCCGGGGTCGATCCGCGCCACCGGCCCGCGCCAACCGTGGCGACGGTCGTAGGCGATAAGCCCCTGGCGCAGCGCGCGTTCGGCGATGCGCTGAAGGCGCGGGTCCAGGGTCGTGCGCACCGAGAGCCCGCCGCCGTAGAGCGCGTCCTCGCCATAGCGGCTTAAGAGTTCGCGGCGCACCTCCTCGGTGAAGTAGTCGGCGCGCACGAACTCGGCCGGGTTGGCCTGGCGCACGAGC
Source organism: uncultured Alphaproteobacteria bacterium (assembly GCA_964475385.1). Taxonomy (GTDB): domain Bacteria; phylum Pseudomonadota; class Alphaproteobacteria; order JAAXGF01; family JAAXGF01; genus CAYYWV01. The sequence continues at coordinate 2,315 of CAYYWV010000145.1, read as the reverse complement.
AGGGGCTCGCTCTTGGCCCAGGCGGCTTCGGTCTCGCTGATGTAGCCGTCCTCGCGCATCCGGTCGATCACCCAGTCGCGTCGGGCCTTGGCCGCCGCCGGCCGGCGGATCGGGTTGTAGTTGTTGGGCGCCTTGGGCAGCGCGGCGAGGAAGGCGGCCTCGGCGATCGAAAGCTCGTCGAGCGACTTGTCGAAGTAGTTGAGCGCCGCCGCCGCCACGCCGTACGAGCCCATGCCGAGGTAGATCTGGTTGAGGTAAAGCTCGAGGATTCGGTCCTTTGTGAAGGCGCGTTCGATGCGGAAAGCGAGGATCGCCTCTTTCACCTTGCGCTCGATCGAGACCTCGTTGGTGAGCAGGAAGTTCTTGGCCACCTGCTGGGTGATGGTCGAGGCTCCCTGAAGCCGGCGGTTGCGGCCGATGTTGACGATGTTCTTCACCATCGCCCGCGCCACCCCCAGGAAATCGACGCCGGGATGACTGTAGAAGTTCTTGTCCTCGGCCGAGAGGAAGGCGTTGATCACCCGGCGCGGCATGGCGTCGATGGGCACGAAGACCCGCCGCTCGCGCGCATACTCGGCGAGCAGGCGGCCGTCGCCGGCGTGAACGCGGGTCACCACGGGCGGCTCGTAGTCGGCGAGCTGCTGGTAGTCGGGAAGACCGCGGCCGTAATAATAGAGCGCGTAGAGCCCCGCTCCCCCGGCGACCACGACGGCGGCCAGGAGCGTCGAGAACAGAACGGCGAGAACCTTCATCGGGCCACGCACTTGGGGCCTCGGGTCAGCCAGGGCATGTTAGATGACCGAACACGCCATGATAGGGGGCATTGGTTACCGAAAGATGATTTGGGAGCGTGGAACGAGCGGTTTCCGCCATCGCGGAGAATAGGCCGGAAATGTGGCGATGTTGTGTCGAGCGGCACCGCTGGAAGTAAAGGCCGACGATCACGGATTCATCCTTGCGAGGCCGCGAGCTTGGCCGCGAAATAGCGGTCGATCGCGCGGCGGATCGCGGCCATCAACTTGGCGCGCGTTTTCGGGGTCCGCAGCATGCGCTCGTCGCGCGGGTTCGAAAGATAGCCCATCTCGATCAGCACCGACGGCACGTCGGGGGCCTTGAGCACCCGGAAGCCCGCGTAACGATGGGTCTTGCGCAGAAGCCGGACGCTCTTGCCGAGCTCCGGCACGAGGGCCTCGACGAACTTGCCCGACTCGTTCTTGGCCTGGCGCTGGGCGAGGTCGATCAAGATGTTGGCGACCTCGGCGTCGTAGACCTGCGAGGACAGGTCGATCCCGGCGATCACGTCGGCCTTGTTCTCCTTGGCCGCGAGCGCCGCCGTTTCGGCGTCGGAGGCGTTCTCCGAAAGGGTGTAGATAGAGGCCCCGCGGACCTTGTGGTTGGCGATCGAATCGGCGTGCAGCGAGATGAACAGATCGGCCCCCGCCTTGCGCGCGATCGCCACCCGCTGGGGCAGGGGCACGAAGACGTCGCGGTCGCGGGTGAGCACGACCCGGTAGCGTCCGGTCGCTTTGAGCTGGCGGGCGAGCTCGCGGGCGGCGGCGAGCGTGATCCACTTCTCATAGACCCCGCTCGTCCCTTGGGTGCCGGGATCGACCCCGCCGTGGCCGGGATCGATGGCGATCACGATGGGGCCGTTCCGTTCGGGCGTTGTTTTGGCGCCAGCGCTGGGCGTCGTTTTGGGCGCGGCGAGGGGCGTGGGCTCGCCTTCGCGCCGATAGTCCTTGGCCGAGACGGCTTCGAGGTCGAGCACCAGCCGGTAGCCGAAGTTCGCGGTCGGGCGCAGCATGAACACCTTGCGCAGACGGACCGGCGCCTTGAGGTCGAGCACCAGCCGCGAGGTGCCGGGCTGGAACAGGCCGTAGCGGAACCGCTGGACGATGCCCCGGCCCGAGGACAAGCGCTTCGCTGAGACCTTCCACGCGACCTCGGGCAGGTCGACCACCACCCGATAGGGCGAGGGCAGGGTGAACACGCGGTACTCGAGACCGTCGGTGAGATCCAGGACCACGCGCGTGGTCTCGGCGTGAACGCCGATGCGCAGCCCCACGACCGCCGGCTTGGCCGCGGCCGCGACCGCGCCCGTCCCGAGGACAAGCGTTGCGGCGAACCAAAACCGGATGAAACGGCGCGCGAAGATCACCGGCGTGTAACGCCCCCAATGGCCACGGCGCCGATATTGCGCGATGCGCTTGCGGACCACAATGGTTTTACGCGCCGCCTCTGGGCGCTACCGTTCCTTGAACACCGCAATATGTCGTTGTGCGTTCTTGAAAAAGGGATGTATGATGCGCGCGCGA
>CAYYWV010000144.1:0-5250 GCA_964475385.1 uncultured Alphaproteobacteria bacterium | reverse complement strand
CGCTCAACCGCCGACGGCGCCGCGGCGCGGGATCGCCACGTCGCGATGCACATAGACGCCGATCAGAATCCCGAAACTGATCAGGAGCGTCATCAGCGCGGTGCCGCCGTAGGACACCAGCGGCAACGGCACCCCCACGACCGGGACGAGCCCGGTCACCATGGCGATGTTGATGAAGCCGTAGACGAAGAAGGTGGTCGTCAGCCCCATGGCGACCAGACGGGCGAACTGGCTGGTCGCGCGCAGGCTGATGGCGATGCCGTAGATCAGGATCAGCGCATAGAGCCCGATCAGCCCGACCGCGCCGACCAGGCCGAACTCCTCGGCCAGCATGGTGAAGATGAAATCGGTCTGCTTCTCGGGCAGAAAGTTGAGGTGGCTCTGAGTCCCGGCGAGAAAGCCTTTGCCGAACACCCCGCCCGAACCGAGCGCGATCTTCGATTGCAGAATGTGATAGCCGGCGCCGAGCGGATCGCGTTCGGGGTTGAGAAAGGTGAACACGCGCTCCTTCTGATAGGGACGCAGAAACTGCCAGCCGATGGGCACCGCAGCGATCGCGGCGGCGAGCACGGCCCCGAACACCCATAGCCGCACCCCGGCCAGGAAAAACAGAGTGCCCCCGGTCACCATGAGCAAAAGCGCGGTGCCGAGGTCGGGTTGGCGCAGGACCAGCCCGGCCGGCACCAACACGAGAAACGCCGGCGCGATCAACATTACGGGCCGCCGCGTTTCCTCGGGCGTGAGGCCATGGAAGTAGCGCGCAAGCGCGAGCACCAGCGCGATCTTCATCACCTCGGAGGGCTGAATCTGAACCAACCACAGATCGACCCAGCGCTGCGCCCCCATTCCCGTCACGCCCATGACCTCGGTCGCGACCAAAAGCGCGAGCCCAATCCCGTAGAGCGCGTAGGCGTAGCGCAGCCAGACCCGGACATCGATCAGCGCGATCACGCACATCGCGACAAGCCCGACGCCGAAACGCAGAATCTGCCGCCAGGCCCAGGGCTCGAAGCTCCCGTTGCCGGCCGAGTAGAGCATCGCAAAGCCGACCCCGGCGGTCGCCACAATCAAGAGCACGAGCCCCCAGGTGATCTGGCGGAGCTTCTGGCCGATGGGCATCGGCCGCGCGTTTCCGCCATAGCCGCCAAGGCTCATCGCGAGGCCCTCATGCGTCGCCAGCGCCGTCGCCGCGAGCGGCCAGCTTCTCAGCGCCGCTCCGACGCGCGGGATCGCGCCGCAGGGTCTCGCGCAACACGTCGCGGGCGATCGGCGCGGCGGCCTTCGAGCCCGAGCCGCCGTGCTCGACCACCACCGCGACCGCATAGCGCGGCCGCTTGACCGGCGCAAAAGCCACGAACAGAGCGTGGTCGCGCTCCTCCCAGGGGCGGTCCTCGTTTTTGATGATCCCCTTGAGCCGCTCGCTCTTCGTGATGCGCCGCACCTGGGCGGTGCCGGTCTTGCCCGCCATCGCCATCTCAGGATCGGGGATACGGGCGCGATAGGCGGTTCCGCGGCGGCTGTTGGTCACCAAGTTCATGCCCTCGTTGACCACGGCGAGAAGCTCGCGCGGAATCCCCATGGACGGCGGCGCCGGAACCTTCCCTCGGCCGCGGACCAAGCGCGGCGCGACCGCCTTGCCGCCGTTGGCGAGGCGCGCGGTCATCACCGCGAGCTGAAGAGGCGTCGCCAGCAGATATCCCTGGCCGATGCCGACGACCAGGGTCTCGCCCTGCTGCCAGGGCACGCCGAACCGGCTCAACTTCCAGTCCTTGTCGGGAACCAGTCCGGGGCGCTCGCCGGTGAGATCGATGCCGGTCGGAACGCCAAACCCGAAACGGCGCGCCATGGCGGCGATCCGCTCGATACCGACGCGCTTGGCGATGTCGTAGAAGTAGACATCGCAGGACTGCTGAATCGCCGCCAGCATGTCCACATCGCCGTGCCCGCCGCGCTTCCAGTCGTGGAATACGCGGTCGCCGAGCTTGAAGCTCCCGGTGCAGAAGACCCGGTGCTCGGGCGTCACCACGCCGGACTCAAGGGCGGCGAGCGCGACCACCATCTTGAACGTCGAACCCGGCGGATACTGGCCGGCGATGGCCTTGTCGATCAGCGGCTTGCGCGGGTTGTGGACAAGCGCCTTCCATTCGGCGCTCGACAGCCCCTTGTTGAAGGCGTTGGGGTCGAACGAAGGGTTGGAGGCGAGCGCCATCACTTCGCCGGTGTAAACATCGAGAATGACCACCGAGGCGCTTTCCTCGCCGAGCCGGTCGACCACGAAACGCTGGAGCCCCGCATCGATGGTAAGCGTCAGATCGTCGCCCGGCCGTCCCTCCTCGCGCGCGAGCTCGCGGATCACACGGCCATAGGCGTTCACTTCGACCTGGCTGTTGCCAGCCGTCCCCCGCAGAGCCTTGTCGTAGACCTTCTCGATCCCGCTTTTGCCGATCCGGAAGTCGGGAAGCTCGAGAAGAGGATCGCCCGTGAGATCCTTTTCCGACACCGCAGCGACATAGCCGACCACATGGCTGAGCACAGGGCCGAGCGGATAGTCGCGGGTCTGGCCGACGTCGATCATCACCCCCGGCAGGTCGGGGGCGTTGACCTCGATGCGCGAAACCTCGGTCCAATCGAGGTTCTCGCGCACGGTGATCGGCACGAACCCCCGCTTGCGGCGGGATTCGCGCAAGACGCGCGCGCGATCGCGTTCAGACACGGGGATGATGCGTCCCAGCGCGTCCAGCGTTTCCTCAAGACTGCCGGCCTGCTCGGTGACGAGCACCACCCGGTAGTTCAGCCGATTGACGGCGAGCGGCTCGCCCGCGCGATCGAAGATCCGCCCGCGAGGCGGCGGCAAAAGCCGTAGGTTAATGCGGTTCTCGTCGGCGAGCATCGCATAGCGATCCGCCTGGACGACCTGAAGGTAGTAGAGCCTGCCGACGAGCGTCGAGAAAAGCGCGAACTGCCCGCCGGCGAGAAGCGCCGCCCGTCGGGTGAAGATTCGGGTGCGTTCGCGGTCGCGATGCGGCATCTCAGGCCCGCTTCAGAAGGCTGTGCTGGACGCGTCCGAACAGCCAGGTCAGCCCCGGATAAAACGCGATCGTCAGCAGGAGCTGGACGCCCGCGGCCCTCGGATTGACGAGAGCGCCGAAGTAGAGCGAAGCGAGCGCCCAGCTCACGAACATTGCGCCCGGGGCGACCAGCATGAACCCCCACCACTCGACCATAAAGGTCTTGCCGTGGAAGAAGCGGCGCTGAGAGACGACCACCGTGCGCAAAAGCAAGAGGACGAAGCTCGTAAGCCCGAGCGGCGCCCCGGTAAGCGCATCCTGGATCAACCCGACCGCGAAGGTCGCGCTCAAAGGCAGAAGGTCGGGGCGGTAAATGCTCCAATGATAAACCGCGATCAGGCTCACCGCCGGCATGATCTGGGCAAAGCCCGGGATCGGCAAAGGCAACATCACCGCGAACACCAGCGCGAGCGTGAGCGCGAACGGGGCAAGGCCGCGCAAGCCCTTCTCGATCCGGTGCAAGGCCTCGGCCGTCATTGCAGCGGTCCCGCGCGGTCGGCGACACGCGTCGCCGGCAGCACCCCCGGCAGCGCGTAGTCAAGCACCCGGACATACTCGAGCATCGCCCAATCGACGAAAGGCTCGACCCGAATCACGCCGTCCTCGATCGCAGCGACGGTGCCGACCGGAAGGCCCGGCGGCAGCATGCCCCCTTGGCCCGAGGTGACGATGCGCTCGCCCAGCGTGACGGTCGCGTTCACGGGTATGAACGTCAGCCGCGGGCGATCGCTGTTGTCGCCGGCGAGAATCGCGGGCACGCGGGTCTGCTCGACGACCACCGGAACGCGCGCGTTGAGATCGGTCAGCAGAAGCACCCGCGCGCTGCGCTCGCCGGTCTCGACGATGCGTCCGACCAGCCCGTCGCCGGTGATCACCGCCTGCCCTTTGCGCACCCCGTCGGCCGCGCCGGCGTTGATCAGCACCGTCCGCACGAAGGCCCCGCCCGAATCGCCCACCACCCGGGCGCTTACGAACGCGAGCTGCGGATCGTCGACCATGTTGAGAAGCGAGCGAAACGCGAGGTTCTCTTGGGCGAGCTTACGGGCCACCGCCTCCCAGTGGCGCAGCCGCGCGTTCTCTTCGCGCAGCCGGGCGTTCTCGGCGCGCAGATAGAGAAGCTCGCGGCCGTAGGCGATCGCCTCGTTCACGCTGGCGACGGGGCGCGAAAGCACATCGAGAACCGGCGCCGCCGCATCGGTGATGGCGACCCGGAGACGTTCGACCAGGCGGATGTCGGCGCGCCCCATGACCATCAGCCCGAGCGCCGCGGCCACGAAAAGAACGAGGGCGAAGCGTTGGAGCCAGCCTTTGACCGGCAGGGTCATGCGTTTCAGGGAACCGCCAGGATACCTCACACCGCCCTCTCAATGGCTGGCGCCGCCGGTCACGCTTTCCTCACCCGTCGATCCCGAACTCAGGTTTCGTATTGGTTGTACAGGACGTGCTTGAGCGTCTTCATCTCTTCGAGGCAGCGCCCCGTTCCGAGAGCGACGCAGGACAGGGGCTCGTCGGCGATCGAGACCGGAAGCCCGGTCGCATGACGCAGCACGAAGTCGAGGTTGCCGAGCAGCGCGCCGCCGCCGGTGAGCACGATCCCCTTGTCCACGATGTCGGCGGCGAGCTCGGGCGGGGTCTGCTCGAGCGCGACCTTGACCGCCTCGATGATGGCGCCGACCGGCTCGGCCAGGCTCTCGGCGATCTGGCGCTGGCTGATGATGAGCTCCTTGGGCACGCCGTTCATCAGGTCGCGGCCCTTGATCTCCATCACCTCGCCGTCGCCGTCCTCGGGCGGGCAGGCGGAGCCGATCTGTTTCTTGATCCGCTCGGCGCTTCCCTCGCCGACCAGAAGATTGTGGTTGCGGCGGATATAGCCGATGATCGCCTCGTCCATCTTGTCGCCGCCGACCCGAACCGAGCGCGAGTACACGATCCCGCCGAGCGAGAGCACCGCCACCTCGGTGGTGCCGCCGCCGATGTCGACCACCATCGAGCCCGTGGGCTCGGTGACCGGGAGCCCGGCGCCGATCGCCGCCGCCATCGGCTCCTCGATCAGGAAGACCCGGCGCGCGCCCGCGCTCTCGGCCGATTCCTGGATCGCGCGGCGCTCGACCGCGGTCGAGCCCGAAGGCACGCAGACGATGATCTGCGGGCTCGCGAAGGAGCGCCGGTTGTGCACCTTGCG
>CAYYWV010000143.1:0-5437 GCA_964475385.1 uncultured Alphaproteobacteria bacterium | reverse complement strand
AACTCGGGGTCGACCCGCACAAGATGCACGTGACCCTCGAACGCCATGTCCGCGAACACCTCATCGAGCTTGCAGAGATCCGGCCTCGGCTCGACTGACGCGGACTGGTACGAGGGCGCAGACGAGATCGAGAAGGCCTGGCGGCAGGGTCTGAGGCCCGACCCGCTGCTCACGGTCTCGGAGTGGGCCGACCGTTACCGGGTTTTGTCCCAGCGCGCCGCCTCGGAGCCAGGCCGATGGCGGACGAGCCGGACGCCATATTTACGCGAGATCATGGACTGCCTCTCGCCTTCGTCGCCTGTCGAGCGGGTCGTGTTCATGAAGGGCGCCCAGGTCGGCGGCACGGAGTGCGGCAACAACTGGATCGGCTACGTCATTCACCAGGCGCCGGGCCCGATGATGGCTGTTTCACCGACGGTGGAGCTGGCCAAGCGCAACTCGAAGCAGCGCATCGACCCGCTGATCGAAGAGAGCGATACGCTCAAGGGCCTTGTGAAGGAGCGCCGCAGCCGGGATTCCGGCAACACGGTGCTGTCGAAGGACTTCCCGGGCGGAGTGCTGGTGCTGACGGGCGCCAACTCGGCGGTGGGCCTGCGCTCGATGCCGGCGCGGTATCTGTTCCTCGACGAGGTGGACGGCTACCCGGGCGACACGGACGGCGAGGGCGATCCGATCCTGCTGGCCGAGCGGCGCGCTTCGACGTTCCAGCGCCGCAAGGTGTTCCTGGTGTCGACGCCGAAGACAAAGGGTTTGTCGCGCATCGAACGCGAGTTCGAGGCCTCGGACCAGCGCCGCTACTTCGTGCCCTGCCCGGAGTGCGGGGAGTATCAGACGCTCAAGTTCGCCAACCTGTACTGGCCGGAAGGTCGGCCCAGGGAGGCGAAGTATCGCTGCGATCACTGCGGCTCGCTGATTGACGAATACCGCAAGACGGAGATGCTCGAACGCGGCGAGTGGCGGGCGACGGCGCAAGGCGGTGCGTCTGGCAGGACGGCCGGCTTCCATCTGTCGAGCCTCTACAGCCCGGTCGGCTGGTTCTCCTGGGCCGACGCGGCGGAGATGTTCGAGGCCGCGAAGGAGAACCCCGAGTTGATGAAGGGGTTCGTCAACACGGTTCTCGGCGAGCCCTTCGAGGAGGCGCACGAAGCGCCGGAGTGGCAGCACATCTATGACCGGCGCGAGGCCTACCGGATCGGTGTCGTGCCGCGCCGCGGGCTGTTCCTGACCGCGGGCGTCGACGTTCAGAAGGATCGCCTCGAGGTCGAGGTCGTGGCCTGGGGCCGGAACAAGGAAAGCTGGTCGGTGGACTACCTGGTCCTCGACGGCGACACGGCGAAGCCAGAGGTCTGGGGCCAGTTGGACGAAGTGCTGGCGCGCGACTGGCCGCGAGAGGGCGGCGGCAGCATGGCGATCCGCGTCATGTGCGTCGACTCGGGCTACGCGACGCAGGACGTGTACTCATGGGTGCGGCGTCATCCGCAGGCCACATGGGGCCCGGCGGGGGCCGTGGCGCGGCAGCCGCGCACGGTGGTGGCGGTCAAGGGGCGGGACAGCGATGTCGCCCTGATCCTGCGCGCGTCCCGCGCGGACACGGGCAGCCGCCGGCGGGGTCTCAAGGTCTGGTCGATCGGCACGCCGGTCGCCAAGGCCGAACTTTATCAGAGGCTCAAGCTGGGCCGGCCCACGGACGAGGACCTGGCGGCCGGCAAGGGATTCCCTCCGGGCTACTGCCACTTCCCGGAGTACGGGGAGGAGTACTTCAAGCAGCTGACCGCCGAGCGGCGCGTGATCCGCACCCACAAGGGCTATCCGAAGGCCACGTGGGAGAAGGACCCGGCGCGCCGCAATGAGGCGCTCGACTGCCGGGTGTATGCGCGCGCGGCGGCGGCGATCTATGGGCTCGACCGGTTCAAGGAGCGCCGATGGCGAACTCTGGAAGAGCCGCTCGGGCTGCTCGATGCGGACGATGACGAGGACAGCGATGACGCCTGCGAGACGGAACAAGAGGCAAAGCCCCAGCCTCCGCCGCCCATGCCCGGGCGTCACCCCGGCTGGCTCGGCGGGCGTCGAGGCGGGTGGCTGAAATGACTAGCGAGCGATAGACGATGGCCGAGGTGAAATCGACGTTCACGCAAGCGCAGCTCGACGCGCTGACGGCGGCGATCGCGCAGGGTGTGACGCAGGTCCGATTCGGCGACCAGACGATCATCTACGCTTCGCTCGACGAGATGCAGCGCCTCCGGGATCGGATGATCCGCGAGCTTTCCGCTCGGAGCGATGGCGTTCCTCGCCCGCTCGCGCGCCCAAGTGTGTTCCGGCGGGGCTGAGATATGGGGATCGTCGACAGGCTGGCCCGGCTCGGTGGCGCGTTCGCCGGCGGTCGGGGCGGACGGTCCGCGCGCGTGACCCATCTCATCGCCCGCGCCTACGACGCGGCGCGTTCGAGCCGCGCAACCTGGGGCTGGATCGCCGGCTCGACCTCGGCCAACGCCGAGACCTACGGCGCGATCCCGGTTCTGCGCGACCGGGCGCGCGACCTGGTCCGCAACAATCCGTATGCGGCGAAGGCGATCGACGCTCTGGTCAACAACACCATCGGCGCCGGTATCATCCCGCGGGCGAAGACGGGCGATGCCACGCTCAACGAGAAGATCGACGCCCTGTGGTCGCAATTCGAGGCGGAGATCGACGCCGATGGCACCCATGACTTCTACGGGCTCCAGCATCTCTGCGCCCGGGCGTTCTTCGAGTCTGGCGAGGTCCTGATCCGGCGCAGGCCTCGGCGCATCAACGACGGGCTCGTGGTGCCGCTGCAGTACCAGGTGCTCGAGGCCGACCTTCTCGATCACCGCAAAAACGAAACGCTCGCGGACGGGCGGATCGTGCAGGGGGTCGAGTTCGATCGGCTCGGCCGCCGGCGGGCCTACTGGCTCTTGCGCGAGCATCCGGGCGATCACGCGTTCCTGATGCAGACCAGGGGGCGGAAGAGCTTCTCCGTGCGGGCGGAGAACGTGATCCATCTCTACGACAAGCAGCGCCCCGGCCAGGTGCGCGGCGTGCCGTGGCTCGCGCCGGCGATGATCCGCATGCGGATGCTCGACGACTACGAGGAGAGCGAGATCGTGCGCAAGCGACTCGAGGCTTGCGTCGCCGCGATCGTGTTCTCAGACGAGGAATCGGAGGAAGGGCTCGCGCCTACGGTGCGCGATGCCGCCGGAAACCTGATCGAGCAGTTCGAGCCCGGGCTGATCGCCTACGCCCGCGGCGGGAAGGACGTGAAGTTCACGCAGCCCTCGCAGGCCGGCGGCTACGAGGCCTACAAGCGATCGCAGGTTCACTCGATCGCGGCTGGCACGCGGGTGCCCTACGAGTTGATCTCGGGCGATCTCTCCCAGGTGAATTTCTCGTCCTTCCGCGCCGGCATGATCGAGTTCCGGCGCATGATCGAGGCGCTGCAGTGGACTGTGTTCGTGCCGATGTTCCTCGATCGCATCTGGCGCGATTTCATCAACACGAGTATCGCCGTCGGTCTCTTGCCGGTCGGCACGCCGCACGTCGTCGAATGGACGCCGCCCAGGTTCGAGACCATCGATCCGGTCAAGGAGACGCTCGCGCGTGTGATGGCGACACGCGCCGGCTTCGTGACACTCAAGCAGGCGATCAGCGAGATGGGGTTCAATCCGGACGAGGTGCTCGCAGAGATCGCCGAGACAAACGACAGGCTCGATCAGCTCGGCATCGTGCTGGACAGCGATCCGCGCCGGGTGACCAAGGCCGGCGGCGCGCAGCCCGCCGACCTCGTGGATGCAGTCTCGCAGGCGGAGACCAAGTCTGCGGCCACAGGCTGATCCGCACCCACACGCACGCAAGGACTGAAGGAGGGAAGCATGACGACGCCGGATGCAGGCGCCGCGGACGATGTGCGCAAGCGCGACTCCGAGACGGCTCGCACGACCCAGACAGGGGACATCGTTCGGCGGGCGATGCCGGTTCGCGCCGCGCCCGAGACGTTCGATACGGAAACTCGCAGTGTCGATCTGGTGATTTCGACGGGCGCGAGCGTGCGGCGGAGGGATTTCTTCACCGGCGAAGAGTTCGACGAAGAGCTGGTGATCTCGCGCGATGCGGTCCGCATGGACAGGCTCAACCGAGGCGCGCCGCTGCTCGATTCGCATTTTAACTTCTCGCTCAGCGGCGTTCTCGGCGCAGTTGTGCCGGGGAGCGCGCGTATCGAGGACGGCGCTTTGATCGCGCGGGTGCAGTTCTCTCAGCGGGAGGACGTCGCAGCGATCATTCAGGACGTTGCCGACGGCATCATCCGCAACGTCTCCGTCGGCTACCTCATCCACAAGTTCGAGGTCGATGAGACCACGTCGCCGCCCACACGCAGGGCGACGGATTGGGAGCCTTTCGAGGTCTCCCTGGTTCCCATTGGCGCCGACCCCAATGCAGGGGTCCGCGCCGCTCATCGGGCACAGCCCGCCAATCATGAGGAGGAGGAAAGCATGCCTGCCGCCAGGAAAGAGGCGGGCGGAAAGCCCGCGCAGACTGACACCGTGAGCACCGAAGAGACCCGCGCCGCGCCGGAGACGGCAACGTCCGAGACGAGGGGCGCCGCGAGCGCGCCGCAGGCCCGCCAGAGCGATGTGGCGACGGTCCCGAACCTCGATGAGGTGCGGGAGCGTGTGCGGGCCGAAGAGCGCGAGCGCATCGCTGGTATCCGCGAGGTCGCGCGCAAGCTCGGTCTCTCTGACGACTTCGCCGAGCGCCATATCAATGACGGCACGTCTCTGGACCGCTTCCGCAGCCTCGCGATCGACGAGCGCGCGAGTGCGGCCGAAACCGAGGGTTCCGACATGGGCAACGGTCACATCATCCCCGACGGCGCACGCATCAGCGTGTCCGAACGCGAGCTCGAACCGGGCGAGATGGTGGGGCGCATCATCCGGGTTCTCGCCGCGGCGCGCTGCAATGTGCGAGATGCGCGCGAGATCGCCGCGCGGGAGTGGAAAGACCCGCTGCTCGCCCGCGCCATGGCGGCGAGCGTCGGCTCGGCCGGCGGGTTCATGGTGCCAGAGCAGTACTCGTCCGAACTGATCGAGTTCCTGCGAGCGGGCGCCGTGGTGCGCACTCTCAACCCTGTCACCGTGCCGATGCCGGGCGGCAACCTCACTCTGCCCAAGATCACTGGCGGTGGTTCGGCGTCCTATGTCGGCGAAAATCAGAACATCGCTAAGACCGAGGCCAAGGTCGGCCAGATCCGGTTCTCGGCCCGCAAGCTCGCGGCTCTGGTGCCGATCTCGAACGATCTGATCCGGTTCTCGAGCCCGCAGGCCGACGCGGTGGTGCGCGACGACCTCGTCGCGGCCCTGGCCGAGCGCGAGGACCTCGCGTTTATCCGCGACGACGGGACCCAGGACGCGCCCAAGGGCCTGCG
>CAYYWV010000142.1:0-5443 GCA_964475385.1 uncultured Alphaproteobacteria bacterium | reverse complement strand
CCGCCGACCACGGCAACGCCGAGATGATGCACGACCCGGCGACCGGCCAGCCCCACACGGCGCACACCTCGGACCCGGTGCCTTTCATCCTCGCCGGCGCGACCGCAGAGAACTGGCGTCTCGCCGACGGTCGGCTCGCCGACGTCGCGCCGACCGCGCTTGCGCTCATGGGAATCGAAAAACCGCCCGAGATGACCGGCCGCAGCCTTCTGGTTCCGGCGGAGGCCGCGGATGGGGCGTTCGTCGCCTCGACGACGCGCCGCGCGCGCGCTTGACATGCGCGCCTGCGCTGCCTTTGCGCTCGTCCTCGTCGCCGCTCTGACGGTCGCCGTTCCGGCCCTTTCCGGCGAACGCGAGGTCAACCTCAAGCTCAAGACCATCGAACGCGAGATCGCCAAAGGGCGCGACCGCGAGCGTGCGCTCGACGTCAAGGCCGCCGATGTGGCGCGCGAGATGGCGTCGCTGCGCGCAAGGCTCGTCGAGACCGCGCGCAACATTCAGACCTTCGAGGCCCGGCTGACGGCGGTCGAGCGGCGGCTCGAGTCGCTCGCCGCCGAGGAAGCTGAGAAGACGGCCGCGCTCGCCCGCCGGCGCGAGACCCTGGCCGCGATGCTGGGGGCGCTCGAACGCCTCGGCCGCCGCCCGCCCGAGGCGATGATCGCCGCGCCTACGGCCCCGGCCGAAACCATCCGGGCGAGCCTTCTGCTGGCGAGCGCGGTTTCGGCGATCGACGCCGACGCCCGAGCGCTCGGCGACGCGCTCGCCAGCCTTGGCGAGCTGCGTCGGCGCATCGCCTTCGAACGCGCGCGGATCGAGGCTACGCGCGCCGAGCTCGCCGACGAGCGCAAGCGCATCAGTCGCCTGCTCGCGCGCAAGGCCGCGCTTCAGGAACGCACGCTCGCCGAACGTCGGGCCGCCGAACGCCGGGTCGCCAAGCTCGCCGCCGAGGCCGACAGCTTGCGCGAGCTGCTCGAAAAGCTCTCGGCCGCGGCGCTCGCGCCGCCGCCCGCCGAGAAGCCGCCGCCGCCCAAGCTCGCGCTTGCGACGCCCACGGTTCCGCCGTTGCCGACGCCTGCGCCGTCGCCCAACGACGACATGCTGCGCGGCTCGTTCAGCGCGGCGCTCGGAACCCTGCCGTTGCCAGTGCAGGGCCGCATCGTCCGCCGATTCGGCCAGCTCCGCGCCGACGGCACCCGCGACAAAGGGATTACCATCGAGACGCGTCCCGGGGCGCAGGTGGTGACGCCCTACGACGGACGGGTCGTCTTCGCCGGGCCGTTCCGCGGCTATGGCCAGCTCTTGATCCTGGAACATGGCGAGGGATACCATATGCTCTTGGCAGGCTTTGCCCGCATCGACAGCAGTCTCGGCCAGTGGCTTCTGGCCGGGGAGCCCGTGGGCGTAATGGGGCCGGGGAAGAACGGAAATCCGGCGCTGTATGTTGAGCTCCGCCGCAACGGCGAAGCGATCAATCTTCTCCCCTGGCTAGCGCACAGCACAGGAAAGGTTAGTGGCTAATGCGTAGAGTCGTCCTCGGCGGCATCGCCGCCATCGTTCTATTCGCAGCGCCCGGCATGGCCGGTGCGGCGGGGTCCGAAACCTACCGACAACTCAATCTGTTCGGCGACGTGTTCGAACGCGTCCGCGCCGACTACGTCGAGGAGGTCAGCGACAGCAAGCTCATCGAGGCCGCCATCAACGGCATGTTGAGCTCGCTCGATCCCCATTCGAGCTACCTCAACCCGCAGCGGTTCGAGGACATGCAGGTCCAGACCAAGGGCCAGTTCGGCGGCCTCGGAATCGAGGTCACCATGGAGAACGGGCTCGTCAAGGTGGTCTCGCCGATCGACGATACGCCCGCCTTCCGGGCCGGGCTTCAGGCCGGCGATTACATCACGCGCCTCGACGGCGAACAGGTTCTCGGCCTTACGCTTTCGGAGGCGGTCGAGCGCATGCGCGGGCCCGTAGGCACCGACATCACGCTCACCATCCGCCGCAAGGGCGTCGCGAAGCCGATCGAGGTCACGCTGACCCGCGCGATCATCAAGATCCGCTCGGTCCGCGGCCGGGTCGAGGAGAATGCGGCCTATATCCGCATCACCTCGTTCACCGAGCAGACCGAACGCGAGCTCAAGCGCGTCTTCTCCAAGCTCGCGGACGAGCTCGGCGACCGGATGACCGGGGTCATCCTCGATCTGCGCAACAACCCGGGGGGCCTGCTCGACCAGGCGGTCGCGGTCTCGGACTTGTTCCTGGATAAGGGCGAGATCGTCTCGACCCGCGGCCGGCGGCCCGACAGCATCCAACGCTTCAACGCCCGACCCGGCGATATCGCCCAGGACCGGCCGATCATCGTCATCATCAATGGCGGCACGGCCTCGGCGTCCGAGATCGTCGCCGGCGCGCTTCAGGACCACCGCCGGGCGTTGATCCTCGGCACGCGGTCGTTCGGCAAGGGCTCGGTGCAAACGATCATCCCGCTTTCGGGCCATGGCGCGATCCGGCTGACCACGGCGCGCTACTACACGCCGTCGGGTCGCTCGATCCAGGCCAAGGGGATCGAGCCCGATATCGTGGTCGAGCAGGCGCGGATCGAGAAGGCTGAGGCGCCGCCGACGCGCAACGAGGCCTCGCTGCGCAATCGGTTGCCCAGCGAGGACGAGATCAACGGCGGCAAGACGGAAGAAAAGCCCGCCACCAACGGCCGGTCGGAGGATGCCCGAAAGGACTTCCAGCTCGCCCGCGCAGTCGACCTTCTGGACGGGATCGCGCTGTTCCGCAGCCGCTTCGTCAACTGACGGTCGCGCGCCGGGCCGGCGGCGTGAACAGCGGTGAGACCGATGCGTAACCGACGCGGTTCCCGGTTCGGCGCGCCCGGCGCGGTCGCCGCGCTCGCGCTCGTCGCCGCGCTCGGCCTCGCCGCCCGGGTTGCGCTCGCGCCGCCGCCGCCGCCGCCCCAGGTGGTGCTCGCCTTCAACCCGGCGCTCGAATCCTCGGTCCGCGCCGCGCCCGGGCCGACCGAGATCCCGGAGGCGGCCGGGAAAGGGACGGCGGCCGCGGTCGCGCCTGCGCCGACAATCCTGGAGGAACCTCTGGCGGGAGCGCGCGCGGTGGCGCCGTTGTCGCCGGCCGAGCCGAAGGTCGTCGCCTCTGCGCCCCCGGTTCCGCCGTCGCCCGCGCCGCGGCTCGCCGAAGCGGCGGTCGCGCCGTCTTCGGCGGCGGCCGCCGCGCCCACGCCGGCGCCCGAGGCCGCGGCCCGAATCCCTCCGCCGCCCGCCGTCGATACGGAGACCGGCCGGGCCTTCCTTCGCGCGCCTGCGCCAAGGCGGCCGGAAGAGATCGCAGCGCCGCCCGCGCCTCGGCCGGCCCGCGAGACCGCGCTCGCGCCAATGGTCGCTCAAGCGCCGTCGCCTGGGGCCGAGACGCCGCGCGCGCCCGCGGTCGAGCCCGCATCTGCGCCGCTCGCCGCCCCGGACGCGGCCGCGAAGGAGGAAAGCGCGTCGCCTGCGCCGGCGACGGTCGAGGCTCCGGCTGTGCGCGCGGCCTCCGAAGCGCCGCCCGCGCCGAAGGCCGCCGAAGCGCCGCTCGCGGCGGCGCGCGCCGAAGCGCCGGCCGGGCCGGCGGAGGCTCCGGTCGCGGAGGAAGCGCCTGAGGCGGAGGCCGAAGCGGCCGTTGTCGAGACCCCGGCCGAGCCGGTCGTCGCCGAAGCCCGGCCCGCGCCCGAGACCGCCGGCGTCGCGGCCGCGGCGGCCGCGGTCGAGACGGCCCCCGCACCCGCGCCAGCCCTCGTCGAAGCGCCGGCCGAGGGCGCAAGCCAACCGCCCGCGCCGGGAACCGGATCGATCCCGCCCCCCGCCGGAAAGGCCCCGCCGCCTGAGCCCACCGCGGTCGCGGCGAGCGTGATCCCTGCGCCTCGGCCGGCGGAAGCTTCCGCGCCTGCGCCTCAGCCGCAGGCCGGCCTCGCGCTCCTTCCCGAAGCGGCCGCCGAGGGCGACGACGAGACGATCTCCCGGTCCGTGGCCATCCTCGAGCCCGCCGCGGCCGAGACGCCTGCGCCGCCCGCCGCGGCCGAGGCGACGGGCGAAGAAGCCCCGGCGCCGCTTGCCATCGAGACGCCCGCGGCTGAGACGCGCGAGCCCGAAGCATCATCGGCCAAGGAGTCCGGGCTTTCGCCGAACGCGCCCGCCGCCTCGCCGACGGCCAAACCGGAGGCGGCGGCGAAGGCGCGGAAGCTCGCGCTGGCCAAGCCCTTCACCGCGGCCGAGGCCGCCCCTCCGGCCGCGCCGCGGCGGCCGATGGTCGCGGTGGTGCTCACCCGTCTCGGCCTCGGGCCCGCGGCGACCGCCGCCGCGATCCGCCTGCCGAGCGGAGTGACGCTCGCCTTCGCCTCTTATGCGCGCGACCTTCAAGCGCAGATCGACCGCGCCCGGGCGGGCGGCCACGAGGTGCTTCTCGACCTTCCGATGGAGCCCGAACGCTATCCGGCGATCGACCCCGGGCCGCGGCCGCTTCTGGTCTCGCTGTCGAGCGTCGAGCTCATCGACCGGCTCGACTGGCATCTGGGCCGGGCCACCGGTTATACCGGCGTGACCCACGACATGGGCTCGCGGTTCACCGCTTCGGCGGACGCGCTGCGCCCGGTGCTCGCCGCGCTCAAAGCGCGGGGGCTTTACTTCCTCGACAGCCGCACCTCGTCGCAGAGCGTGGGCTTCGCGCTGGCCTCGGCGATGGGGCTTCCGGCGGTGGCCAACGACCGCTTCCTCGACGCCCAGGCCGCGCGCGCGGCGATCGACCGCCGCCTCGCCGAGATCGAGCGCATCGCGCGGACCCGCGGCTGGGCGGTCGCGGTGGGGCACGCCTTTCCGGTCACGCTCGACCGGGTCGCCGCGTGGCTGCCGACGCTCGAGGAGAAGGGGCTCGCGCTCACGCCGCTCGGCGTGATCGTCGCCGCGAGACGCGCGAAGTGACGTCCGACGTCGAGAGCCGCCCTTACCGCCCCGGGGTCGGGATCGTGCTGATCAACGGCGCGGGCAAGGTATTCGCCGGGCGCCGCCTGGATACGCCCGACGCCTGGCAGATGCCGCAGGGCGGGATCGACGCCGGCGAGACCCCGCGCGCCGCCGCGCTGCGCGAGCTCGCCGAGGAGATCGGCACCGACCAGGCCGAGATCCTGGCCGAAAGCCGCGACTGGCTCGCTTACGACCTGCCGCCCGCGCTCGCCGGCCGGGTCTGGGGCGGGCGCTACCGCGGCCAGCGCCAGAAGTGGTTCGCGATGCGGTTTACGGGGCGGGACGCGGACATCCGCATTGACGCCGCCGCGACGCCTGAGTTCGACGCCTGGCGGTGGATGACGCCCGAGGCCCTGATCGCGGCGATCGTGCCGTTCAAGCGCGCGCTCTACGCCGCGGTGATCGACGAGTTCCGCCGCTTCCTGCGATAGCCT
>CAYYWV010000141.1:0-5447 GCA_964475385.1 uncultured Alphaproteobacteria bacterium | reverse complement strand
CCGCGGCCGCCGATTGCCGCTCCATCGCCTGAGCCGTACACTCGCTCCATGGACGGAGAAAGAAAAGGCGCGCTGCGTGAAGGGCCGGCGGCGGCCGAGGCCTTGCGCGAAGCGCTCGCGTCCTGCCGAAACGCTGTGGCCTTCACCGGCGCTGGGATCAGCACCGAAGCGGGGATTCCCGATTACCGCAGCCCGGGCGGAATCTGGGACCGTTACCGGCCGGTCGACTTCCAGGACTTCCTGGCTTCCGAGGAGATGCGCCGCGAGTTCTGGCGCCGCAAGTTCGCGACCCACGGCGCGATCGCGAACGCGGTCCCCGGCCCCGGGCACCGGGCGATCGCGGCGCTGGTCCGCCGCGGCGTGGTCGGTTGCGTCATCACCCAGAACGTCGACGGCCTCCATCAGCGGGCCGGCGTGCCCGCGGAGCGCGTCATCGAGATTCACGGCAACACGACCTATGCGGTCTGTCTCGACTGCGGGCGGCGGTACGATCTCGAGCCGATTCGAAAAGCGTTCGAGGAGAGGGGCGATCTGCCGGTCTGCGAGGGCTGCGGCGGGCTCGTCAAGACGGCGACGATCTCCTTCGGCCAGGCGATGCCGGCGGACGCGATGCGGCGGGCCGAAGAGGCGGCCGCGAGCTGCGATCTGTTTCTGGCGGTGGGCTCGTCGCTCAGGGTCTACCCGGCGGCCGGCCTGCCCGCGCTCGCCAAGCGCGCCGGCGCGCGCCTCGTCATCGTCAACCGCGAGCGCACCGGGCTCGATCCGATGGCCGATCTCGTCCTTCGCTGCGAGATCGGGCCGACGCTCGGCGCCGCGGTCGGGCTCGACTGACGCCGCCGGCGTTCGCGGCGGGCGCGCTTTCCTTCTTTACTTGATGGTCTCGGGCAGGAAAGCGAGCCCGTCATCGAGCCTGGTCCCGGCGATCGCCCGCGCCCGAGGGCGCGCGTGCGGCCCCATGACCGTGATGTCGAGACGTTCGTCGGCGAGCGTCACGATCGGCGTGTCCTGGTCGGTTTGGGGGCTGAGCGCGGCGCGCGGCATGACGCCGGGCAGGAAGAAACCGCGCAGGGCCGATACGCCCTTGCCGGTCATGCTGGCGACCGTGGCCTGGTCGAGGGAGCCGGCGGCGGCCGGGGCGAGAGGGGCGATGAGCGTTGCGGCGCTCGCCAGCGCCGCTGCGGCGCAGACCTGAGAAATCCGTTTCGTCGCAGTCCGTATCATGGCGTCGTCCATCCGTTCCAAAGAGGTTTCGTTCGCGCAAGACGATAATGGAGAAAAACTGTTAACGAACCGTAAAAATCAAATAAAAACAAATAACTATACAAATTGAAGAATGACATCAAATAAATAAAGCAAAGTTTCTAAAAGTTATTTCTGACATAAATTCATAGAAACAACGGCAATATATAGGAATAAAACACAGTTTTATTGAATTGTCGTTTAGTATGGGTTTCTAAAAATTTTGAGAGATTTTTTCTTCGTCACCAAAATTCCAATACCGAAACGGCCGCCTCGGAAAGGCGGCCGTGCCGGGTGTTTTACTGTGTGGAGAAGCGCGCCGTCTGGCGGGACGGTATGTCGATCAACCGCCGGCGGTCGCGCCGGTTCCGGGGATTGGCGCGCCGGGGCGGCGCTTGGCGCCGTCGGGCGTGGGCACGCGCGCGCAACGGGGCATGCAGCTCAGCGTGCTTTCCTTCGCCCGTCGATAGATCGTGACCTCGCGGATCGGCTTGGGCGTCACGACCACGGCCGCTTCGAGGATCTGATTCCCTTTGCCGTCGAGAGCGAAGAGATTGGTCTCGCCGGGCGAGCGGCCGATCAGAAACAGCATGCGTTCGTTCTCGACCACCACGTCCGCGATGTCGGGGTTGGCCACCATGACCACCTTGGCGGCGCGGCTAAGCCGGATGAGCTGCGACTTGTCGATCTCGACCCGCAGCGCGGCGGGCGGCGGAGGCTGGACCGCCGCTGAAGAGGCCGCCGCAGGCATTTCGATGTCGCTCGCCTCGAACAGGGCCTTGCGCAGCCCGGCGGTGTCGTTGGCGCGGAAGTAACGGCCGCCGGTGGCCTCGGCGATGCACTGGAGCTGCTCGCGCTCCTCGGGCTTGACGTCATAGCCGACGACGTGGACGCGGACCTTGATAGCGCGGCGCGCGAGCTCGGCCGCCACCGCGCAAGGCGGCGGCGGACAGGTCGCGACGCCATCGGAAATCAGCACGATGTTGTTGTCGTCGTTGGGGTCGGTGAACTGCGCGGCCGCCACTTCGAGCGACTTGGCGATCGGGGTCTTGCCCTTAGGCACCACCGAGGCGAGCTTCCGGTTCCAAATCGCTGGATTGCCGCTGCCGACCGGCGACAGAACGGCGATGTCGCCGCAATCGGCCTTGCGCCGGAACCCGTAAGAGACGAGGCCGATCCTCATATCCGCCGGTACGTTGTCGAGCAGCTCGCCAAGAAGCCGCTGGGCGAGGTCGATCTTGGGCACGCCATCGACGCGGCCCCACATCGAGTTCGAACCGTCGAGAATGAAGATGGTGTTGGTCTTGGCCGCGAGCGCATAGGGCTGGGCCAGAATGAGCGCAAGGCCGAGCCCGGCGGCGCTCAGGAGCTTTGCGATCATCGCGTCCTCCTGTTGGACCTCGTCTTGCGGCCTGCGGCGAAGCCGCAGGGCGCACGGGTGCCCTTCAGCATGGAGGATGCGCGTTAATGAACTCTGAAAACGGGGGGCCGTTTCTCAACAGCGCGATCAGCGTGAGACCGAAAACACTCCCGTCGGCGCCGATCCCTTCGACGCGCGCGAATGCGAACTCATTGCGCCGCCCCCCGGCGGGGGCGCAGCCCCTCTACTTGTGGCCTGTGACGGGCCTTGCAGCGGGGTGACGCGTGACCGCCTCGGCGTGACCGCGCGCCCCCGAAGAGGCGCTTGGAGACTGTGGGTCGCGGGGCCTGGCACTCGGTCCATTGGCGGCGCGCCCTGCCAGCGCGGCGCCCGATGCCGAGGCCGCGACGACGGTATGCTTCCCGGGTTTTGTCTTCATCGTGATACTTCCGTTCCGGCGGAGCCTTACTACGATCCGGTCCGATGCGCGGTAGACTCCGCAAACAACGCCGATCGGTCGCAAGCAAAACGGTTGCTTCTACTTTCGACGTCTACCGAATCGGAACGTTACGCCTACTCCTCGTCGATTGAAAAGCAAAATCGTAAAAAAAGTGAGCGCCCGCCTCAAAAAAGCGAGCTCCGTCCCGCGCGCGGGCGGTTTTCGCCCGGACGCCCTCTCAGATCGCGCCGAGGGCCGCTCCGCCGGCGGCCGAAAGTCCGACCACGATCCAGGGCGGCAGCTTCCACAGGCCGAGAAGGAGAAGCGCCGCAGCGGCGAGCGCGATATCGGCGGGCGAGCGGATTCCGCCTGTCCACACCGGATCGTAGAGCGCGGCGGCGAGCAGGCCGACGACCGCCGCGTTGATCCCGCGCATCGCCGCCTGCATGCCCGCGCGGCGGCGCAGCGCGTCCCAGAACGGCATCGCGCCCAACACCAGCAGAAAAGAAGGCAGAAAGACCGCGACCAAGGCGAGAAGCCCCATCGGCCATCCGCCGAAGCGGGGAGCGATGGCCGCGCCGAGATAGGCCGAAAAGGCGAGGAGCGGCCCGGGCACCGCTTGGGCCGCGCCGTAACCGGCGAGAAAGCCGTCGTTGTCGATCCAGCCGGGCGGCACGACCTCGGCCTGAAGGAGCGGCAGGATCACATGCCCCCCGCCGAACAGAAGCGAGCCCGAGCGGTAGAAGCTGTCGAACAGCGAAAGCGCAAGCCCGCCGTTCGCCGCCGCGGCGAGGGGAAGGGCGGCGAGAAGGATTGCGAAAATGGCGAGAAGCGCGACTCCCGTCCGCCGTCCGATGGCGAGTGAGAGCGGTGCGGGCTCGGGGGCTTCGGGCGCGGACAAGGCGAGGCGGCCGACGATCGCGCCGAACGCGATCGCGGCGAGCTGACCGGCCGGTCCCGCGAGCGCCAGCACGAGGGCCGCCGCCGCAGCGGCCAGGATCAGTCGCGGCCGGTCGGGGCACAGGCTCCGCCCCATGCCCCAGGTCGCGCGCGCGACCACGGCGACCGTCACCACACGAAGCCCGGCGAGCCAGCCCGCGCCGTTCGCGCCGCCGAACCGCGCGACCCCTTCGGCGAACAGCACGAGCGCAATCGCCGAGGGAAGCGTGAACCCCAACCAAGCGGCGAACGCGCCCGGAAAGCCGGCGCGCGCGGCCCCGATGGCGATGCCGACCTGGCTGCTCGCGGGGCCCGGCAGGAACTGGCTGAGCGCGACGAGATCGCCGAAGCTCTGCTCGTCGAGCCAACGCTTGCGCAAGACGAAAGTCTCGCGGAAGTAGCCGAGATGGGCGACAGGGCCGCCGAACGAGGTCAGGCCGAGGCGCAAGAAGACCGCCAGCACTTCCCATGCCGAGGAGCGATGAGGGGCGCTCATCCCGTTCTCCGTCGCCGTTCGGTCGTGCGACCAGGGCTAACAGCCGCCGCGGTCGGTGGCAAGCGCGTCGCCGCTGGAAGGAAGCCGTGCGTCTTGAGGATCGGCGGGGCCTAAAATGCGGGCGGCAGACGGCCTTCGGGGCGCTTGCGGCGCATGCGTTCGACCGTGGCGCGGGCATCGAGGGCGCCTTCCGCGGGCGCGCGAAGGAGACGGACCACAAGCGTCGCCCGCGCCTGGACCCAGGTTGAACGCGCCCACGGCATGACGGTGGGGGACGGAACCCGGTAGGTGCCGCGCGGATGGCCGAGGTAGCGGTCGGGGAATTGGGGGCCCTCGCCGTAAACGGTGACCTCGACGTCGACTTGGCGGTCCTCGATCCGAAAAGCGGGGAAGCCGTCTTTTAGCGCTCGCTGCGCGGCCCGCCAGGTCGCAAGGTCGAGGGCAAGCGCGCGAAGCGCGGCGGCATCGGCCTCGCGCTGAGCCGGAGCGAACGCGCTGCGCAGGCTGGGCGTCACGTAAATCACCTGCACCCGGCCGCCGCCGAGCGCCTCCTCGGCGTAGCCGTACTCGCCCCCCGGGCTCAGCGGCGACATCAGAGGCGGCCGCGGCCCGGTTGCGCAGGCGGAAAGCCCAATCGCGATGACCAGCGCGATGAGCGGGCGGGCAAGAGATATGTTCGCTGTCATTTCCAAGCGCGGCGGGGAATCGGGCCATCCGCCGGCCCTGCAAGAGTGCCAGATTTAAACCTCGACCGCCAGCCCGTTCGCCGCCCCGGCGCCCAGGCCATCGCGAAACGGCTCGGCCGCCGCGCGGAAGGCTCCGCCTGGGTCCAAAGACTTGGCGAGGCGGTTCTCGGCTTGACGGGATCGGCCCTGATGCGTTCGCCCATTCTTTGTTCAGAGTCATTCTAAAATAAGGCGAGCTATCTTTTTACGTAAGCAAGTTATGTTATGCGCCAGCGAAGACGTCTTTAA
>CAYYWV010000140.1:0-5502 GCA_964475385.1 uncultured Alphaproteobacteria bacterium | reverse complement strand
CCGGGAATGTACTCCTGGTTGTTGAGCGCGACCCGGGACGTCCGAATCCGCGCGAGCTCGGCGAGGAGGGCCTTGCGGTCGGTCACTGTCGTGGTGGTAAAGCGTTCGAGGGCAAGGCTGTCGATCAAACGGTCGCGCGCCGGTTGCGGCATGAAGCTCAGCAGCAGTTTCCCCATGGCTGAACAGTGCAGCGGCAGGCGCGCCTGGTTCCCAACGTCGAGGGTGAGCGGCGCCCCCATCTTGATGTGCTCGACGAGCGCGACCTCGTGGCCGACGATCATGCCGAGCGAGCAGGTCTCGCCGACCTCCTCGGAAAGGGCGGCAAGGATCGCGCGGCTCGGGCCTTGTCTCATCGTCGCCCGAAGCACGTCGAGCGCAAGGGTTACCAGTCGCCCGCCGACGACGAACCGTCGGCTGCCTGGCGCGCGATGAAGGTAGCCCTCGCGTTCGAGCATCAGCGCGAGCCGGTGCGCCGTCGGCTTAGGCAGACCGTAAGCGGCCGCGAGCCGGGCGAGCGCAACCGGATCTTCGGAGGCGACAACGCCTTCGAGCAACGCAAGAGCCTTGATGACCGGAGAGTTCGTGTTGGCCTCCACCATGCCGGGCGTCGCGTCAAACGTATTCAGTGATCGCGACGACGCCGATATCGGCGGAATCGCCGGATGTCAAATAACGCCCGCGTTATGTCACGGTATCACGAAAACCGTGGGGCGCCTCCTACTTGTTGGTCCGGCCCGGTCTTCCCGCGAATCCGAGAGCGCGGCGCGCGCTCAACCCCCGCATTCGGCCGATGGCGGCCAATCGCGACTCCGTGGTTTTCCGCTGCCGCCGCCGATGTCGGGCGCATTCTCGCCAAGCCGCGAAAGCGCGAACTGAAAGCGCGGATCGCGCCGCCACTGGCGGACCACGCCCGCTGCGGCCCGATCGGGGACGCGCTCGAAGAAGCGCCCGAGCCGCCCCGCCGCGGCCCTGGCTCCATGGCCGGGGCTGGGATGCGCCAGAAGCAAAAGCCGGTAAACGGCGACGAAGGCGTCGCGGGTCAGGCCAGCGGCTTTGCAAGCGATCGCGAGTCCTTCCCCGTCGGGCTCGTAGAGCAACCGGCGGACGAGCCTGGGGGCGAGCCCCGTGGCCCGCGTGAAAGCCGCCTCGAACAGCGCGACCTCGCCCTCTCCGAGAAGGCGGATCATGGTCGTTTCGGTGATCTGACGACGGCGGGCGAGCGCGTCGACCAGCCCCTCGGCGGGGGTTTGCGTCCCGGCTTTCTCGGCGATCGCGGTAAGCGCTTCGGCCGTCACCTCTTCGGTCGCGTCGTCGATCACCAGCCGGTCGGCGATCGCAAATCCGGCGAGCACCAGCCGCCGCACGGCGGCCGCGACCGCCCAGTAGAGCCGCTCGCGCACGGCTGATTCGAGATCCTCGGGAGCGAGCACCGGGTTCTGAAAGGTGTCAACGCGCTGCGATTCGGCGGCAAGGTACTCCATCACCCGACGCGAGATCGCGGGCTCGGCGTTGCGAAGGAGATTGGCCATCAGATCGTCGTCCGTCCGGTCGAGATCGCACTCGGCCCGGCGGCGGCGAAGCGCAAGCGCGAGCTGATGGGCGCGCGCCCGATGGCGGACCGTCTCAACCAGGTCGAGATTGCGCAACAGCCCGCTTGCGGCAAGGATCGGAAAGGCGCCGCCGGTCTCGGCTTCGGCGATGGCCCGGGTTACGGCCGAGGGCAGTACGGCCCGGGTTTCGAGCCGGGCAGCAAGCTCGCGCCGCAACCGATCCTCGATGCGATCGACGAGGCGGTGAACAAGCCCGCTCATCAGCATGCGTTCGTAATCGGTGATGACGCCGCCATCGCCGTCGAACAGGTTGCGGGCGAGAATCGCGAGGCGACTGCGCCTTTCCGCCGCTCGGTGGCGGAACAGCGCAAGAAGCGCATCTTCGGTCGGAAGCCGGGGCTCGCGGTACCGCGCCAGCCGCCCCGTCGCATCGCCGATGGTTCGCCGTTTCATCGTTCTCCGTTCCGCCGCCTCGGATCGCATGCCGGCGTCGGTCCGCCGGCCTTCGGAGCCCGTCCCCCTTTCGGCGCCCCTGATCCGACCGCGCGGACTCGCCGGAACTGGTCCGCCGACGGACACGGCCCAGCCCCTGTTGATTCGGGAAGCAAGTTTCGTGCCAGTCCGAAAAAATCGTTGTTGGAACGGCTCTTACGAAAACGCGCCCGGTTGGCTGCATCGAATCTGTAAAGAATTCCGACGCCCGGACGCGCATCGCCCACGCCTGCCCCCGGCGCGGACGGACGGGCCGAGTTTGGCCGAAGCCATGGGCGATGTCCACCGCCGCAGCGGTCAGGTCAGGTTATCGATTTCCTGCGGCGTAAGATTGCCGGGCACGATCACGAGCGGCACGCGAAGCCGCCCGATCAACCGGTTGGCCAGCTCGGTAATCAGGCTGAACCTCTTGTCTTCGGGCGCCGTCGCGCCGAGCACCAGAAGGTTGATGGTGGGATCCTCGCGAACCTGGGCGAGGATCTCGTCCGCTACATCGCCATCGCGCAGATGAAGCTCGGGCAGAAGGCCGGCGATCTCGTTGACCTCGCCGGCAAGACGCTCAAGGAGCGCCTCGGCCTCGGCGCGCTGTTCCGATTCCATGACCTCGCCGATCGCCGCCCAATGCTGGAACTCGGGCCGTTCGATCACGTGGAGAAGAGCAACGCTGCCGCCCGAGTTGCGCACCCGCTGGCAGGCGAAACGAAGCGCCGCGCGCGACTGCGGACGGTCGTCGACGCAGACCAGAAACTTGACGTCGCCGGGTCGGTGAACGGTCTTCTTCCCCGCAGCCGACGGTTGCGATTGCGTCCCTTCACCCATGTTCGATCCACCATCCGCTTACAGAATGGAATACCAGGGCTCGCTTAGCGCCCCCGTTTGCTTCGAATCGACATGATACCGTATCGTCGTGGGCGAAAGGACGCGCCCTTCCCCTTTCCCCCCGATTAAGGTCCACGACAGAGGGCCGGACGGCGCGCGCGAACCATAGTCTTTGGCATGGCGACGATAACGTCTTTTGCGAATCCGCACCATCCTCCACGAAAAAAGCGTTGGGTTTCGGTCGTGGTTACAGGGATTTGCGCACGTCCCAAAACCAACGGACTGGCGCGGAATCGCTGACTGTGCTAGACGAACAGAGGAACCCTGCGTCAACAGGCGTGTTTCCCGAGTCGGCTTTTTCGCAAAATTCGCTAAGTTTTTGTTTAGGATACCGCGACATGATCGGGTCGTTACCGGGCACGGGTCGCGGTCGAAGCGCAAGAACACATTCGAGGCGACGTCGTTACCCGATTTCCGACGCGTCCATGCGGTGGGGTCGAACGAACGAATGACTGCACGGTTTTCCCGCACTATCCGACTTGCCGCTCTCTCGGCGGCTGTCTTCGCTATGGTTTGGGCGCCGCCGCCCGCCCACGCGCAGGCCCCGGTCGCAGACGACACCAGCGACGTGGACGTGGTCAACGACCCGCTCGAATCGATCAATCGGGCGATCTTCGAAATCAATCTGTTCATCGACGGCATTCTCATCAAACCGCTCGCGCTTCTCTATCGCGATCTCGTCCCGCCCGAGGTCCGAACCGGCGTCCACAATGCGCTCGCCAATCTGCGCAGCCCGGTGACGCTCGTCAACGATCTCCTGCAGGGCGAAACCGATCGCGCCGGGGCCACCGTCAAGCGCTTCTTCGTGAACTCGACGGTAGGGCTCGGAGGAGTCCTCGACGTGGCGAGCGACCTCGGCATCGAAAGCCACCGCGAGGATTTCGGTCAGACGCTCGCCGTATGGGGGAGCGGCGAAGGGTTTTACCTCGTACTCCCGATCCTCGGTCCTTCGAACCCGCGCGATCTCCTCGGCTTGATCGCCGACGGCTTCATCGATCCGTTCACCTATGTCGCGCCGACCGAGGCTCTGGTCGCCCGCACCGTGGTTCGCGGCATCGACGAACGCGAAACGGTGATCGAGCCGCTCGACGAGATTCAGCAGACCTCTCTCGACTTCTACGCCACCCTGCGCAGCCTCTACCGCCAGCGGCGCAACGACGAGATTCGCAATGGCCGGCCCGCGCCGGTGGTGCCGATTCCGCCTATTTCGATCGAGGATTACGAGCCCGAGGAAGAGACCACCTCTCTGTTGAACTAATGCGAAACATGACGATTTTCCCCCGACTGCGCTCGCTGGTCTTCATCGCGGCGGTCTTGGCGATCGCGGCCCCGGCGGCGCCGGCCAAAGCGGTCGCCAACCCCGACGACGCCGCCGCCTTCGTCAAGACGCTCGGCGAAAGCGCGATCGCGGTGCTCACCGACCCCAAGGCCGACGCCGCCGAGCGCCGCCGCCGCTATCGCGAGCTGCTGGATAACGGCTTCGCGGTCAAGACCATCGCGCGCTTCGTCCTCGGCCGTTACTGGCGCATCGCCACCCCCGATCAGCGCGACGAATACCTGCGGCTGTTCCGCGAGTTCGTCCTCGAAACCTATACCTCGCGGCTCGATAACTACGCCGGCGAAGAGTTCAAGGTGACGGGCGCGCAACCCCTCGACGAGAAGGACACGATCGTCACCACCGAGATCGTCTCCGGCGACGGTCCGCCGATCCGGGTCGATTACCGGGTGCGCAAGCGCAAGGGGGAGTACAAGATCGTCGACGTGGTGGTCGAGGGCGTGAGCCTGATCACCACCCAGCGCCAGGAGTTCGCCTCGATCGTCAACCGCGACGGAATCGAGGGCCTGATCGCGCTTTTGCGCAAGAAGACGAGCGGGGCGAACGCCGCAAACGCCACCGCCGCAAACTGACCGTTTCGATCACGGGCGCGCTGTCGGCCCGACCGAGCGTTCGATCCCGTCTTACCCGCGCGTGAGCGGCTTATAGCGGATGCGGCGCGGCTGCTCGGCCTCGGCGCCGAGCCGTTTGCGCCGGTCGGCCTCGTAGTCGCTGTAGCCCCCTTCGAACCAGACCACCCGGCTGTCGCCTTCGAAGGCGAGGATATGGGTCGCGATGCGGTCGAGAAACCAGCGGTCGTGGCTGATGACGACGGCGCAGCCCGCAAAGGCGAGAAGCGCGTCCTCGAGCGCGCGCAAGGTGTCGACGTCGAGGTCGTTGGTCGGCTCGTCGAGAAGCAGCAGGTTCGCGCCCGACTTCAGCACCTTGGCGAGGTGGACCCGGTTGCGCTCGCCGCCCGAGAGCTGGCCGGTGCGCTTCTGCTGGTCGGGACCGCGGAAGTTGAACGCGGCGCAGTAGGCGCGGGCTGGAATCCGGCGCTCGCCGAGGTCGATCTCGTCGGCGCCGCCCGCGATCTCCTCCCACACCGCCTTGTCGGGGTCGAGCGAGGCCCGCGACTGATCGACGTAGCCGAGCTTCACGGTCTCGCCGAGCCGGAGCGTACCGGCGTCTGGGGCCTCTTCGCCGGCGATCATGCGAAACAGCGTGGTCTTGCCGGCGCCGTTGGGGCCGATCACGCCGACGATG
>CAYYWV010000139.1:0-5520 GCA_964475385.1 uncultured Alphaproteobacteria bacterium | reverse complement strand
TGACGCGCGCCGATCCCCAGACCATGCGCCGCCACGGCGTCGCCCATATCCCCGAAGACCGCATCGGCGCCGGGCTGTTCACGGCCCTGCCGCTCAGCGACTCGATGGTGCTGCCGCGAATCCGCGACAAGCCCTTCAGCCGCTTCGGCGTGCTCAGCCGACGGGCGATCCAGGACTTCGTCAACGAGCAGATCGAGCGTTACGCCATCAAGGCGGCGGGGCCCGAGGCGCGCACCGGCACGCTTTCGGGCGGCAACCTCCAGAAGGCCCTTCTTGCGCGCGAGCTGTCGACCGAGCCCCTGGTGGTGGTCGCGGCCCAGCCGACCCGCGGGCTCGACGTCTCGGCCCAGGAGTTCGTCCACCGCCAGTTCATCGCCTTGCGCGCCCGCGGCCGGGCCGTGATCGTGATCAGCGAGGATCTCGAAGAGCTGTTCCAGATCACCGACCGGATCGCGGTCATGTACGAGGGCCGGATCATCGGCATCCTGCCCACCGCCGAGGCGACGGTCTCGCGCATCGGCCTTCTCATGACCGGAATCGCGGAGGCCGCATGATCCGGCTTGCGCTCGAGCCCAGAACGCGGACCCCGGCCTGGATGAACCTCGCTCTGCCGGTGGCTGCGGTGATCGCGACCCTGGTTCTGTGCGGCGGACTGATCGCGCTCGCCGGGGCCGATGTGATCGAGTCTTACGCGATCCTGTTCAAAAGCGCGCTCGGCAGCAAGTTCAGCCTGTCCGAGACCGTGGTCAAGGCCGCGCCTTTGGTGTTCACCGGGCTTGCGGTCGCGGTCGCCTTCCGGGCCAAGTTCTGGAACATCGGCGCCGAGGGCCAGCTGCTCGCAGGGGCCATGGCCGCGGCCTATATCGGCGCTTTGCCCATGCTGCCCGGCTGGTCTCTGATCCCCGGCATGATCGTCGGCGGGGCGGTCGCCGGCGCGCTGTGGGCGATCCTGCCGGCGATTCTCAAGCTGCATTACAAGGTCGACGACGTGGTCGCGACCCTGATGCTCAACTTCATCATGTTCTACATCATGATGGCGTTGGTCGACGGGCCGTGGAAAGACCCGCTGAGCGGATACCCCGACTCGCCCGATATCCTGCCGGCGGCCGAGTTCCCGATCCTGGTCATGGGCACGCGGCTGCACCTCGGGGTGCTGCTCGCTTTTCTCGCCGCGCCCGCGATCTGGTTTTTGATGCAGCGCACCACCCTCGGCTTCGCCATCCGCGCCGTCGGCGAGAACCCGCTCGCGGCGCGCCACGGCGGCGTGCGCCTGGTGCGCACGGTGACGCTGACGGCGGCGGTCTCCGGCGGGCTTGCGGGGCTTGCGGGCGTCGGCGAGGTCGGCGGGCTCCACTACCAGGTGATGGCGGCGCTTTCGCCCGGCTACGGCTACACCGGGATCGTGATCGCCATGCTCGCGCGGCTCAATCCGCTCGGCGTGGTGCCGGCGGCGCTGTTCTTCGCCATCGTCATGACCGGGGCCGAAGCGATGTCGCGCAAGACCGGGGTGCCGGTCTATCTCGCCGACGTCATCCAGGGGGCGGCCCTGATTTCGATGGTCGTCGCGCTTCTGTTCACGAACTACCGGCTGCGGCTGCGCCGGGTCGGAACGGCGGGGTAGGGAATGGCCGAGATCTTCGACCAGATCGCATCGATCGGCTTCTTCGCCGCGGTTCTGCGCATGGCGACCCCGCTTCTTTTCGCCACCCTCGGCGAGATGTTCACCGAGCGCGCGGGCGTGCTGAACCTCGGGATCGAAGGCATCATGCTCTTGGGCGCGATGACCGGGTTCTCCGCCGCCTACTTCTCGGGCGACCTGTGGGTGGGTATCGCGGCCGCCGCGGCGACCGGCATCCTGTTCGGCGCGCTGATGGGGTTCCTCGCCGTCACGCTCGGGCTCAGCCAGCACGTCTCGGGGCTCGGCATCACGCTTCTGTGCTCGGGGCTCGCGTTCTTCTTCTACCGCCTGGTGTTCGGCCAGCCCTCGCAACCGCCCAACGTGGTCGCCTTCCCCACGGTCAAGGTGCCGTTCCTTTCCGCGATTCCGGGGATCGGGCCGGTGGTGTTCGACCAGTTCGCCCTGGTCTACATCGCCTTCCTTCTGGTGCCGGCCGCGGCCTGGCTTCTCTATCGCACGCCCTGGGGACTGAATTTGCGCACGGTGGGCGAGAACCCGCACGCCGCGGCCTCGGCCGGGGTGAGCGTCAGCGCCATGCGCTACCAGGCGCTGATGCTCTCGGGCGCGCTGATGGGGGTTGCGGGAGCGTACCTCTCGCTCGCCCAGTTCAACGCCTTCACCTTCGGCGTGATTTCGGGCCGCGGCTGGGTCGCGATCGCGCTCGTCGTTCTCGGCCAGTGGGATCCCTGGCGGGTGGCGGTGGCGGCCCTTCTGTTCGGAAGCGTGGACGCGCTTCAGCTCCGCCTGCAATCGAGCGGCGCGATCGACGTGCCGTACCAGATCTTCCTGATGCTGCCGTTCCTGGTCACCATCGTGGCGATGGCGGTGTTCGCCCGCACGGCCCGCGCGCCGGCGGCGCTGCTCGTTCCCTTCCGCAGAGAGGAGCGTTAAGGCGATGGCGATGGACCTGATCGTCCGCAACGCGACGTTGCCCGACGGCCGCCGGGGCCTCGACATCGGGATCGAGAAAGGGCGGATCGCCGCGGTCGAGCCCGCGCTTCAGGCCGAGGCCGGGCGCGAGATCGACGCCGCCGGGTGGCTGGTCGCGCCGCCTTTCGTCGATTCCCACTTCCACATGGACTCGACCTTGAGCCTCGGCCAGCCGCGGCTCAACCAGTCGGGCACCCTGCTCGAAGGCATCGCGCTTTGGGGCGAGCTCAAGCCCCGTCTCACCCACGAGGCGATCGTCGCCCGCGCGCTCGCCTACTGCGACTGGGCGGTGGCGCGCGGGATCCTCGCGATCCGCAGCCATGTCGATATCTGCGACCCGCGCCTTCTCGCGGTCGACGCGCTGCTCGACGTCAAGCGCCAAGTGGCGCCTTATCTCGACCTCCAGCTCGTCGCCTTCCCCCAGGACGGCTACCTTCGCTCTCCCGGCGCGGTCGAGCAGCTCGCCCGCGCGCTCGACCGCGGGGTCGACGTGGTCGGCGGCATCCCGCATTTCGAGCGCACCATGGCCGACGGCGCGGCCTCGATCCGCGCGCTTTGCGAGATCGCGGCCGAGCGGGGGCTTCGCGTCGACATGCACTGCGACGAATCCGACGATCCCCACTCGCGCCACGTCGAGACGCTGGCCGCCGAGACGGTGCGCTTGGGCCTTCAGGGCCGGGTCACGGGCTCGCACCTCACGTCCATGCACTCAATGGACAACTACTACGTCAGCAAGCTGATTCCGCTGATGGCTGAGGCCGATCTCGGGGTGATCGCCAATCCGCTGATCAACATCACCCTCCAGGGCCGCCACGACAGCTATCCCAAGCGCCGCGGCCTGACGCGAGCGCCCGAGCTGATGGCGGCGGGGCTCACGGTGGCCTTCGGCCAGGACTGCGTGATGGACCCCTGGTACGGGCTCGGCTCGGCCGACATGCTCGAAGTCGCCCATATGGGACTCCACGTCGCCCAGATGACCGGGCAGGACGCGATGCGCGCCTGCTTCGCCGCCGTGACCGAGAACGCCGCCCGGCTCCTCGGCCTCGAAGGCTATGGAATCGCGCCCGGCCGTCACGGCGATCTCGTGGTCTTGCAGGCCCACGATCCGGTCGAGGCGATCCGCTTGCGCGCGACCCGACTCTTCGTGGTCCGCCGCGGCCGGGTGATCGCCGAGGCCGCGCCCGCGCAATCCCGGCTTCATCTCGATGGCCGGCCCGAGTGGGTCGATTTCACCCGGCCTTCGCCGTCGTAACCTTCGCGAAAGCGCGCTACCTTAAAATTCGGGATCGTCCCTTTCCCAAATCCAAGAAAGGGTGAGCGAGGCATGACCGACAAACCCACGCGCGCGCCCAAGGCTTACCGAAACGAGGCCTTTCTCAACAGCCGCGACGGCCGGCCTTTGCGCATTCTCGCCGAGTACCTCGAGCCCGCCTCGCGGTTCGCGCATTTCCATATCGAGGACACCATCGTCTTCCAGGGCTCGGCCCGGATTCCGCCGCGCGACGTGGCCGAGCGAAGGCTCGCCGAGGCGCGCGAATCAGGCGGCGACGTGGCCGAGGCCGAGATGTGGCTCGAGATGTCGCGCTACTACGAGGACGCCCGCGCGCTCGCCCGCCGACTCACCGAGTGGTCGAAGGGCTTGAAGGACGGCAAGCGCCGCTTCGTGGTCTGCACCGGCGGCGGCCCCGGCATCATGGAGGCGGCCAACCGCGGCGCCTCCGAGGCCAAGGGGCTCAACGTCGGGCTCGCGATCTCGCTTCCGATCAACGAGTTCGCCAACGCCTTCGTGACCCACGAGCTCGCCTTCGAGTTCCACTACTTCTTCATGCGCAAGTTCTGGTTCACCTACCTCGCCAAGGCGATCGTCGTTTTCCCGGGCGGCTTCGGCACCTTCGACGAGCTGTTCGAGGTGCTGACCCTGGTCCAGACCCTCAAGATCAAGAAGCGGATGCCGATCGTCCTGTTCGGCGATGCGTTCTGGCGCGAGGTGATCGACTTCGACGCGCTCGCCCGCTACGGGACCATCGGCAAGGCGGACCTCGACCTGTTCTTCCGCACCGATTCGGTGGACGAGGCTTACGACTACATCACCCGCGAGCTTACCTTGCACGCGCTCGAAAGCCCGGGCGAGGGGCTGTAGAGCGGCCGTTTCCTTGCGCGCCGTTTACTTGGTGCCGTAGACCCGGTCGCCGGCGTCGCCGAGGCCGGGGACAATGTAGCCGTGATCGTTGAGGCAGTCGTCGACCGCGGCGGTGAAGATCGGCACGTCGGGATGGGCCTGCGCGAAGGCCTCGATCCCTTCGGGCGCGGCGAGCAGGCAGACGAAGCGGATCGAGCGCGCGTCGTCGCGTTTGAGCCGGGCGACCGCGGCGACCGCCGAGTTTCCGGTCGCCAGCATGGGATCGACCACCACCACCTCGCGGCTCGCAAGCGCGTCGGGCACCTTGTAGTAGTATTCGACGGGCTGGAGCGTCTCGGGGTCGCGGTAGAGCCCGATATGGCCCACCCGCGCCGACGGCACGAGGTCGAGCATGCCGTCGAGAATGCCGTTGCCCGCGCGCAGGATCGAGACCAGGCAGAGCTTCTTGCCCTCGAGAAGCGGCGCTTCGATGGTCGCGAGCGGGGTCTCGATGGTCTGCGTGGTCAGCCGCAGATCGCGCAGCACCTCGTAGGCGAGCAGCAGGCTGATCTCGCGCAAGAGGCGGCGGAAGTCGGCGGTCGGGGTTTCGCGGCGGCGCATCAGGGTCAGCTTGTGCTGGACCAGCGGATGATCGACCACCGTGACGGCGTTGTGCGGGGGCATGGCGTTTCGGTCCTCTCTCCAGGGTCGTGGCCGGCCTTCGCGCGCGGGCCGGCGCGCGCCCCCGGGATTAGGCGATTCCGCGGCCCCGGTCAATGCGAAGCCGCGGCCG
>CAYYWV010000138.1:0-5545 GCA_964475385.1 uncultured Alphaproteobacteria bacterium | reverse complement strand
CGGCCGCGGCCTTTTCGTCGATTACGTTCACCGCGTCGTCAGCTTGAGCTCGATCCGGCGGTTGCGGCGCAGCGCGATCTCGTCGTCGCGCGGGTCGATCGGCTGGAACTCGCCAAAGCCTGTGGCGGCGAGGCGGTTGGGCGGCACGCCGCGGCTGATGAGGTAGCGCACCACCGAGATCGCGCGCGCGGTCGAAAGCTCCCAGTTCGAGGGGAACTCGGCGGTGTGGATGGGGATCTTGTCGGTGTGCCCGTCGACCCTGAGGATCCAGGGCAGATCCTTGGGGATCTTCTTGGAGAGTGCGAGCAAGGTGTCGGCGAGCTGGGCGAGCTGGGCCTGGCCTTCCTCGCCGAGCTCGGCCGAGCCCGAGGCGAACAAAACCTCGGACTGGAAGACGAAGCGGTCGCCTTCGATCCGAATTCCCGGCCGGTCGCCGAGCACCTCGCGCAAGCGACCGAAGAACTCGGACCGATAGCGTTGCAGCTCCTCGACCTTGCCGGCGAGCGCGAGGTTGAGCCGCTTGCCGAGGTTGGCGATCACGGTCTTCTGCTCCTCGGCCTTGGCTTCGGCGACCTCGAGCGCTTTCTCGATCCGGGCGAGCTGGGCGCGGAGCGCGGCGATCTGTCGGTTGAGAAGCTCCACCTGGGCCTGGGCTTTGTTGGTGAGCTTGCGCTGCGAGGCGAGCTCGGCGTCGCTTTGCTGAAGGGCGAGGCGAAGCTCCTCGATGCGGATCTCGCGGTCCTTGATCTCCTTCTGGGCGAGCGCCGTGCGCTCGGCCTCATCGGCGAGGCGGGCTTCGAGCGCCTTCGAGCGGTCGCGCAGGCTGGTGTAATCGGCGCGGATCGCGGTGAGCGCGCTCTTGGCCTCGGAGAGCGCGGTCTCCTTGGCGCTGAGGTCGACCACGAGGACGCGGTTGCGCTCCTTGAGCGCGGCGACGTCCTTCTCGGCGGCGGCGAGCTTCTCGCGGTTCTGGTCGAGGGCGGCGGCGAGCTGGCTGACCTGGCCTTCGAGCTCGGCGCGGACCTTGCGCAGCGCCGCGATGTCCTGGCGCAGGCTGGCGAGCTCGGCGAGCTTGAGCTTGATGGTTTCGCGGTCGGCCTCGATGGTCTTGTCGGCCTCGGCGAGCGCCTGGCGCAGCGCCTCGGCTTGGGCTTCGGCCTCGCGCGCCCGGTCTTCGACCTTGCTGAGCCTGAGATCGAGGGCGTCGCGCTCGGTGAGCACGCTGGCGAGACGCTTCTGAAGGGCGTCGCGCTCGGCGAGCACGCCGTCGAGCCGTTTCTGGAGCGCGTCGCGCGCCTCGGCCGCGGCGGCGAGCTTCTGGGTGAGCGCGTCGCGCGCGGCGGTCGAGCTTTGCAGCTCGGCCGAAAGCTGGGCCACGTTCAGACGCAGCTCGGCGTTGGCCTTGCGTTCGAGCGACAGCAGATCGGAGAGCTCGGCGACCTGGCGGTTGAGCCGCTCGAGCGCCTCGTCGCGGCCCGACAGCGCGACGGTGAGAAAGTACTGGGCCAGCATGAAGGCGACCAAGAGAAAGATGATCACCATCAAAAGCGTCGACAAGGCGTCGACGAAGCCGGGCCAGATCTCGTTGGTGCGCGGCGTGCGGCGGACGCGCATCGGCCGGAACCGCCCCTAGCGGGCGCCGCTTTCGCGGAGCGCGGCGACCGTGCGGGCGAGGAGCTTGAGCTCGCTGCGAAGCTCGTCGATCAACTGGGTGCGGCCGGCGACCGTCTCTTCGAGAAGCCGCGTCATGTAGACGTCGATGTTGCGGATATGCGCGGCGGTCGCTTCGTCGATCCCGCCTATGGGGCCGGACAGGAGGTCGTTGAGCCGCTGGATAAGCGGTTTCATGTCCATCTGG
Organism: uncultured Alphaproteobacteria bacterium; assembly: GCA_964475385.1. Lineage (GTDB taxonomy): Bacteria > Pseudomonadota > Alphaproteobacteria > JAAXGF01 > JAAXGF01 > CAYYWV01. The sequence continues at coordinate 3,687 of CAYYWV010000138.1, read as the reverse complement.
TTCTCGACCAGCTTGACCATCAGCGTCTGCTCGGCCCGCATCTGGTCGGTGAGCGTGGCGAGCTTCTCGGTCAGGTTCATGAGGTTGTTGTCCGCCGAGATGCGGCTTTCCTCGCTGCGCGCGAGCGTGCGCTGGAGGCTTTCGAGGTTGTCGGCGGTCTGTTCGAGAAGCGCGTTGACATAGGCCGGAATCGACTGCCCGCCTTCGACCAATGCCGACGAGGAGGTCAGCCGCGTCAGGCTCGAGAGCCACTCCTCGAGGTCGTTGTAAAAGCGGTTCTGGGCCTGGCTCGCCTGGAGGTCGAGAAAGCCGAGAACCAGCGAGCCCGCGAGCCCGAACAGCGACGACGAGAACGCCGTGCCCATGCCCGAAAGCGGAGCCTGAAGGCCGTTCTTGAGGTCTTGGAAGATGGCGGCCACGTCGCCTTCGCCGACGCTCAGGCTCTGGACCACGCCGCCCACCGACTGGACGGTCTCGAGCAGCCCCCAGAAGGTGCCGAGAAGGCCGAGGAAGATCAGAAGCCCGATCAGATAGCGCGAGATGTCGCGCGATTCGTCGAGCCGGGCGCTGATCCCGTCGAGAAGCGTGCGCATCGAAAGCGCCGAAAGCGTCAGCCGGCCCGCGCGCTCGCCAAGCATCGCCGCCATCGGCGACAGAAGGCGCGGCGGCGTCTGGACCGAAAGCCCGGGCTGGTCGCGGCGGAAGTCCTCGATCCAGCGGACCTCAGGGTAAAGCCGCAGAACTTGACGGAAGATGTAGGCGATTCCCAAGAACAGGACGCCCACGATCAGCCCGTTGAGAAGCGGATTGGACAGAAAGGCGCGCTCGATCATGTCGAACAGCACGCCGATCACCACCACCACGATGGCGAGGAACACCACCATGCGGGTAAGGAAGATCTGCGGCCGCGTCATCGCCGGACCGGTTCCTACGGCCACCACGGTCGCCATGGCGTTCAGCCTCCCGAAAGGATGACGTCGACCCGATCGAGCGGCCCGCCGTCCTCGACCCGGCTGCCCAGCGCGCGCACGTCGATCCGGGTGCTGCGAATGCCCTGATCGATCAGGAAGGCGCGCACGGCGAGCGCGCGCGAAAGCGAGAGCCGCCGGGCCGCGCTCGCGCTGCCGCCGTTCGCGCTGGCGTAGGCCTTGACCTGGACGCGCATCTCGTCCGATTCCTTCATCCGTCGGGCGAGCGCGGCGAGCTCTTCGGTCGCGGCCGGCGGCAGCTTGGCCGACTGGGCGGGGAACGCGATGCGAAGCGGCGCGCCTGGCGCCGCGCTCGCGGGCGCGCTGGCGGGCGGGGTGAGCGCCGCGGTCTTGGTCTCCGCGGGCGCAACCGCGGTCTTGGGCGCGGGTTGTTCGGAAACGGATGGCGTCGTCGGCGGAGTCGGCGGAACCGGCCCGGGGGCTTCGGCGGTTGCGGGCGGAATCGGCGGCGATTCAGGCGGGGCCGGCATTTCGGTCACGCTGGGCGCAGCCGGAGCAGACGGCGCGGCCGGGAGTTCCGGCGAAGGCGCGGGAACGGGCGTGGACGCAGGCGCGGGCGTCGCCGCCGCAGGCGGCGGTGCGATCGTCGCCGGGGGCGCGCTCGCCGGGGCCTCGACCGCGGCCGTCTCTGTCGCCGTCTCGAGCGCCTTCGCGGGCGCGGGCGGGGCCATCTTGGGCGGTGGAGGCGGCGGCGCCGGCGCGATCGCGACCTTCGGCGGCGGCGGCGCCGGCGCGATGGGCGGCGCGGGCGCAAGGCTTAGCTTCGGCGTCGCGGCGGGCTTGGCGCCCGGCGGCGGCAGGCGGTTGATCTCCACCACCACGGGGGGCACCCTACCCGGCGGGGGGAGGCGGCCAAGCTTCGGCCCCGGCGGCGGTCCCAGCTTGTCGAGGACGTCGAGATGGACCTCGACCGGCGGCAGGCCGCTGCCGCCGACGACCACCGGCTCGGCCCTCAAAGGCGCGTTCGCCACCAGCGCGGCGAAGGCGAGCCCGCCGGTCGCCGCCAGAACCTGGCGGTGCAGCGTACGACCCGGCCCCCGCATCATGCGGGTCCGGTGCGGCATGGCTGTCGTCCTCTGCAGTTCATCGTCGGCGCGCTTGCGGGATGTTTCGTTGTTCGCCGCCGCGGCACCATAGCCCACGGTTATGGCGAGAACAAGGCGGGCATGCAGTCGGTCAGGAGAACGATTGCCGGGAGAACGATTGCGGCGATCCGTTCGCTGTCTGAGATCAGCGCCCGCCGGCCCCGGCGATCAGCGCGCGCAGGCGATCGTGAAGGCGGTCGTTGGCGGCGAGCACGTCGCCCGAGCCGAGAACGTTCGCGCCGCCGTCGATCTCGGTCACGTAACCGCCGGCCTCGCGCACGATCAGGACGCCCGCGGCGATGTCCCAAGGCGCGAGCGCGGGCTCCCAGAATCCTTCGTAGCGGCCCGCCGCGACATAGGCGAGATCGAGCGCCGCCGATCCCAGCCGGCGGATGCCGGCGCAGACGCCCATCACCGCCTCCATCTGGGCGAGATACTCGGGGTGCCCCTCGCGGCCGTGCCACGGAATCCCGGTCGCGATCACCGATTCGGAGAGCTTGCTTCGCGACGAAACCCTGAGCCGGCGGTCGTTGAGAAAGGCGCCGCCGCCGCGTTCGGCGCGAAACAGCTCGTCGCGCAGCGGGTCGTAAATCACCCCGGCGACGATCTCGCCGTGGTGCTCGCAGGCGATCGAGATGCAGAAGTGCGGGATGCCGTGCAGGAAGTTGAGGGTGCCGTCGAGAGGATCGACGATCCAGCGCCGCTCGGCGTCGTCGCCCGCCACCGCGCCGCCCTCTTCGAGAAGGAAGCCGTAGTCGGGCCGGGCGCGGGCGAGCTCGCGGCGCAGGATCTTCTCGGCCTGCAAGTCCGCGGTCGAGACGAAATCGGCCGGCCCTTTGCGCGAGACCTGGAGGTTCTCGACCTCGCCGAAGTCGCGGATCAAGCCCCGCGCGGCCTTGAAGGCCGCCTGGATCATCACGGTGACGATGGCGGAGCGGACGGCCATGTTCGCGCGGCGTTCAGTCGCGCGCGCGTTCGCGATAGCTGCCGTCGGCGGTGCTGACGACGATCCGCGTGCCGGCCTCGATATGCGGCGGCACCGTGGTGCGGACCCCGTTCTCCAGGATCGCCGGCTTATACGACGAGGCGGCGGTCTGGCCCTTGACCACGGCCTCGGTCTCAGCGACCTCGAGGACGACCGTATCGGGAAGCTGGACCGAGATCGGCTCGCCCTCGTGGCTGAGCACGGTGACCATCATCCCGTCCTGAAGAAAGGGGAGCTGGTCCCCGACCATGCCGCTCGGCAGCGAGATCTGGTCGTAGGTGTCGGTGTCCATGAAGGTCAGCAGGTCGCCGTCGGCGTAGAGGAACTGGTAGTCCTTCTCGTCGAGGCGGACGCGCTCGACGCTCTCGGAGGCGCGAAACCGCTCGTTGAGCTTGGTGCCGTCGCGCAGGTCGCGCAGCTCGACCTGAAGATAGGCGCCGCCCTTGCCGGGCTGGGTGTGCGCGATCTTGGTCGCCCGCCACAGCCGGCCCTGGTGCTCGATCACCATGCCGGGACGGATCGCGTTTCCGTTGATCTTCATCCTTATGAACCTGAGGGAATCCGGGAACCGGCCTTCGCGGCGGAACCTATCAGGTTGACCTTGCCCTTTCAACGGCGTCGTTGAACG
>CAYYWV010000137.1:0-5714 GCA_964475385.1 uncultured Alphaproteobacteria bacterium | reverse complement strand
CCGCGCGCCCCAAATCCGCCGACCTACTTAAGTCCTATAGCCCCAGGTGTCAATACAACTTCGCGCCCCTTCGCGCAGGAGAGGGCGGATTCTCCGGACCGGCCTCGTCTTAACCGAGTTTCAACGCAGGAAGCCTAGGATTCCATTGACAAAACCAGGGGCTCCTTGCAAGGTTGCCGCGATCGCGCCGGCGCGCGGGACGCCTGGGGGCTGGGGATCATCATCGACGGCAGGTCAAGGGGGGCTGAAGCGTGAGCATCCTTCGCCCGGCGACGCGCGCGGCGACGACATTCAAGACCAAGGCTCGAACGACGAGCCGACCGTCCGATCGGAAAGGACGGTTCGCGGCCTGGGCGGCCGCAGTGGTTTTCGGGGCCGCGCTCGCCGCGCCGGCCTTGGCCGGGATCGCCCCGCTTCCGAAACCGCCTTCTCCATTTCGCGCAATCGCTCTCGCGACCCAGGACAGCGGCGCGGATCGGGCCGCTGCGGCGACCGAAAAGCGCATCGTTCGCTATCGGATCGCGCCCGGCGACACGTTGAGCGCGCTCGTCCGCGCCGCGGGCGGCGCGCCCGCCGAAACCGAGGCGGCGCTCGCCGCGCTTCGCAGCCGGTTCGATCCCCGCCGCCTGCGCGCCGGCCAGAGGCTGACCGTCGTCTTCGCGCCCGCAGGGTCCGAGGCGCGGACGCGGCTCGCCGCGCTCAACCTTTCGGTCGAGCGCGACCGCTTCGTCGTCGCCTACCGCAAGGGCGACCGGTTCATCGCGACCGAAGCCTCTACGCCCTTCGATGGAACCGCCGGCATCGCGCCGGCCCGCATCGAGGACGCGCCCCACCTCACGGTCCGTCTGCGCAAGGGCGAAACGCTGATTTCCGCCGTCGTGCGCGCCGGCGGCGACCGCCGCGAAGCGCTGCGGGCGAGCGCCGCGTTCGAGCGGCTCTACAACATGCGCCGGCTCAAAGTCGGCCAGGAGGTCACGGTCGCCTTCGAGCCCCGGCCGAAGGGAAACGGCAAAAGGCTCGCAGCGGTCAGTCTCGCGCTGGGTTCGAACCGCTATCTGGTCGCGGCGCGGCGCTCGAGCGGCGGGTTCCGAGCGACGCGCGCGCGCGCGCCTTTGATCCCGGCCGTGATCGCGCCCTCTACCTCCACTTCCGCCTCTACGGCGACAGCGCCTACGGAAACCGCAACGCCGTCCGGAGCGGCGTCGAACGCCCCGCCGGCGAAAGCGCAAACGCCGGCCCCGGCCGAGGCTGGCGCGCCTGAAAAGACCACGGCTGAAAAAGCCGAGAGCCCGCGCTCGGCCGCCGCAACGCCTCGTCCCGTCGAGACGGCGGCCCTGGCCCCGCGCGCGGTCGCCAAACGCGTCTCCGAGCCTGCGTCCGCCGAGACGCCGCCGGCCGACGGAACCCGCGTTCCCAGCGAGAAGAAGACCCTGCGCGCGCGCAAAGGCGACACGCTTTCGCTCATGCTCCGCCGCGCAGGCGCGAGCCGACGCGACGCCGAGGCCGCTGTGGTTGCGATCGGCCGCAAGTTCGATCTCCGCCGCCTCCAGATCGACCAGGAGGTCACGGTCGCCTTCGCGCCCGTTGACGGCGTCGCCTCCCGCCCGCGGCTCGCCGCGGTCAGCCTCGCTTTGGGGCGCGACCGTTACCTCGTCGCCGGGCGGAAGAACGATGGCCGGTTCGTTACGGAAGAGGCCGACCAGCCCCTGCTCGCCGCGTTGTTCCCGCCGCCCAAGCCGATCGCTTTCGCCCCCCCGCCCGCGCGAATGATCGAGCGCGAGCTCCGCATCGGCAAGGGCGACACCCTGATGGACGCGCTGCGCCGCGCGGGCTCGAACCCTGTCGAGGCGAGCGCCGCGGTCGAGGCGATGCGCCCCCTGTTCGACCCCCGCCGGCTCCAGACCGGGCAGCGGCTGACCGTCGCCTTCGCCCCCGGGAAAGAGGCCGACGGCACGCCGGCCAGACCCGAAAGCCTGTTCAGCCTTTCGCTCGCGCTCGAGCCCGGGCGGAGCATCGAGGCCCGGCGCACCGAGAGCGGGGGCTTCGCCGCCCGCGCCGTCGCGGTGCCCCTCGCTCGCGAGGTCGTCCACGCCGGCGGACGCATCGATTCGAGCCTTTATCAGGCGGCCAATGCGGCCGGCGTGCCGCAAGCGGCGCTGATGGAGTTCATCCGCGCCTTCAGCTTCGACGTGGACTTCCAGCGCGATATCCAGCGCGGCGACAGCTTCGACATTCTGTATGAGCGCTACCTCGACGACGCCGGAACGCCGGTGCGCGCCGGAAATGTGCTTTACGGCGCGCTGACCTTGAGCGGCGAGCGAATCGAGATCTATCGCTATGCGCCGCCGAACGGAAAGGTCGACTACTTCGATGCGAGCGGGCAAAGCGTGCGCAAAGCGCTTCTACGCACCCCGATCAACGGCGCCCGGCTGTCCTCGCGCTACGGCAAGCGCAAGCATCCGATCCTCGGGTATACACGGATCCACCGGGGCGTCGACTTCGCCGCGCCGCGGGGCACGCCGATCTTCGCCGCCGGCGACGGCGTGGTCGAGCGCGCCGGTTGGTTCTCGACTTACGGACGCTATGTGCGCATCCGGCATCGCGGCGGCTACGCGACCGCCTACGCGCATATGAACCGGATCGCCAAGGGCATCCGCCCGGGCAAACGGGTCAAGCAGGGCCAGGTGATCGGCTATGTCGGCAGCACAGGGCGATCGACTGGACCGCATCTCCACTACGAGGTGCTGCGCGCCGGACGTCAGATCAACCCGCTCAAGGTCCGGATGCCGTCCGGGATTAAGCTCAAGGGCGACGCGCTCGCCGCTTTTCAGGCCGAACGCCAGAGGATCGAACGGGTGCTCGCCTCGCTGCCGCTGACCCACATCGTCGCTGAAGGCCCGGCATCGCCGGCGACGGACGCGCCGATACCGGATACGCCAGCACCCGATACCCGGAAAGCGACCGCGGCTCCGGCCGCCGGGTGCCGGGACGCCGCCAACGTCTTGTTCACGCGCGGCCGGCGGGGAGAGGCCCCCGACGGCGCCTGCTGAAGCCGGCGGCCGGACGGTGCCTCGGTTCCTGTTCGACGGCTCCGAGAGCGCCCGGCCCACCCTCGTTCTCGCCCACGGCGCGGGCGCAGGGCCGGACAGCCCGTTCATGAACCGAATCGCCCAAGGCCTCGCCGGACGCGGGGCGCGCATCGCGCGCTTCGCCTTTCCTTACATGGAGGCGCGCCGCATCGACGGCCGGCGCCGCCCGCCCGATCGCCCCTCGGTCTTGATCGAGACGTGGCGCGAGGCGATCGCCGCCCTCGGCGGGGGCGCTGGGCTCGTGATCGGCGGCAAGTCGATGGGCGGACGCATCGCGAGCCTGATCGCCGACGAGACGGGCGCGCGCGGCCTGGTCTGCCTCGGCTTCCCCTTTCACGCCCCGGGCCGGCCCGCAGGCGCGCGCATCGATCATCTCGCGACGATCCGAACCCCGACGCTGATCGTCCAGGGAACCCGCGATGCGCTCGGCGGCAGGGACGAGGTGGCGGGCTATGCGCTCTCGGACGCGGTGCGCGTGGCCTGGATCGAGGACGGAGACCACAGCTTCGCGCCGCGCAAAAGCGCGGGCCGCACGCTCGATCAGAACCTCGCCGCGGCGATCGAGGCGGTCGCGGACTTTCTCGCCAGCCTGCCGGCCCCGTAAACCGCCCCAAACATAAAAACGGGGGCGCCGAAGCGCCCCCGCCGGAGTTCTGCGCGCATCCCCGCTTACGCCGCTTCGACGAGCTCGCCGTTGATCGCAAGCCCGCCGTCGCGGGCGGTGACCGTGACCGTGTCGCCGTCGGCGACCTCGCCTTCGAGGATCATGGTCGCGAGCGGGTTCTGGACATAGCGCTGGATCGTGCGCTTGAGCGGGCGCGCGCCGTAGACCGGATCGTAGCCCGCCGTGGCCAGCCACTCGCGCGCCGACTGGTCGAGCTCGAGCGTGACGTGCCGCTCGGCGAGCCGCGCCCGGAGCCGCTCGATCTGGATGTCGACGATCGCCTTCATGTGCTCGCGGTTCAGGCGGTTGAACAGGATGATCTCGTCGAGCCGGTTGAGGAACTCGGGCCGGAAGGCGGCGCGCACCGCTTCCATCACCTGGGGGCGGGCCTTGGCCGAGCTCTCGCCCTCGGGCAGAGCCGCGAGGTACTCGCTGCCCAGGTTCGAGGTCAGCACGATCAACGTGTTGCGGAAGTCGACCGTGCGCCCCTGGCCGTCGGTCAACCGTCCATCGTCGAGGACTTGCAAGAGCACGTTGAACACGTCGGCGTGCGCCTTCTCGACCTCGTCGAACAGGATCACCTGATAGGGCCTGCGCCGCACCGCTTCGGTCAGCGCGCCGCCTTCCTCGTAGCCGACGTAGCCGGGCGGCGCGCCGATCAGCCGGGCGACCGCGTGGCGCTCCATGTACTCCGACATGTCGATGCGCAAAAGCGCGTGCTCGTCGTCGAACAGGAACTCGGCGAGCGCCTTGCAGAGCTCGGTCTTGCCGACTCCGGTGGGGCCGAGGAACATGAACGAGCCGAGCGGCCGGTTCGGGTCTTGGAGCCCGGCCCGCGCCCGACGGACCGCGTTCGAGACCGCGGAAACCGCCTCGTCCTGGCCGACCACCCGGGCGCGCAGCTTCTCTTCCATATGGAGGAGCTTCTCGCGCTCGCCTTCGAGCATGCGTTCGACCGGAATCCCGGTCCAGCGCGAGACCACGCCGGCGATGTCGTCGGCGGTGACCTCCTCGTGGACCATGCGCTCCTTCTTGGCGGCCTCGGCCGCTTCGAGCTCGCGCTCGAGCTCGGGGATCACGGCGTAAGCGATCTCGCCGGCGCGGGCGAGGTCGCCGTTGCGCTGGGCGATCTCGAGCTCGCTGCGGGCGGCGTCGAGCTTCTCCTTGATCTTCTGGGCCTGGGCGACGCGCTCGCGCTCGGCTTGCCAGGCCGCGTTCTGCTCGGCGCTCTTCTGTTCGAGGTCGGCCAGCTCGCGTTCGAGCTTGGCGAGCCGTTCCTTGGAGGCGGGATCGTCCTCTTTCTTGAGCGCCTCGCGCTCGATCTTGAGCTGAATGATCCGGCGGTCGAGCTCGTCGAGCTCCTCGGGCTTCGAATCGACCTCCATCCGCTTGCGGCTCGCCGCCTCGTCGACGAGGTCGATCGCCTTGTCGGGCAGGAAGCGGTCGGTGATGTAGCGGTTCGACAGCGTCGCCGCGGCGACGATCGCCGAATCGGCGATCCGCACCCCGTGGTGAAGCTCGTACTTCTCTTTCAGACCGCGCAGGATCGAGATCGTGTCCTCGACCGTGGGCTCGGCGATGAACACCGGCTGGAAGCGGCGCGCGAGCGCGGCGTCCTTCTCGATGTGCTTGCGATACTCATCGAGCGTGGTCGCGCCGACGCAGTGGAGCTCGCCGCGGGCGAGCGCCGGTTTCAACAGGTTCGAGGCGTCCATCGCGCCTTCGGCCGCGCCGGCCCCGACCAGGGTATGCAGCTCGTCGATGAACAGAACCACCTCGCCCTCCGAGGCGGTGATCTCGGAAAGCACGGCCTTGAGGCGCTCCTCGAACTCGCCGCGGAACTTGGCGCCCGCGATCAGCGCGCCAAGGTCGAGCGCGAGCAGGCGCTTGTCCTTGAGGCTTTCGGGAACGTCGCCGTTGGCGATGCGGATCGCGAGACCTTCGACCACCGCGGTCTTGCC